>JABBNX010000269.1 GCA_019352135.1 Pseudomonadota bacterium
ATCGATCTCCCCATGCATGGCGCTCTTGCGGTTCCGGCACATACAACCGGCGCTGTCTGGGGTCAGGATTTTATGGCTGTCGGCGCCCCGCTCGCCACACGTTCCAATATCCAGCAGGCAGCGTTTAACCTGAACCGGCTCGAATTAACGATGCGAACAGGCGGATTTGCCACCTTGGGAATTATACCCAATCCCACGGTTGATATCAAATACGTCAGTATCAGCCTCGGCTCAATAGTCGGGGCCTACTATCTGGCTGGGAATGCAACTATGTATGGAAGTGACTCAACCCCACATCCTTACAACCAAATTTCACTTGATAAAGACATGAAGGGTTTCCTGAGTGTCCCCGGCGGGCGCCTTGCTTACCTGCTGAGGGATAGCCCCGCTTTCAGTCCAAGTATCAACGCCGGGCTGACAGCAAAGGGTATCATTGCCGGCACACCGACCTACAACCAGTTCTTCCAGGTAACCCAGAGCATTGTTGATACGGTTGATCCGGCGACGATGACGACCCCGCTTGCAACCGGTCTGCCTTCACGCCTTTCCGGCCGTATTGTTATTCAGGAGGCAACCGGAGGCGACATGGTTATTCCGAATGCCAATACCCGCTACTTCGGCAATGCTCTGGGAGGTCGTGAAGTATTGGGCGCAGCCGGAGCCGCAGTTGCACCAAAATTCAAACAACTCGGTTATGTGGGAGCTGCAACACCTCGTGTACCCGCTACGTTCATGTACATGCTGGATGCGACAGGCGCTCCGACGCCTAAAGTGGATTTTGCAGCGTCATCTGCAGCGGCTACAGCGCCAACGGAAGGGTATTTCCAGTTTGACCAGACCGGTGTAAGCCACGGCTTTTTACTGGATCCGACAGCTTCTCCAGCAGCTACCGGTTTAGCGCAGCGGCAGATGGTGTACTTCCTCACGTTGGGAATTGTCGTCGATCCCACCGTCTCAGGTGCTGCACTACCTAAAACAGCCGCCAGAATGGCCCCTGGCCTGGCGGGTGAAATTTTATTGCCGCCTGTGCTGAAAATATTTGGGTATTAGCCCGATATATGAAATATTGATATTTCAGAAGGCGGGGCTTCGGCTCCGCCTTCACTGATTTGTCGGAGTGCATCTGCCGCTTGACGTTACGACAGTTCGGATGGAGAAATCTTTGCAGCACCAACACTTTCGTCAGCTCACCAAATTGGAATCAATCTCCTTAAACGTGCTGGTATCAACAACTGGCACCCCGGCGTTGTTAAAGAGAGACCTCCAGCATGCCACTGCGTCAAAAACCTGAGTGACTATGTGTGCCGAGTTATGAATTCCCCACTGTTTACCAAGTTTTCCGAGTTTCGCCCGGCCGGGAAAGTAAGCACTGGTGTCGAACAGGAGGACGTGTTCGTCGTTCCTACCTATATTGGGGATCAGGTCGAAGGCCGGAGACAGTCTCCATCCTTGCATGTGGTCGAAAACCATCCAGAAATTTTTTAAGTGGTCATCCGTGTTCCCTACTACAGCATTGAAAACCATCTGACGGAAAAACAGCTCGGAATCTTCCTGAGGATCATTACTGTATTTTCTTAGAACAGCCAGTAGATCCTGATAGCGCAGGTTGTAGAAACCGTGAGATTTCAAGAGAGTCTGGAAGCTGATCATATGCCGGCGGCCGGATGGGATTATGTCAAAACGGCGGACGAGGAGCACTGGCTAGTTCGCGCATTGGACGAGACGGGTGTCGGGGACATTGAGCCCCGCCAGTCGGGCAGTCTCCATCGTCGCAAATTCAATCTTCACAACATCTTCCTGGTCCTTCACGCTGGGAAACTTTGCGATATAATTGTTGCAGTCGCCTTCGGCAAATACTACTGCTTTTGGTCGGGCACCCCCAGGCGAACTTCCCGCTCCAAAAAGAAGGGATAAACCAGTTTCCTGTAGATCACCTCGCTCGAACTGCTCTGCGGCAGTTACGAGTTCAGATAAGTGGATTATTGAGGTGTCCTGCGGTGAATCGGCCGGATTGGTGCTGTCGGAGTAGGACAAAGCCCCAAGACTCGAGCTTCGAAGAGCAAGCAGTAAGTTAGGTGGGTTCTGGCCATTACGGGGAATATTGTGGCGCCGTACGAGGAGTTTTTTCCCCCAGTCATCGGGTACGCTATCTTCGAAAATACCGAACATTGATGGATCGGACGTTGTAAACGATTCATCTGTCAAGGGCAGTGAAATCGGGTCAAGAGCGAAGGCGCTGGAATCCTCAAGGTAAGTTCGACCGTACCTGAACGCGCTCCGAGGTTTGCCCGCTTCTCCAATTTCGCTTATCATCTCCCCAACAAGACGAGGATCTTCCGAGGTTCTCTCCCACACACCAATACGGTAGATCATTGTCTTTTCCCCGAGGCACGGCGACGGGTTGGTTTATTCGTTATTTACGTATTTGGCAAACAAATCTTCTGGGACCGCAAGAATTAAGTCCAAATCTTCGGCGTGGTAAAGGAGGTCTAATGCTGTTGCCCAATAACCGATCTTGACGGTAGGGTCCCCGGACTCCATCTTTCTGAGAGTCGGGATGCTCACCCCAATACGGGAAGCAAACTTCGCTTGAGGCTCGTTTCTTCGTAATCGTTCGGCTGACCTGTCCTGTCAACAGTAGACACATCCAACTCAAGCAGCTTTTTTCAGGTGGTTGTAATTCAGCACAAAATCTGCTGGTGAAAGATAGCCAAGACGCGAATGTCGTCTTTGGCGGTTATAGAAGATTTCAATGTATTCCTGGATAGAAGCCTTTGCTTCTGCACGCGTTGCATAGCGGCAATGATGTACCAGTTCGTTTTTGAGGCTGCCCCAGAAACTCTCCATTGAGCGTTGTCGTAACAGTTTCCTTTGCGCCTCATTGACGGAATCATGCCGAACT
>JABBNX010000270.1 GCA_019352135.1 Pseudomonadota bacterium
AACGAAAAGGTCCGTATCAGCCCGTACACCCCGACTTTAAGGATAACGCCTGACATGGCGGCAGAAACATGACTGGGAGCGTTGGCGTGGGCCGAAGGGAGCCAGATGTGGAGCGGCATGATACCGGCCTTCATGCCGAAACCGAACAGGGCGATCAGATACACAGCGGCAGCCAGGGGAGATGAGGCCGAAAGTGAGCCGGCTGCCGGGAAGAGCCAGGTACCGGTCAGCAGGTTCAGGAGTGGAAAGAGGGCAAACAGACCGAGTGTCCCGATGTGGGTGGTTATCATGTAGAGCGTGCCGGCTTCGTTTACCTCAGGCTTTTCATCTTCAGTTGATACCAGGAAGTAAGCGGCCAGCGCCATGATCTCCCAGGCAAACAGGAAGGAAATGCCGTCACGTGCAAGGACTACCGCGCTCATGCCGGCGACCATCAACCCGAAAAAGAAGGTCATCTTGCGGACGTTGTGGGGGTAGAGGTCGGCGTGCCAGTAGGTACGGGCATATAGTGCAGCACAGCTGGTGATCAGAAAGATGGGAATCAGGAACCAGGCTGAAAGCGGATCGACGCCAAATCCGGCCGGGCCGAACGGGAGCGTCCAGGCACATTGAAAAACTTCAGAACGGCCGGTAATCAGTGTCAGGGCAGCACCGCTCAAACCAGCAATTGAAGCCGCCAGCATGAGTACAATCGACAGTAGTTGACCACGGGAGGCACTCAGCAGACCGGTAATCAGCAACGGAACACCGGAGAGGGCGGCCAGCAATGTCGCGGCAAAAATCAGTGTACCTGCGGATGCCAACTCCTGCACCATGATGCACTCACCTCCTGGCCCTGATAAACAGGATACGTACGAAAACGAAGTTATTTTCTGCCGGCCCCAATAAACGGGATAAGTACGTTCACGAAATTATTTCTATCGTACTAAAAGAGCAGAAAACAGCTTCTTACTTTTTGATGATGGTTTCCTCCAGCTCACGGACAGCCGTCATGATCTCGTTTTCTGTCCCGGGGCGATGCAGGAGAGTCTGAAAACGTTGGTCATGCAGCAGAAACGCCAGCTTGGCCAGCAGATGCAGATGCGCCTTGACATTGGGAGTTACCAGGGTAAAGAGGATTGTTACCGGCGTACCGTCAATCGCATCAAAGTCGATCGGGTTCTTGAGAAAGCAGAGACTGATGGCCGATTCACCGGTCTGCCCGACAATCGGATTGCGCACATGAGGGATGGCAATACCGTTTCCGAAGGCGGTTGAACCGAGCGCTTCACGTGCCAGCAAGGTTTGCAGCAGGAATTCCGGGTCAAGGCTCCGGGGCAGCTTGAGACGGGAAACAACCTCACGCAGTGCCGATTCCGGGGTATCGCCAGGCAGATCGTAAAAGATCCCTCCCTGGACCAGCGCATCGGACACAAGCGGTCGATCCGGAGTTTCGTCACTGGCAGCAAAGAGCTCGGGAGGAATTGTGATCCCATGGTTCGTGGCCCATTCCAGGAGATCTACCCGATTGATGCGATAACGGTCATCCTGCTTGTGAGCCGGAAGTCCCTTAGTTTTCACCCAGTTGACCACGGTTTTTTCATCAACGCCGATGGCGGCGGCAATATCGGTAACCTTTAAAAACATCGCTCGACTCTCCGGATAATAGCATCACATATGCGCAACCAACCGGTAATTCTGGCTGACGCGCAAAAAACAATATGTTATTACCAATGAAACGTCAATCGCATTTTCTGGCGTTCATCGGCTCATAAATTGGCATGCGAGGCGGCACTATGGACAATGAACTGGCATCACAACTTAAACAGGTACTCACATCACTGCAGCTCCTGCTGCCAAAACCGGTGGCCGATGTCGATTGGGCGCTCTGCCACGCCGCCAACTGGAGGCGACACTCCTTCGCCGGTTACCTGGAACCGGTAGAAAGCATCGAGGAGATCAGGCTGGACGACCTGCTCGGCATCGAAGAGCAGAAACAGATGGTTGAAGAAAACACCCGCCAGTTTCTTGCCGGGTATCCCGCCAACAACACCCTGCTCTGGGGCACGCGCGGCACCGGCAAATCGTCGCTGATCCGGGCCCTGCTCAACAATTATGCTGTGCAGGGGCTGCGGATTGTCCAGGTTGACAAGAATGACCTGATCCACTTGCCGGACATCGTAGACAGCATCAAACGGTTGCCGTACCGCTTTATTATCTTCTCCGACGATGTTTCGTTCGAAGTAGGGGAGTCAAGCTACAAAATGCTCAAAAGCGCCCTGGATGGTGCCGTCTATGCACCGCCCGGCAACGTCCTGATCTACGTCACCTCAAACCGCCGCCACCTGCTGCCGGAGTTTGAAACCGACAACCGCGGCGCGATGCTGATAAACAATGAAATGCACCACGGCGAGGCGATTGAGGAAAAGATTTCACTTTCCGGCCGGTTCGGGCTCTGGGTCGGCTTTCACCCTTTCAACCTGGAGCAATACATCAGCGTCACGCGGCAATGGGTCGAAAAACTCTTTGCCAAACAGCGATCATCGCTTGTCTGGGATGATGAAGCGCGGGAAGCGGCAATACAGTGGGGATATGACAAAGGGGACAATAGCGGCCGGATCGCCTATCAGTTTGCCTGCCGCTGGGTCGGCAAACAGATGTTAAACCAGCATCAGACAGGGACTCCGTGATGCGCCATCTCCACGTAGCATGTGCCATCATCGAACAGAGTGGGAAGGTGCTGGCGGCCCAGCGGGGCTCCTCCATGACCCTTCCGCTCAAATGGGAGTTCCCGGGGGGCAAGATCGAGAGCGGAGAATCATCGGAAGAGTGCCTGATGCGTGAATTGCAGGAGGAACTTGGCGTCAGCGTTCGTATCACTGCTGCGCTCTCCCCGGCGACCCACCAGATCGGAAGAGC
>JABBNX010000271.1 GCA_019352135.1 Pseudomonadota bacterium
AGTGCCCTTGATCATTGCTGGCGCAGGTTTGCTCGGATCGAACTGGATGAATTTGGCCTGATCTGCGGCGACATGACGCATGGTCTCACCCACCTTGGAACCGAACATTCCCCCCATGAATCCCGCATTCATCATGCCGATATAGGTTTTGCCGTCGTTCTTCTTGTAGACCGAAATCTTGCAAGGCATCAGGTTGGAGAGGAAACGAACAGAATCATCCTTGAGAATCGGTCCGGAATATTTTGTACTGCAAGCCTCGATCAATAGCACCGGCAAGGTATTCCCGCCATCCGCCTCGACCGCCTTACCTGGATTGCGCAGGCCGGACAGCGACCAGCCATTGCCTGTATTCTGAATATTTTGCTGAATGCGGGCGACCGTTTCTTCTACACCGAATGGACTTTGCACTTCCCTGAACATCAGGCTACCCATGAAGTTGTAAACGAGCACCCCGAAAAAAAACGCTCCTGCAATAAAACCTCCAACGACTTTCAACATCCTGGAACCCTCCCCTTAGTATCAATTAAAAAATAATGAATGAATGCAGGCCAGTTAACAGCATTTATGGCCCTTTCCGTCATGATGTGTAGCAGGCGGCTTCAAGTTGACAAGCGCAACCACACCCTTCAGGAGGCTTAATCCGCCTCCGGATCCTGTGGTCAGGTGAGGCAGCAGGCTTGCTCACACCATTGAGGAAGTCGCACACCGCTTTGTGCGGATCGCCTTCATCGCAGGTGATCACTTGAATGCCACGCTGAGTTAATTTCTCGACGAACCCTTGATTGCTATTCGCCGTAAGAATGACATCCATATCGTCCAGCGGATGCTTGTCTCCGGAGAACGCATGGAAAGACATTTTCGTGGGTAGATCGAGCCACACTATCGCAGGGACATCGCAAGGGGCGCCGACCTCAAAGATGATGAAGCGACGACTCATTCCTGCGTGTCCAGTAACGCTCTTGAAGTTCTGGCTGGTAACCGCAATCCTCATATCTTTATTCCAATTACAAGACTCTTGAAAAGTTATGCTTCCTTGCCCAGCATATTTTCAAACTTGGCCTGTAATTGCTCTCTACTTTCCAGATGAGCAGGATCCTGGGTGATGCAATTGACCGGGCATACTTCTACACATTGCGGTGTGTCGAAGTGGCCAACACATTCAGTACAATTTTCGGGATCGACAACGTATATGTTCTCGCCTTGAGCGAGGGCACCATTCGGGCATTCCGGCTCACAGACATCGCAGTTGATACATTCTTCAGTAATATACAAAGCCATTTCTCACTCCTAAAGTTACCCATTTTTTTATATCGCACCAGACAACACAAACTTGCCAAAGTGCTCATAGAAGCTCGCCTCCACAATCAAAAAACTGATGGAAGTTAAGAGGTTTGACACACCAAAAAAATACCTGTGACGCTTTGCGTCACAGGAAGAGTCTGAAAGGAGGGAGTATCCAATCAGTGGGGTGCCTAACTGACTTCATTGCATAAGACGTATGCATCTCCTACTTAGCAACCGCTATGCCAGCAAGGTGAATTTAATTTTTATCATTTATTTTCAAACGGATATTTTCATCAGTATTGGCACGCCCAGAATAGGCTACTGATGAATGCGCCATGGATGACATAGCATGACTGCCATGGCTGTCATATATACCACTCGATCCACATTTTGCTTACGCTGGAAAGGCGAGGATTCTTACAGTCAGATGTTTGTCTCAAGCTGAGCAAGTTGCAAGATATGTTGCAAGAATGGCAAGTCGACCTTGTCACTGCAAACGGGTGTTCCGGGAAGATTGATGGGGCGCACCGCGGTGCAGTACGGCGACATTCGGCTAGGCAGCTCTTGCTGGATCTGCCGCAGAGAGCTTGAACACCAGTCCGTGCATTCCCCTCTTAGGAGAGTACCGAGCCAGTTTTGCGCCAAGAAGCGGGTCAAGCGGACGAATTTAGTTTTGGAACTTAGACGAGATAGGTAATATTGGCTCTATGCAAATTGGCACCAAATTCCTTGCCCTCCGGACACATAACCCCGCCCCGGTGGACAAGTAAGCAGCTCTGATGTGTCTTTCTGGAATGCTTTCGTAACCTAAACGCCTCCCCCTTATAGGGCGAGGTGTTTTTCATTCTATGAAATCAATTGTAGACCATGTTTTCAGGTGTGATATTATATGTCACACATGACGAAATCTCGCACGGAAATCTTGTTGGAGAAAGAACGTTTCCATCCCAAACCAAAGTCCGGTGGAGGGCTCTTGAGCTATGAAGTGTGGGGATATAGGGAGAGCGGCAAAAACATAGTTACCAGATACGCCATAGCTTATATCAATCACGATATATGCCAGGTAGATAATGGGCGCGTACTTGGCTTTGACAATGCTCATGACTATCACCATCGACACTACATGGGATCAGTTGAGCCGGTAGAGTTTGAGAGTTACGAGGCAACTTTGGATAGATTTCAGCAAGAGTGGATGGAGTTAATCAGTCAATTAGGGAAGGAAAAACCATGACCAAGAAAATCGTTGTACGTACTGGCGATGTAGCTGGTTTTTTTGACCGCGCAAGAAATGCTGCAAAACGCGCCGATCAGGGTGGCACATTCGATGGCACAGTAACTCTGTCTTTTGAAGACCCTCAGAAGATGTTTACCGTTCTTTCTGCATCACGTCGCCGAATAATGAAGGAAGTCTTGCTAGAGCCAAAAACCATCAACGAATTGGTTGTTCGACTTCATCGTGATCGTACTGCTATCACAAGGGATGTAGGGCTATTAGAACAGATGGGATTGATTATTTCTCAACGCCAATCTAATCCTGGGCATGGAGTTCAAAAACTTGTCTCTCCCGTAGCTTCTAAGATAGAAATGGTGGCAACTCTAGGTTAATACATGC
>JABBNX010000004.1 GCA_019352135.1 Pseudomonadota bacterium
TTTTTTGGGGCAAAACAACATTTTTCAAAGATCGCTACAGAAGTCTAAAGTCCAGTTTCATTCATAAAGTGTATAAATGAAACATCAAGAAAATAACAGGGAACGAGGGGGTGTTACAAGCATTTTGGCAAAAAAGTAATCTTAACCGTACTTTATTTTTCATGAAGCCGGTCAGCAACGCCTGTGGACTGGGTACTGTCTGAATCTGCCATGTTTTAAAAGTTTTGAAATTTAATTATAAGTCAGCGGGTATCAGAACAAACGGGAGCCATAAATGAAGCAAGAGCTTTTGAAGCAGATACCCAAAGTTGATCGTGTTCTGGCCTGGGATCAGATGACTGCCCTTGCGGCCTCTCATCCCCGGACGGAACTGCTGGCTGCGGTCCGGCAAGTGCTTGACCGTCTGCGTGGTGCCGTTCGCCACAATTCAAGCGTTGATCTATCCCGTGAACATCTGAGCTTGTTGGTCAGCGCTGAACTTGCTTGTCGCTGCCGGCCCAGCCTCCGGGAGGTCGTTAATGGCACGGGGGTCGTAATTCACACCAACCTGGGCCGTTCACCGCTGGCTTTCGAGGCTGAAGAGGCCATCCGCAGAGTTTCTTGTGGGTATTCCAACCTTGAATACGACCTGTCCAGCGGGGTGCGTGGCAAACGTCATGACCATGTGGAAGGGCTTATCTGCGAACTGGCCGGCGCTGAAGCGGCGCTGGTGGTTAACAACAATGCTGCAGCCGTCATTTTGGCTTTGTCGACTCTGGCATTAGGCAGAGAGGTTATCGTCTCCCGGGGAGAGTTGGTGGAAATTGGCGGTTCCTTCCGCATCCCCGAGGTAATGCAGCAGAGCGGGGCGCATCTGGTAGAGGTCGGTGCGACCAACTGCACCCATGTCCGTGACTACTTTAACGCACATAACGATGCTACGGCTCTGCTGCTCAAGGTGCATACCAGCAACTTTGCCGTGGTTGGTTTTACTGCTGAAGTGTCTGTCGAGGAACTATCTGTTCTGGGGAAAAAAATCGGAGTCCCGGTCATGGCGGATGCCGGCAGCGGCTGCTTGATTGACCTGGCACCGTATGGCATTCCCGGAGAGCCGACCGTCGGCTGTTATCTGGATGCAGGTGTTGATGTGGTAACCTTTAGCGGTGATAAACTTCTGGGGGGACCCCAGGCCGGCATCATTGCCGGCAAACGGGAACTGCTTGAGCCGATGAAACGCCACCCGCTGATGCGAGCTTTCCGGATGGACAAGCTATCCCTGGCGGCGCTGGAAGCAACGTTGCGTCTGTATCGCGACGAACGGCACGCAATTTGTGAAATCCCGACTCTGCGCATGCTCACGGCAACTCCGGTCGAATTGTCGCGAAGGGCAGACCGGCTTGTCCGTTTACTGCGCCGCCGGCTTCCCAAAACGGTAACACTGTTGAAACATAAGGGCGAATCCAGCGCCGGCGGCGGTTCACTCCCCTTGCTGTGCCTGCCGACAACTCTCCTCGAAGTCCGTATCAGCGGGCTGTCAGCCCAACAGATCGAGCAGCGACTGCGGGGGGCATCACAACCGGTGATCGGCCGAATTCAGCGGGAGCGTTTTCTGCTCGATGTCCGCACCATCCTCGAGCACGACATGCCGGCTCTCGAAGCTTCACTCGGAGAAGTTGCTGCTTAAGAGGCTAGGCGCACATATCTGGATAGCTACTTCTGCGGCGCCTGCCATATGCGTGTGGCTTTTCCCATGAATGACTGCAGGCGGTGCCATGCGAAAATGAGCGGTTCCTCCGGATATTAACTGCGTACTCTCCTCATAGTTCTCTCTTATACATACTTGTACACAGAGGAAACGGCAGTACTACAAGCGTTTCCGTAAAACTCGTTTGTCTCCCACTCTGATGGTAACCTTTTCACTGTCGAAATGTTCCAAGAGCGGAATGAGAAATTTGCGAGACAGTCCCGTCAGTTCACGGTATTCAGGCGGTGTGATCTCTTCCTTTTCGCGAAGATGATGGATCAATTTTTCCCGCAGGCCGTCCAAAACCTCGCTGGCGTAGAACAAATCACTGGATATACGCACCGCATCGCCATTTCTGATCAGGATGGCAATATTATCGCGGACGGACTTCTCGTCAAAATGGAAACGCTCCATGAGCTCTTTTATGGTGGGAGGCTCAAGTGCTTTTTCCCGCAAAAATGAACTGACGGCCGACGTCAGCTCTTCTAGCGAAGCGGTTGTTCGCACAGCCTGGCCTGCCAGCATGACGATGTCACGCTCGGGTATTACCAACCCGTCCCGTTCCAGAGCTGACAGAATCGGCGTAAAAAAACGCAGGTCACTTCGCTTGGGCAGACGGGTTTTTAGTTCTTCCTTACCCATTCCATGTTTAAGAGGGTTGGACGCCAAAAATGAACTCACCTCATCTACCAATCCATTCTTGAGTGAATCAAAAGAATCTCTGGACAGAAACATGCGTGGTTCACGAGTCATTTGAAGAATATCACCGGTACTGAGGAGTACTGCAAGTGCCGTCTCTGCGGCCTTGCGTGCGATACCGGAGCGCAAGAGAATATCCTCGAATGAAATTCCGGACAGCTTGCTTTGGCCAATGATCAGGGCGCAGACTCGCTGGTGCTCCTGGCTCTCAAGTGACTCCAGCAGCATCACCGCTTCTTCACTCCGGCGCCTGCGGCGGGGGGGAAAGGGGTCCAACACAACACCGCCGCCTATCGTGGTGGCGGGTGAGGCTATGCGCAGTATATAGCTGTCCCCTGAATTGAGCAGGACCGGTTCAGCCAGTCGCAACTGCGCATACGTGCTGTCTCCCGGCTGAATGCTATCACGGTCCAGCAGGATAACCTGAGCTTGAACCTCATAGGTAGCCGAATGAAGTTGTACGCTGGTGCGGTGTTTCAATTCCCGGGGGGCCGTAGAGAGGTGGTCGAGGCGGACATCCACTGCGCGGGTTGTTTGAAACAGATTGCGTGGAACAACAACGTCTCCTCGCCGCACCTGATCCAGAGCCACTCCCTGCAAATTGACCGCCAGGCGCTGGCCTGCCAAGCCCTTTTCAACTTTGCTGCCGTGAGCCTGGATGCCGCGAACTCTTCCCTCCCTGCCTGACGGAAGTAGTTCCAATTCATCTCCAACGGTGATTTCGCCTGAGAGGAGAGTGCCTGTCACCACTGTTCCAAAACCGGTCATGGTAAAGACCCGGTCAACCGGCAAACGAAAGTACCCTTCACGGCGTTTTTCGGCAACATCGTTTGCCAGGCGGGTCAGGACGGTCTTCAGAACATCGAGACCTTCTGCGGTACGGGACGAAACCGGCACAATCGGGGCATTTTCCAGGAAACTGCCGGACACGAATTCGCGCACCTCCTCGGTGACCAGTTCCAGCCATTCCCGATCGACCATATCGCACTTGGTCAGGGCTACCAGGCCGTTTTTGACTCCAAGTAACCGCAGGATATCCATATGCTCCCGCGTCTGTGGCATGATACCTTCGTCAGCGGCGATTACCAGCATGACAATATCCATGCCGCCAACACCGGCCACCATCGATCGTACAAATTTTTCATGACCGGGAACATCGATTATGCCGAATCTGATGTCTCCGGAAAGCTCAAGATGCGCAAACCCCAGTTCAATGGTAATTCCCCGCGCCTTTTCTTCCTTCAACCTGTCCGTGTCGATGCCGGTCAGGGCCCGTACCAGTGAGGTTTTACCGTGATCGATATGTCCGGCTGTGCCAAGAATGAGATTTTTCATGATTGAAAATTTATGGGAATGCTGCGTCTGAGACTGACACCATACCGGTGCGGTTTTAGGGGGTTTTCACCTTTGTTACACAGTATCTGGTCCTGTTCCATATTGATTTCCGACCGCCTTTTGGAAGACCGACAACAGGATTTAAATGGGCACATGGGAATACAAAAGTTCCCATATACGCTTAGATTAATTAAGTTATTTGCAATGTTATTTTGCTAGATACACCTAAAGTTACACCTAAAAGTTTCTGTCTATCATGATTTTACGTCAAAACTTGCAGCTGCAATATACTGGAACAGTGGTGACATTCCAATAAGAAACTGCACGGGGAAAAATATCACTAAAAGGTTTTGTGTATCTGATTTTGTTGCGGTTGTTTTTCTCCAGCTGAGTGCGGTCCCAATATGTTTTTCTGGCCGCGATTGCCATGGGGAGGGGTGGCATGAGACGCGCTGCGCCGCTACGGTCACCTCTCTCACTGGGTGCGACAAATTTCCAGAGACTGTTAATCCCTCCGGAGTGTTGACAATGCCCATGTAACCGATATACTCACGCCAGAGGTGTCACTATGAAAATGCTATTTTTATCTTCATTAACGATTTTCGGTTTGTCTATATTTGCTACTACTAAAACCTATGGTTATTCTAATTTTGACTCAGTACACAAATATCCGTCTATGGACTGCCATAGTCCTTCTTCGCCACCGATAAGGTCAGAAAGGTTTAGGTATCGATCTCAAATTGATGAGTACAACCAGCAAGTTGATCAATATAACTCAGATGTTTATAACTACTTAAGATGCATTAAAGATTATATAGTTGCCGCAGACAATGACATAATAACAATTCAGAAGAACAGTGAAGAAGCGGCTAGGAGAGCCGAAGAATACTATTATCCCTTGCCATATGTAAATAGCCGGTGATTGGTCTGCGTCAGACCATTGGCGGAAATGTCCTTTTTCAGAGATTCAAACGATTCGCTGTCCATTATTAACCCATTCCCGCAACAGGTATTCTGTTAAATTCAACAGGTAAATATTTGATTTTGTTGATGTTTTTCTATTGACGCCCTCTTTCCCCTGTGTTAGCTTCCCGTTTATCCGCACTTACTAAAGCTTCTCCCCTGCTTCCCCCGGCGACTAATACAACGCTACGGGATACATCAACGCCCCCGGTTTCCGCTGAGTGCGTTGGTAGGATGTGCCCTTACCGCAAGGAGGGCAGCACGTAAGTGCGGATAGTCCTACCGGCGCACTCTTATAGTGTCTGGAATCCAAGTTAAGGGGTGTGCAGTATGCAGAAAAACGAACAGTATAAGCGTCTTGAACAAGAGAGACCCGAAGCAATCAAGGCAGGCATCACTTATGGGGGGCAGGTTGTCCCGTTGGTTGATATGGGGGATTTATCGGCGCTTTCTATTCTCAACCGTGGGAGCTGGTGGGAGCAAGAAACACTCCGCAATAAATCGGTCGTAATGGCCGGGGGTGCGGCATGAAAAAAGATAACGTTCACCAGGATCTTTTCAGATGGTTATTACAAGATTTCAAGCCAGGTACAAGGATCGTCGTGTTAAAAGCAGCGATCAAGTACATGGATGATCATACGCAGGCATCCCTAAACGAATTTAAGCGGATAGGTCGCGCTTGTGTAATGCCAGGGGGTGCAGCATGACCATCGAAGAAATGATAGCAGAATTGATTCAGTTGAGATCGATACACGGAAAAGACGCCAGAATACTAGCCAACCACGGTGAAACAGCAACACCTTATTTTATCCCGCCTGGTGACGGATGTCCCGGCTATATTTCACTAGAAAGCGAGTAAGAACATGACACGCATCGCAGGGACCAAAAACAGTACCAACCCGCCCGACGGCATTGAAGCCGCCCGCAAGATGGCGAGAATCAAGGCACACGAAGCCGCCCCCGTATGGGGACTAGACCGAGTAGAGATATCGCGCTACTGCAACCGGGGAGAAATCCCCGGAGCGGTAAAACTCGGGCGGATCTGGTACGTGACCCCAGCAGGAATGGATAAGCTGTTTGAAGCAAAGAAAAACAGGGTGCGGCGCCAGGTGTGAATCTTCCGGCCGTCAGAGCATCCATCCTTGACATTGAAATTTATATATGTAGACTCGCTCATAAAGAGGTGTTGCCATGGAAAAGCTACTCGTATTTGCCGCCGTTGTTTTCCTTTCAGGTTGCGCAGGAACACCACGCCCCACCACAACAGATTTATCAAGCGGCATGACTCGCCAGGAAGTGCTGCAGAAGTACGTACAACCGGTGAACGCTACCATGTCGAATGGTACGGATTACCTGATTTACAAATTTAATGATCACGCTTATGGCCGGGACGATAATTCTTACGCCCTTGGTTTCCAGAATAACAGGCTTGTGAGTGTCGCGCCACTACCGGAGGATCAACAAGAAATGGGGCCGATTGATAGGGTTTTGCGCTCACGCCGACACTCTGTAAACTATGGCAATTCTTACATAGAAACCCCCGACGCATACGGGCCCGGTGTACATATGGATCAATACGGCCGGCCTGTGCGAGTAGTCCCTCAATAGATCTAATCTTGAACAGGAAAGGCACGAAACCATATTACGGTGGTCACGTGCCTTTTTACTGATTGGTCCCCGCCCTTTTTGCGTTATTCGTTATTACCGGCGCCCGGCCATGCTTCCGGGTTTTTTACTGATTGGTGTTCTGGTGCATGGCATAAAATAAGGCCGGGATCCCCAGGGGAGGGAAACCGGCCGTTTCCATATTCACCCTTGTCCGTAAAGGTGCCGTGTCAGGAACACCATGGAAATTCTCAATTCGGGGAAATCCAGTTTTCTGAGAAAATTCATGGTGCGCTGGCCGTTTTCCTCTTTGTCCCCGTCTGATCTATACCGAGCAGAAAAACTGGCCGGCCATGTTTGGCATGGTTCAAACAGTGTGCAAAATCCTTCCTGCTGATAGAAAATACACCCTGGTCCGCAGGAGGTCACGACACCCCGTTTCCAATGACATCCGCTCATGGTTTAAACTCCTACGTTTATTGATTGTCCGAAGCTGCTGGAACCGGAAGTCTGGCCGCCGGTGTTGTTCCATAGGCCCTGCAGATATTCAAGCGGTTTCCATCCTGCCTGATAGGAATTATTAGCATTGGTCACGTTGAAATTATTGGCGGCTTGCGCCCCTGCCTGGTTGTAGGCGTTTTGTGCTGTGGCCTGGTCTGCTCCTGCCTTTTCATAAGCACCTGAATAGGCCGCATTGGTGTCGTTTGCTGCTTGCAGTGCCAGCCCTGACGACCAGAGCCCCCGCTTGGCGAGGTTGTTGTCCAGTGCCTGCATGTCCTTGCCTTTGGCATAATCGAGCCCCTGTGTGTAGCCTCCAGCCTGGAATGCTCCCCCGCTTTGATACTGCGGTGTTTGATAGACAGGGAGATTTATTCCGCCTGGGTCTGCTGCGCCGGTCGGCATATTCACCGTTGGGTCAGGGGCTTGAAAGTATGCTTTAATACCTTCCATCCCGTTTGCAAACTCCTTGCCGGGGTCTAATCCGGGGATAAGGGGTGGACTATAGGCTTTCCCTCCTTTGTCATAAGTAGATGAGTTACCGGTTGCATCGTAAAGACTGCCCCATGCACCCGGGGTGTATCCTGTTTGCATTTGCCCGGGAGCCTGGCTGTTGGTGGCAATGGGGTTAAACGTCGCATTGGACGCGTTCGACATGCTGCCTGTGCCGCCGTATGGCAGGCCGCTCTGGGTGTAGGTGTTGAGGATGTTACCGATTGAGGAACGGTAAAGGTCCTGCCGCTCTGCCGCTGTTAGTGGTTTGCTCGCTGTCTGACTGCTGGTTGTGCTTTCTCCGCCCATAATGATTCTCCTTTCTGTTCTTTCAATTGAACTGGTTTGGTTACTGGCATCTGTCCTCTTCCAATCTGTGCATTCATGTCATAGTCCCCCCCTTATGCTGCAGTTATTCCCCCGGTCGCCGGCACTCTCAGAGGATGTCATAATCAGTTCCCTTCGCCGGTCCATATCCGTAGCGTGACAGGTCCACCGGGCACACATCGACGTTTAGGTTCAGGTTGACATTCTTGGTCGCCGGGTAAGAGTCCGTCAGCTTCAATCCCTCCACTGTGGCCCTGAGTGATACGTTTGGATCATTACCGTCTACGTGATGCTTGAGGCGCGCTATCAAGTGTCCACGGGTCAGCCCCTGCGCCTCCATGATCGTACTTATGGCAAGGTTTATGTCTGGGTCCTTCATGAGTCTGTTACCAATGGCCTTGGCCGAATCATACGAACCGACATCAAAGGCAGCGACCGCGCTCTGTGTTTGTGACGTGCCGGAACAGATCTCCGCGACGAACCGTTGCTCCTTGGCTGTCAGGTTATCCAGAACGGCGGCTTGTGCTGCGTGCTGGCGTAGGCGCTGGAGCCGCTTACTTATTGCAGCCGGTGATACGTCGAAATGGGCGGCTATGGCTGTTTGTTGGTCTCCCCGATCTGCCATCTCCAAGAGTAATGCATCGTCTATTTTTCGCATTGTGAGGGCTCCTTTGACGTTTACTTTCCCGCCTGGTTCATTTTGTTGATTTGAATAATCTGGTTAATTTTCCCATGATGATAAAAACCGGGTACTTTATACGTCCGCCCAATTACCGGTTCTCACACCAGTTAGCCCACAATGCCCACTTTTATTATCGGTGCGACTGAGGGTGACCCATGCTGCACACCCTTCGCCAAGACATTTATCATTTATGGGTGCGGTTCCGCTTCTGGACCTCCCCGGTTTTGCAAATGGGCACCAATATTCCCCGGCTTCGCTCAATAACATTTTCATAATTTTTTTCTCCTTAACGGCCTATTTTAACCTTAAAATGCTACCTGTAAGCTACCTGTAAGCTACCTATCCATATTTATAAATAGTTGGTATTAAAGGCTTTATGCCACCTATGCCACCTATGCTACCTATTATTCGCACGTATAGAGATTTTATATCTACAGACATTACATTGTCTTTTTTTCGTATAGGCTTTTAAAATAGGTGCCATACGTGGCTTAGGTGGCATAACATCTATAATTACGGCTAGTTACAATGTTGATAGGTGGCATATAGGTGGCATTTCGTGTTATTCCCCCCAATCAACACTTGATTTTATTAACGATTCAAAGTGTTTCCGGCACGTTTCCAATGGTGGTACATGGTAGTGATAGGCCTGTGTAGCGCCAATACTCGGGTATTCGGTTTCAATTTGTCTGTAGCATCTTGATTTCCAACCTTTCGGTAATACTTTGCGGAGAGACATCCCGAATAGAGTTTGCCCCGCTCTATGATGTATCGACCTATCGGCCATGTTCGCGATATATGACCCGTAGAGCTTTTCAGTAGGGATATATTTCCAACCACTACCAGGAATGAGCTCCCCCTCAGACAAGCGGTGGAACCACCATTGGAAGAACGGGTCAAGGCTCTGCAGCTTTTGTTCAAATAGCCCTGATGTCTGCGGTACATCCCGAATTTGAAAGTCACCCAGATCGTGATTTTGGAGAGCATGGAGCATTGCAGCAAGACCGTCTGCTTCCATTTCATCTACCAATGCTTTAAAATAGGCTTTGTCCTGCATCTTCGCGTCTGATACGTCCAGGACACAAAAGCGGCGTTCTTCTAGTCCAGCCGGGACAACCCAGTCATTATTGGAGGCCATAAGGATGTGGAGCATGTTCCGGACAAATACCACGTCACGCCCTTTGCCTTCGATCGTCAGTGTAGGTTCGGTGATAACGCCCTTCAAAACAGACTCGCCCTGTTTATCACCAGCCCAAAACGCCTCGTCAGCGAATAGAAAAACGACATCTCGCAAATGGCTGTTAAAATTCCCTGTCAAGTATTTGCTGCTCGTAATATGCGCGGCGTTCCCTCCGAACAGCTTACACATATAGTTGCCTAACATGCCCTTGCCTGTGCCGCGCTTCCCACGGAGGACTAAGGCAACCTCTGCTTGTTCCCCCGGCTTCTGAACGGCGGTAGCAAGCCATCCCATTACATATTGGTACGCGGTCTCGTTATCGGAACATACAACATGGAAAATATGGTCATGCATCCTCCGCCACGATCCATCTGCTGGCTGAACGGAAAAGCCCCGCCATAGGTTATAAAATCCCGGCGTTTCCTTGCCAGGCTCCAACGTGATCCCTTCATATTGGCGGCGGTCTCCATGCTTTAACCACACTTCTCCAAGCGGCTTATACACAGGTTCCCCGGCTTTGCTCTCTCCGAAATATACGATATTGTTTAAGTGGTAGTTCTGGAAGTCGATAAAGCTTGAATGGTGCAGTTCGTTGCGTCCCATAAGTGCATTCCACGATTCAGCGAATACATAAGTTCTGCCGCCTTCTTTGCTTACAAAGTGCGTTTCATTCAGTTTTGTTACCCTCTCCGTGGTTTCTTGCTCAGGGTCTGTTCCACCGTTAGGACGTTGCTGGGTATCGGTATGAACTATTTTAGAAGATGTTTTTACCGTCTGTTTTCGTGCGCTTTTCTTCGCTGTGTCCCTGCTGGGGATAGGGCCATCCCAGGGGATAAATTCACCGTTTTCAGATTTACAGAAGTATGAGTACCCATCCAGACTCCTATCAGGCTCTGTTTTTGTCACTGGTTGCGGGGTATCCATGAAGATGTCGTAGTAATAAAGTTGCAGGGTTTTACTCATTGATCACCTCCCGCGCCGTCACAATAACGGCGTTCATGGTGTCATGATCGAATGTACCGAATAGTTGCGTTGTTTGTGAGCTTGTGGTAGGCTTCAGGCACAAATTGTCTTTTGCTTTCCCCTTCTCCAAGCCCGTTTCCGGTTGCCCCCCGGTTGCGGGTTTCCTGTTTTTAGGCATGGCTTAAAACCTCCCCTGACGATTGAATCAGTGCCCGGATGTCCTCTACACGCCAACAGGTTGTGCGCTCTGACAGTTTGATCGAAGCCGGATAACGTCCCGATGCCACGCCCGACCACCATGATGACTTGCTTACGGGGATAATTGGCGCAATCCCCTTCTTTTTGTCGCCCAAAATTTGCGACAACCTCACAAGACCTGTTTCCGGTAAAACATTTTGTACCGCTTTTGTTTGCTGGCTCTGCATGGCCTGCTCCTTTTGAGTGAGCAACAAAAAAGCCTGTGACAAAACGCCGGAACATAATCAAATGCTCTTGGTGTTTCATCACAGGCTTTCCGAAAAGTCGCGCTTTCGCGGGGGTCGTTGGTCTGTTGCTTATGTGGTTTGTACCGTATCCGTTGGGCTTCCGCTGCTGCCTGTTTGTCTCAACCGTCTAATTAGTGACGGGGGCTTACTCTCCCTTGCTGCTCTGGTTACATCTTTCAAGGGTAAGCCCGGCTTTCACATCGTACCGCGTTACGTTATGGTTGGATAAAATGTACCTCTTTCAAATTATCATAGTGCGAATGAAACTCAATTCTTCCTTGAAAAAGGGCCGGCATCTCCGGGAACATCTCCATAAATTTAGGCATTGCTTCTTTGAATGTTTTTTTTAAATGTGCCGCTATCCCTTGATGTCGTATTCCGTAATTTTGGTGTATATTTAAAGGCCTAACTCCAGATTGACTGTCATGGTAAGTACTCATAAGCTGGAAATCCCAACTTTCCCACTCCTCATCTGTTGTACCCGGCTTGCGTCTCAACTCATAGTCTATTGACCTGAGTACTTCGTATGGATCGCCGTAACGTGAAACTGTTCCTTTGCCGGGTATTTTCAAAATAAATCGTTCCATGCCCACAAGATAAAGCACCTAATAGGATGGTGTCAACATAAAAAAGACGTAATAGGATGGTGTAAACCTTCAACGTTACACACTTTTTATGGTTTTATGCCGCTTTCTGCTTGAACGGCAACACTTTTGCACCCGCCTTAAGACCGTCCAGGTAATCAGCCCAGAGCTGCATCATTTTTTTACGCTCATCAAGGTGTGCCGTCCGATTATACGCCCTGCCGTTCGGGTCTTTGACTGCGTGTGCAAGTTGGTGTTCAATGAAGTCAACACGAAAGCCCAAGATTTCATCGAGTATCGTTCTGGCTGTCGCTCTGAATCCGTGGCCGGTGATTGTGTCGCCATCGAAGTCCATGCGCCGAAAAGCGGCATTGATAGTGTTGTCGCTCATACATCGGTCGAATGATCTTGTTGAGGGGAAAACATATTTACTATTTCCAGTAAGAGGCTTAAGTGCTGTCAGGATCTCTATCGCTCTGACTGACAGTGGTACGAGGTGAGCAACTTTCATCTTCATCTTCTGTGCAGGAATGTTCCATTCAGCCACTTCAAAGTCAATTTCAGACCACTCCATATGCCGCAACTCACCAGGCCGCACAAATAGCAGCGGCAATAACTGCAACGCACTCTTGGCAACAAAGCCCCCCTGATATCCGTCTATGGCTCTGAGTAGTGGTGCAAGTTCCTTTGGGTCCGTTATTGATGACATATGCTTACGTGTCTTGCTGACGGCTGGTAGGTGTTTGCTCAGGCTTGTGGCAATATTATATTCAGCCCTGTCTGTCCCAATCGCGTAAACGAATACCTGACTTGCTATCGTTCTACACCGGCGGGCAGTATCAACAGCCCCCCTCTCTTTCACCTGGTCAAGAATAGTTCGGATGTCTTTGGCTGTGACTTCGGTTATCGGCTTTCCACCGATCCGAGGAAACATATCTTTTTCCATACGGGTCATAATCGTATCAGCATGGTCTGCTGTCCATGCACTATCACCCAACATTTTCTTGTGCCATTCACGGGCGATACATTCAAAGCTGTTTGCCAGCAATTCTATCTTGGCTGCTTTGACGGCCTTACGATCTGTCGAAGGGTCAACACCTGCGGCAAGGAGCTTTCGTGCCTCCTCCCGCTTCTCACGGGCTTGTGCAAGTGATATTTCAGGATAGGTGCCGAACGAGATGGTTTTGCTCTTGCCTGAGTGGGAATATTTGAAGCGCCACCACTTGCCGCCAGATGTCGCAACAAGAAGAAAAAGACCACCACCATCAAACAGGTGTTGCGGCTTGTTTCCGGCTTTGGCTCTTTCTATCTCTAAAGCTCCTAGTGGTAACGTTTTCCTTGCCATTGGTGTAACTCCTTTCTGCTGTGATGCCCATATAATAAGCGTTTGTGAACTATTGGTGTAACATCTCGCGACAAAAATAGGAGCAAATGGTGTAAGTTTTTTTGGCTTTTATGAGGTGCATTGAAGCTGTTACACCATAAGTTACACCTATAATTAGTGGACTGCAAGGGATAATATAGGACAATAAAGGACAATAGATAATAAAAAAGCCCCTAATTTCAAGGGGCTTAAGACTTCTCAGGAGCGTATAAAACATTAAATGGCGGAAGCACATGGGAATCGAACCCACCGGGGAGATTTCTCATCCCCCCCACTGGTTTTGAAGACCAGGCCGCCCACCAGCGACGGACGTGCTTCCAAAGAGGAATAGCGCAAAAACAAATTTACAACAATTCGATTGCAGCAGCATTTTCAGAAGTGTGAAAAGGTGACTGCAAATTAAAAGTCTGAAAGACGGACTCAATAAAATCCTTGAGTAAGGGGTCATGAACCTTGTTCTGATTACAGGCCAATGTACGCGAACGGGTATTACAAAACCCGGGAATAACGTGTTCACGGAGATTACCCGCATTAATATGGTCAGTAACCAGAGATCTCGATACAAAGGCAACTCCTTGCCCCTGTAAGGTCGATTGTATTAAACATCTGAGATGATCGTGAATGATAACACCCCTGAAGTTTTCAACAGAGTTTCCTGTTTTGCTTAAATTGTCCTTGAAAAGGTGACGTGAACTACATCCATCTCGTCGTGATATGAGTCGATGTTTAAAAAACTCTTCGAGCCTGGTTTCCTCGGTTGCAATTCCCAGTGATGGTGATGAAATCATGACCATTTCATCTTTGAACAGAGGAAAAAGCGCAAGGTTTTCTTTCTTTAATTCCTCACAGTGCTCAATAACAATAACGTCAAATATTTTATCAGCAAGATTTTTAATTAATTGATCTGATTGTTGGGTAATAAACTTGATATCTATTTCATGACTGTTTTTTTTCAGAAAGATATCTAAAACCTTCGGCAAGAAAACAAAACCGAATGTCGGCGTAAAGCCTATTGAAAACTCTACTTTCTTCCCCAAGTTCTTTACATCATTTTCGAGATCGTGTACAGCCATCAAAATCATATTTGTTTTAGCAAGTACTTTCTCTCCTGACGGGGTTGGCTTAAGAGTCGAACCTGAACGGTCTATCAGTTGGCATCCATAGTGATCTTCAAGAAACTTTATGCGCTGGGATACCGCTGATTGAGTTATACACAGTTCCTGAGCAGCGAGGGAAAAGCTTCCCAGATCCAAAACATATTTGAATGTTCTTAGGTAGCGCGTTTCCATTTTTTACCTCGCCAATTCCACTACGAAACGGCGTAAATATAACAAACTACACATATTAAAGTCAATTTATTTTCACATTATAAAAGCGGTAAACTGCTTTCTTCGTGGACTGCCTCATCGTGCCGCAATTCTCTTCTACGCTACCTTTGGGTGCGCTCTGATTTTAAAGTTGATTGCGTTGGAAATAACCTCTTAATTATAGTTTTCTCCTCAAACCTGAGGACTATTGCATTTTTGCTTGAAACCATTTAAAAATAGACCGTGGAGATGGGTAGATGCGTCTGTAATATATGTATTTAAATCCTTAGAAATGTGCTATTCAACTGGTTGCCTCCGTTCATTCACTAAGCCCTTCGCCGGAAAAAGCTGCTTTCATTTCTATTTCACGATTAAATTGCTTATTTAACAATAACAGACTGTTTCTTAAGGAGATTGAGGAGGTTGTATATGGCTAAAGGAAGTTTTGATGCGACAGATTTGTTTGCCCCCTTGATGCTTCGCATTCCGCTCGGGCTGATCTTCATGGCTCACGGTTCTCAGAAACTCTTTGGTCTTTTCGGTGGTCAGGGATTGACGGGGACATTTAAAACCTTTGAAGAAAAAATGGGGATTCCGCCTATTTTCACATTGCTGGCGATCATCGCTGAATTTGGCGGTGGTTTTGGCATTTTGACCGGCTTTATGACCCGTCTCTCAGCAGCGGGAATCTCAGCAGTCATGTTGGTTGCCATCTATAAGATTCATTGGGCCCATGGTTTTTTTCTTAATTTAAACTGCGTCCCCGGTCGCGGGCAGGGCATCGAGTACAATGCCGCTCTGCTGGGTATGGCCCTCTACCTGATGATTGCCGGAGGCGGCCGATGGTGCCTTGACCGGCTGGTATTCAGGTCATAATAACCTTCACCTATTGTGTTTAAAAATCAGGCGGGCTTGCCCGCCTTTCGATTGTCATACAGATTGTTATAAGGAGTTACACCCCGTGGAACTGTTCAACCAGATAGAAGTCGAAAAACGTCGTACCTTTGCCATTATCAGCCATCCCGATGCCGGAAAAACCACGATCACAGAGAAGCTGTTGCTTTTCGGCGGCGCCATTCAGCAGGCTGGAGAGGTTCGCGCCCGCAAGAGTGCCCGACATGCAACATCCGACTGGATGGATCTGGAAAAACAGCGCGGCATTTCAGTTACCTCATCGGTCATGAAGTTTACCTATGATGAATGCGAAATCAATCTGCTGGATACCCCCGGCCACAACGACTTTTCAGAGGATACCTACCGCGTCTTGACAGCCGTAGACTCGGTATTGATGGTGATTGACTCTGTTAAAGGAGTTGAAAGCCAGACCAAAAAGCTGCTGGAAGTCTGTCGATTACGTCACACTCCGATCATGACGTTCATGAACAAGCTTGACCGTGAGGGACAGGAACCGTTTGATCTTCTGGACGATATCGAAAAAAACCTTCACATGCAGACCGCTCCGATAACGTGGCCGATTGGAATGGGAAAGCGTTTTCGGGGGACCTACCACTTATATACCAAAGAGTTGACCTTTTTTGACGCAGATGCAGATGACGGTACCGGTGAAATAATAACGGTTACGGGGCTGAACGATCCACGTCTGGATGAACTGCTTGGAAGTCAGGTAGAAGAACTGAGAAATGACATAGAACTGTTGGAGGGGGCGGCAAATCCCTTTGATATGCCGGCATACCTGGCAGGAAAACAGACGCCGGTTTTCTTTGGCAGTGCCATTAATACGTTTGGTGTGCAGCAGTTGCTGGATGCTTTTGTCCAGTATGCACCGCATCCGTTACCACGCGAAACTGCAACTCGTACTGTTTCTCCCTATGAAGAACCCTTCAGCGGGTTTACATTCAAAATTCAAGCGAATATGGACCCGGCTCACCGTGACCGGATCGCGTTCTTCCGGATCTGTTCCGGCAAATTTACCCGGGGGATGAAGGTTCGCCATGTCCGTTTGGGGCGTGACGTTCAGATCGCAAACGCTACTATATTTATGGCACAGGATCGCACCAATGTGGAAGAAGCCTGGCCGGGCGATATAATCGGCATCCATAATCACGGTACAATCAAGATTGGCGATACCTTTACGATGGGTGAAGATCTTAAGTTCACTGGTATCCCGAGTTTTGCCCCTGAACATTTTCGCAAGGTACGTCTGCTCAATCCGATGAAATCAAAGGCATTGGAGAAAGGGTTAGTCCAGTTGGCTGAAGAGGGTGCTACCCAGGTGTTTAAGCCTCTGATGGGTTCGGATTGGGTTATCGGAGCGGTTGGACTGCTGCAGTTCGAGGTGGTTATGCACCGCCTTGAACACGAATACAGTGTTAAAGTGGCTTTTGAACCGGTCAGTTATGTAACCGCTCGCTGGGTTACCGGTGAGAAAAAGCATATTGAAGATTTTGAGAAGAAAGAAGCGATGCATGTCTATATTGATGGGGAAAGCAAGTTGACCTATATGGCTGGGAGCCAGTGGCGTCTGGATAATACTATTGAGAGCTGGAAGGATCTGGTCTTTCATGAAACCAGTGAGCACAGCTAAGTCATGCCGGTTGGCCAACAAAATCAGAAGCTGAGAAATAACAGACGTAAAACAGATGGTAAGGCAACCTTGGCGGCTCTTCTCGGTATGTCGTACACCCATTTCCCGCTTATTCTGCCGGGGGTTCACCCTCTGGTCGCGCCGCTTATCATGTTTCGTCTGAAACGGCGTGGATTTTCAAACTGCCGGGTTGAAGTGTCAGGAACAGGCCTGATTGTGTATGCGGACCGCTAAATAACAAAAGGGCGCCCACGTCGGTCGCCCTTCTCTGTACTCAACCGCTCATTTCTTCAACGGATTACATGAACTTCGATATTTCAAAGCCGATTTGTCCCAACGGCAGTACCTCATCAGCCACACCTCCGTCAACACAGGCTTTCGGCATGCCGTAAATGGTCGAGGTCGCTTCATCCTGAGCAATCGTAACGCCACCTTTCTGCTTCAGCATCTGCATCCCTTTGAATCCGTCATTACCCATCCCGGTAAGAATCACTCCCAACATGGCTCCCCCGGTCGCCTCAGCCATGCTTGATATTAACAGGTCAACCGAGGGTATATACACATATTGAGGGTATAAACTGGTTGGCTGAGTCTTGACGACAATGTGCCCACCCTGCCGAACAAGCGTGGTGTGCATCCCTCCCGGTGCAATCAGTGCCAGTCCCGGCTTGAGAATGTCTCCGTCGACAGCTTCTCTGATAGTCATGGAGCACTTTGCGTTGAGGCGGTCAGCATACGGTCCGGTAAACGCCTTTGGCATGTGGATGCCGACGATTATTCCATACGGGAAATTGACCGGGATGCGCGAAAGCACTTCCTGCAATGCAACCGGCCCGCCGGTGGAGGCTCCGATGCCGACGTACTGAATCTTCTTCCCGAGGAATTTTGATGACGTCGGCCGGTGCGGCACGGAGATAGCTGACGGTGCCGGGCGCGTCGATGGTGGAACATTGCCGGGCACGTGGCGTATGCGCGATGCTATCGCTTCCTTTATCTTGCGCATTAACTCCTGGCGGAAAATGTTCTGCGCATCTGATGAGTCGGTAACGTTTTTCGGAATGTAATCGATTGCTCCGGCGTCGAGTGCTTCGAACGTTGATTTGGCGCCTTCGTTGGTCAGAGTCGAGACCATGATGACTTTGGTAGGAGCTTTCGCCATGATCTGTTTCAGGGCGGTAATGCCGTCCATGCGTGGCATTTCGACATCCATCGTAATAAGATCCGGTTTGAGGGCAATGGCTTTTTCGACGCCTTCCATGCCGTCGGCTGCTGTGCCGACAATATCAAAGGAAGGATCTTTTGATAAGACACTCCGGATAGCCATCCGCATAAACGATGAATCGTCAACAATTAATATACGGGTTTTTGCTTGCTGCTGCATTATCATCAGGGCGTCGCCTTTTGGTCTGTTTATTAGCGTGAGGATGGGTTGAAAATAGATGATACCAGTTCTTTTACATCAGGAATCGCATCATCAAGTTCATAACAGAAACGTTCCACATCCATCTCGGCCAACGCAGGTGATTCATTTTTAAGGATTGTCCAGGCTTCTTCTTCGCTCAAATTGAAACTGATCCATTCGCGACCGCCATAGTTCAATTCACGGACAGTACAGAACAAATCTGAAAGGTTGACGATGGCACACAGAATCGGATCGACCTTAGCCTCACCAGGGCTATGGTGATATGCGATTACATCACAGTAGGCATCGGGAAAATTCCATTTGCGCGCAATGCAGAGGCCGATCTCGCAGTGGGTCGTCCCGAGCAGCTCAGCTTCGGCATCGACAAGTTTCACCGGGTGGGTTTTAATATGCTCCAGTACATCCAAAAATGGGTCGCGCAGGAAGTTACTTAGAAATACTTCGCCGAGATCATGTATAATGCCGGCAATATAGGCTTTTTCGAGATCCTGATAGCCAATTTTCCTGGCAATAATTTTTGATACCATGCCGACGCCAAAAGAATGTTCCCAGAACGCATTCAGCTCCAGTGCTCCCGATGTCCCGTCAAATGCATTGATTACAGATGTTGTCAGAGCCAGTTCGCGAACATGACGCAGGCCGAGGTACACCAAGGCGCGTTTAAGAGAGGTGATTTCCTGATTCGGCTTGTAAACCGGTGAGTTGATCAGTTTCATGACCCGTGCAGTCATGACCTGATCCGAGAGCATCAGATCAGCTACGTCTTCAACGCTGACATCAGGATCATCAAGCAACTGCAGAACTTTGGTTGCGACAATCGGGATGGTAGGGAGATCGTCAACGGCTCCCACCAATATTTCGGCCCGTTCCATCATCAGATTCTTATCCATATAATAAAACCTCTCGGGCTATTTTTTGTAGCCGAAACCACCGGGAAAGTGAACCGTCTTGAATTTGTCGTTAACGCCGTGCAGGGATTCCGACTGGCCGACAAAGAAGTAACCGTAGGGCTGCAAATTATTATAAAAGTGCTGGACAACCTTCGATTTTGAAGCGGTATCAAAATAGATCAGCACATTGGCGCAGAAGATGAAATCAAAGCTCTTCATGAAAATCATTTTAGAATCTTCATACAGGTTGAGCTTGTTGAAGGTGACAAATTTTTTGACTTCAGGAGACAGGATAAATTTACCATTATCCTCACGGATATACTTGCGTTTGTACACGTCGGGAATATTTCGAACGGAATACGCGTTATAGATTCCTTCTTTGGCCTGGGCGATAACGGTTTCGTTGATGTCGGTACCGACAATTTCAATGATCCAGTCTTTCAACAGGGTAGGCCGTTTCTCGAGGAGAATCATCGCCATGGTGTAGGCTTCTTCGCCGGAAGATGAGGCCGCGCTCCAGATCCGCAGCTTGCGGAATCCCATTTTATTTTTGGCTTCAACAAGTTCGGGAAGCAATTTATTCTCGAGAGCTGCTAATTGCGGAACGTTACGGAAAAAATAGGTTTCGTTAGTGGTGATCTCATCCATCAGAAACTTTAATTCTTCAGACCCGCGCGGAGATTTGAGCAGCAGGTAATAGTCTTGATATGTTTTTGAGCCGGTAGCTTCCATGCGGCGGGTAAGTCGACTTTCCAAAAAATATTTCTTGGTAGTGTGAAAATACATACCGCAGATGTTGTAAATAAAATCACGGAGTTGTTCAAAATCTTTATCGCTGATAGCCACATTTCACTCCTTGGGCGTCATTACCAATGAATCTTCTGCATATTAATTTTTGCAACAAAACCGGTTTTTCCTTATTCGCAGACCTCAGACATTGCAACCGGGTCAATTATCAGGGCAACACGTCCATCACCCAAAATAGTGGAACCGGCAATGCCGGGAATATTTGCCAGATAGTTGCCAAGCGACTTGATGGCCACCTCCTGTTGTCCAACCAGGCGGGTAACGACTAACCCCATTCGCTTTTCAGCGGCACCGACCACCACGACGTAACAAAAATCATTCTCTTCACTGCGTGGTTGGACGTTGAATACTTTTTGCAGCCGAATCAGCGGCAGCACGATATCGCGCAGTTTTAGTACCTCTTGTCCTCCGATCAGGTGGAATTTGCGCTGATCGACCCGGATCGTTTCCAGGACTGACGAGAGTGGAATGGAATAAATTTCTCCCTCAACTTCAACCAGCAATGACTGGATAATCGCCAAAGTGAGCGGTAATCGTAAAATGAATTCGGACCCAAGTTCTTTGGTGCTCTTGATCTCGATCAGACCGTTCAACTTTTTGATATTGGTCTTGACGACATCCATGCCAACACCACGCCCGGAAAGGTCGGTTGCTTTTTCTTTTGTTGAAAATCCGGGCAGGAACAGCAGGTCAAAAACTTCGCGTTGGCCCATGGCGGCAAACTGCTCTTCAGTAATGAGCCCTTTTTCAATTGCTTTACGCCCAACCCGCTCTGTATCTATCCCACGTCCATCATCCTTGATGCTGATGATAATCTGGTTGCCCTCATGCACTGCTGCCAACACGAGGGTGCCGCCGCGCGATTTCCCGGCCGCGAGTCGTTCCTCAGGGGTTTCAAGCCCGTGATCCATGGCATTACGGATCAGGTGGATCAACGGATCACCTATTTCGTCAACAACAGAACGGTCCAGCTCGGTTTCTTCTCCGACAATGAGCAGTTCAACTTCTTTACCCAAATCGCGGGACATGCTGCGAACGATGCGGGGAAACTTTTTAAAGACCTTCTCAACCGGTATCATACGCATCTTGAGAACCTGCATCTGCAATTCGGAGGTGACAAAACTCATGCGTTTCGTGAGTTTGCCGAATTCCTCGTTAAAGTCGGTGCGATTCACATCACTCTGTTGCAGGTCCTGGTTGATTTGAATCATACGATTGCGCTCAAGTACCAGCTCGCCGACCTGATTCATGAGATCGTCCAGACGTTTTACATCAACTCTGACCGTAGTGTTATCAGAGAGGTCATCCCCTTTGCCATCGGTGGGCTTGGGAGGTGCCGGAGCTTTCTTGGGGGCGGCATCGGCAGCCGGTTTTGTGGCGGGGACTGATGGAGCTGCAGGAGGTGGGGCAGATGATGAATCAGGAGCTGTTGCCGGTTCAGCAGCACGGGGTGTGACTGGTGCTGATGCCGTGTCTCCGGGGGCAGAAACTGGTTCTGATGAAGGTGGCGGTACAGCGGCTGCCGCCGGGGAAGCCACGGCAGTATCAGTAAGAAACGGTAGTAATTTGCTGATAGTTCCTTCTGTTTCCCGTTCCTGAATTTCGCCGGCCTTTATATCACTTACCAAAAGCTTGACGAGGTCAGTCGCTTCCAGGATGACATCCATAATCTCGGGGTTTACCACGAGCTCACCCTTACGAAGCCGGTTCAGCACATCTTCTGTTTTATGGGCCACCTTAACCAGTAAATCAAACCCCAAAAAGCTTGACGCACCTTTAATGGTATGAATCGACCGGAAAATCCGGTTCATCAGGTCTGTGTCATCGGAAGCTTTTTCAAGAGCGATAAGGTCATCGTCAAGTTTTTCGAGCAGCTCGGTTGTCTCGGCAAGAAAACCGTCGAGCAGTTCCTGATCTTCGCAATCAATAGGTGGCATGGTACGCGACTCCTGAACGTTTAATGGAGATAAATTTCATTACATTCCGGTGAACAAATTCTTTTCATCACGGGAAAACATCTTCTCCAGATTAAGTAAAACAAGCAGGCGGTCGGCCTGGTTAATAACTCCGGCAATACATTCCTGATCAATGCCACCGGCTACCATTGCAGGAGATGGTTGGATCTCGCTGCCGGAGATTCTTATGACCTCCGACACTGCGTCAACAATGAATCCCATCAGTTCACCGTCCATGTCCATAACCATGATTCTGGTTTGTTTGTCGTTCTCAGGTTCAATCAGGCCGAATTTTTTTCTCATGCAGATAATTGGGACAACCTTGCCGCGCAGGTTGATTACCCCCTCAACATACTGTGGGGTGTTCGGTACGCGAGTTACAATCGGCATGCGAATGATTTCGCGAACTTTGAGTACGTCTACCCCATACTCTTCCTGGTCAAGGTTGAAGCTTACCAGTTGGATAAGTTCATTGTGAGTGTCATCAGTTTTTACCGGCACCAGTGCATTTTGCATCAATTAATCTCCTCGAACAAAATGGATGTCCACCAAACAGCTGGTACATAGATGCTATCTATGAATGGATACGGGCGGCAATTTATCATGCATATCAATCTATATCAAGCAACATGCAATAAAAAAACAGTCAAAAACAAGATTGTAACAGCATGTTACCCGTCACTTCTGAATGAACTTCCCGTGAGTCATTTTATTGACATTTGTTTTAATGTATGTAGTATGGCAAAAAAGGTTACTTATTTCAGGGGGGCTTGATCAGCCATGCGTGGAAACGGCACTATTTTCATAGCAGACAATGATGTGAAAACACGGGATCTGGTGTCGGCTTTTCTCAGATATCAAGGCTACAGTATTGCCGAAGCAGAAGGTGACGCTCCTCTTTTTGACACACTCCAAAAAAATAATATTGATATTGTTATCGCCGATTTACCCTACCTGCAGTCGATAGCTCCCGATTTCAACGAGCGAAGGTCCGTGCTTAATCCTTTGATGATGCTGATCGGATATGGTGAAACAAGGGCTACCGAGCTGAAATTACCTGCGAGTGAGACGGTCTTTACGCTTCCGAAACCGCTTAATCTGGATGAGCTGGAAAGTCTTGTCATGCGGGCGCGTGAGTATCAATCCATGAAAATGTACGAGAGTGACCGCTCTGCTCAAAATCAACTCCTCTCAACCACCATGATCGGCACAAGTGCGCCGATGCGGGCACTTTTTGAAATGATTACGAAGGTGGCTGCCTCAAATGCGACCGTCCTGATACAGGGCGAATCAGGAACCGGCAAAGAACTTGCAGCAAGAGCGATTCATCAACTGAGTGACAGGAATGCGAAAAACTTTGTGCCGGTCAACTGTGCGGCTATTCCTGATGATCTGCTCGAAAGTGAATTGTTCGGCCATGTTAAAGGTTCTTTTACCGGAGCCTATGCTAACCGGGTCGGCCGCTTCGAGATGGCTGACAAGGGCACATTGTTTCTGGATGAAATTGGTGATATGAAGGCCAATTTGCAGGTTAAATTGTTGCGGGTTCTTCAAAACAGGGAGTTTGAGCCGGTTGGAGCGTCAAAATCGCAAAAAGTTAATGTCCGTATTGTTGCTGCCACCAATAAAAACCTGGAAGAAATGGTGATCAGCCGTGACTTTCGCGAGGATCTGTATTATCGGCTCTCGGTTATTCCGGTCACGATCCCTCCGCTTCGTGAACGACGGGAAGACATACCAATACTCATTCATACGTTTCTTACGCGCTTTAATGCCGATAAACGCCATGCGGTAAAAGGGATTTCTCGTGACGCGCTTGGAATACTCTGTACCTATGAATGGCCGGGAAATGTTAGAGAGCTTGAAAATCTGGTAGAACGCCTTGTTATCCTGAAAGGGAGTGGACTTATTGTCCCGGATGACCTGCCGGAGAAGTATCATTCAGGAAAATTGTCGTATCCCGAGCCGGTTATGGCACACGTCCTGCCGACAGATAATCCGCTTCCCGAGGGGGGGATCTGCCTCAATTCAGCCGTAAATGAGTTTGAAAATAATCTTATAATGCAAGCTCTTGCCCGTTCGGGAGGGAATAAAAAAGAGGCTGCTCTTTTACTCAATCTCAAGCGAACCACTCTGATAGAAAAACTGAAGAAAAAGAACCTGGCTTTCAGCGAGGATTAATGCTCATGTCGATTCCAATTGAAAATCTGTCATTACTGGGGGCTCTTGCTCCTCTTCGACAAAAAACTGACAGTAATGCCATTCAGAAGAATAATGGTTTTGCAGAAAAACTCGACAAGGCTCTCGGGAACGGTGACTCTTCCTCGTTCACCGCCGCTGATAATGCCAGGGAAGCGGCTGAATCTCTCACCCTGCAGATGCTGCAAAACACTCTTGCCCTGTCAGGTGATTCCACTTCAGAAAGCCAAACCAACTCACCCCCACTATCCTTTTCTTCAGCAAACGCATTTCTTCACGCCTACCGTGACAATCTTGCCGGGGGAGGTGACGCGGCGCCGACCTCTACTGCGCCCGTATCGTCACAGCTTCAGGACTTAGCAGATGGTGCCCCGGTCGCTGCTCAAGCAACAGCACAAGATTCCTCACTCCACACTGGGACAGCTTGGCTTGATCCTGTTATTTCCAGGGCGTCACAGAAATATGGTGTTGATGCCGGACTGATAAGAGCGGTGATAAAGGCTGAGAGCGACTTCAACCCTCAGGCTGTTTCGCCTGCCGGGGCCCGCGGGCTGATGCAGCTTATGCCGGCTACTGCGCGTTCGCTTGGTGTGGCCGATTCATTCGACCCGGAGCAGAATGTTATGGGTGGTACCCGGTTCTTGAAAGATATGCTCCAGCGTTATGGCGGTAATGTTGACGCAGCCCTGGCGGCATACAACTGGGGTCCAGGTAACGTCGACAAACGTTCCGATCATCTGCCGCGCGAAACACGCGACTATCTGGCGCGTGTCAAACAGCTGTACGCTACATACAGTGTCTGATTATTCCACGCTATAATTAAAGATGGCACGCAAAGCAACTACTCCCTTTCTGATTCAGGATGACCAGGGGTGATTGGGTGCCAGCCTTTCTATTTTCGATACGAGGCACACATGGCTCCACTCTATATTATCGGCACCGGACCCGGCACTGTCTGTCACCTTACCGATGCAGCCAAGGAGGCGCTTGCTGTCTCTGACATAATTATCGGGTATGATAATTATGTCGAACTGGTCCGGCCGTTGCTGGCGGGCAAACAGGTCATATCAACCGGTATGATGCAGGAAGTGCAACGCTGCCGTGAGGCCATTAACCTGGCGCGTACCGGAGAAGCGGTTGCACTTGTCTCAGGTGGCGATTCCGGAATTTACGGCATGGCCGGCCTGGTGCTGGAACTGGTTGAAATGGATGCCGGGGAGTATCCAAACGCGCCTCGCATTGATGTCCGGATAATCCCGGGTATTTCCGCTGTTCAGGCTGCAGCTGCGCTGCTTGGCGCTCCACTGATGCATGATTTTGCGGTGATCTCGTTATCAGACCTGCTGACTCCGTGGGATCTGATTAAAACCAGATTAGAAGCGGCTGCTCGGGCTGACTTTGTCATCGCCATATACAATCCGCGCAGTAAAAGTCGCAGAACCCAGATACAGGAAGCACAGAACATCATCCTGGCGCATCGCCCCCCTGAAACCCCGGTTGGAATCGTCCGCAACGCCTGTCGTGAGGGGCAAACGGTTGCCGTTACTACTCTCGGGCAGATGTTCGACCATGAAATCGATATGACAAGTATTGTCTTGATCGGCAACGCCAGTACCTTCATCGATGCCGAGGGACGTATCGTAACGCCGCGAGGCTATGCTGCCAAATATGGTCAGGGTGCTGCTGTGGCTGAATCAGTTACAGGGCAGGAGCCGCTTTTGCACCCTGGAGCGGTCATGTTTTGCGGAACTGCCTCAGATGTCGGAAAATCGATTATCACATCCGGCTTTTGCCGTTGTCTGGTCAAGCGCGGGGTAGGTGTGGCTCCCTTCAAATCCCAGAATATGTCACTTAATTCCTCTGTTACCCCTGAGGGAGGAGAGATAGGCCGCGCCCAGGCGGTTCAGGCTCAGGCGTGCAATATTGATCCTCATACCGACATGAATCCGGTTTTACTTAAGCCGAATTCGGATATAGGGAGTCAAATTGTTGTTCAGGGGCGGCCTGTCGGCAATATGTCGGTAGCAGAATATGATGCCTACAAGCCGGCCGCATTCAAAAAAATAGAGGAGAGTTTTGACCGGCTTCGTCATGCATATGAATTTATTGTTATTGAAGGAGCGGGAAGCATTTCGGAAATCAACCTGAAAAAGAATGATATTGCCAACCTCAGGATTGCATTAATGGCGCGATGCCCGGTGATTCTGGTTGCCGACATCGATCGTGGCGGAGTTTTTGCCCAGATTATCGGTACGATTGAACTGCTTGAACCGCGGGAACGCTCCTCTATTAAAGGGATAATTATCAATAAATTTCGCGGCGATGTCGATATTCTGAAGCCTGGTATCGACTTTATTGAACAGCGTACCGGCGTGCCGGTACTGGGAGTCCTGCCCTGGTTTGCCGATTTGAACCTGCCTGCGGAAGACAGTGTCGCGCTTGGTCAATGTTCCAAAGCTGTCTGTAACGTGGCTGGCCTCAAAAAAATCCACATTGGTATCCTCAAGCTTCCGAGAATATCCAATTTTACTGATTTCGACCCGCTGCAGAACGAGCCGGATGTCCAACTCAGTTATGTCGAGATGCCGGATCAGCTGCAGGGTCTGGATATCCTGATTATTCCGGGCAGCAAATCAACCATAGCAGATCTGCATTTCCTGATGGAGCGAGGTCTTTATGACGCCATACGCGACTTTAACGGACATATTGCCGGGATATGCGGTGGTTTCCAAATGCTGGGTACAGCGGTGCTTGATCCAAACGGCGTTGAATCATCTGTCAAAGAGACCCACGGGCTAGATCTGCTTCCCTCCACAACGGTTCTGTTAATGGAAAAAGAGACTCACCAGGCGCTGGCGTATCTGGGTGAAGCGGGATTGACCGTCGCTCCAGAATGTAATGGAATTATGACCGGTTATGAAATTCATATGGGTTTGACGACTCTTGACAAGGGATTGCGGCCATTCTCACGAATCTTCCGGCGCGGTACTGCCTCGGTTTCAATTGAAGACGGAGCTGTTTCGCACGATGGGAGGATCTTCGGCACCTATCTTCATGGCCTTTTCGAAAACAACCGCTTCAGAGAAGTTTATCTGAACGGTATCCGTCTTGAAAAGGGGATGGCGCTCAGCAGCGGAGCACATAAACAGCCGCAACCTGATCCGTTTGATCAACTGGCAGAGCAGTTTGGAAAATATCTTGATCTGCCGCGTATGCTGGCAATTTGTGGGCTGGGCAGTGACACCCCCTGATCCGCTTATCATCTTTTTGGCGCTTTTGCTTGACCTGATAATCGGCGACCCCCACTGGCTGCCGCACCCGGTCGTTGCCATCGGGCGTTTGATACATGTGCTTGATAGAGGGTTGCGGTGCGACTGGCTTAATGAACGTCTGGCAGGAATACTGCTGCTGCTTCTGGTGGTGGTTTGCTCTGCCGGCACCACCTGGCTTCTGCTGGACGTGCTCAACACGTTGCTGCCGTTGGCAGGCTGTATTGCTGCCGTTCTGGTCTCTTCAACCTGCCTGGCCACCCGTTCTCTTCACAAAGAGTCGGCCCGCGTTGCCACTGCGCTGCTTGCCGGCAACCTGCCGCTGGCCCGCCGCTATCTCTCCTTTATCGTGGGGCGAGACACTGAGCAGCTTGAAGAAGCGGAAATATGGCGCGCAGTGGTGGAAACTGTTGCTGAAAATACCTCCGATGGCATTATTGCTCCGCTCTTCTGGCTGACGATCGGAGGGCCGGTTACCGCGATGGCGTATAAGGGCGTCAGCACCCTGGACTCAATGGTCGGTTATCGGGATCAGCGTTATCTGCAATTTGGGTGGGCGTCGGCACGGATGGATGACCTGCTGAACTATATTCCGGCCCGCCTCACTGCATTGCTTCTGGTAGTTGCGGCGCCGATGGCTGGCTGTTCGACTTCAGATGCCCTGCGGATAACGGTCCGGGATCGTCTGAAGCACCCCTCGCCCAACAGCGGGCACCCGGAAGCGGCCGCAGCCGGCGCCTTGGGCGTGCAATTGGGAGGGGCGGCCAGCTACAGAGGTGTTTCGTCATGGAAAGAGTATATTGGCGATCAACTGCAGCCGCTTGACGAACGTGCTTACCGCCGCATGATACGATTAATGTATATTTCAACCCTGCTGATGGCCGTTGTCTGTATAGTTACAGCCTTTTGCCTGAAAGGATCACGTGTCCCATTCATATGATCATGGCGGTAATATCTTCACCGTTGCCAGAACGCTTGGCGTTGTACCTGACCAGATACTGGATTTTTCTGCCAGCATAAATCCGCTTGGCATGTCATTACTGGTGCGCACGGCGTTGATCTGCTCACTCGACATCCTGGGCCATTACCCTGATACCAGCCACAAGGAATTGAAGCAGTCACTTGCACAATTCCATGGTCTTTCCCCCGCTCACTTTACGATTGCCAACGGCTCGACCGAGCTGATTTACAATCTGCCCGCCATGCTTTCCGGCAAAAAAGCGCTGATCATCTCCCCATCGTTCAGCGAATATGTTCGTGCGCTTAATCAACATCATTGGGAAACTCAGCATTTTATCCTGACGCCAGAAAGTAATTTTTCTATCGATACTGAAAAGTTGGAACGGGCTCTGGCGGATGGTGTGGATGCTCTTTTTATCTGCAATCCCGGGAATCCCAACGGAACACTCTATCCGCATCGGGTGATAGAAAATATCTACCGCCTCTGTCTGGCGGCTGGTACTTTTCTGGTGTTGGACGAGGCATTTATGGATTTTTGCGAGGAAGCCTCGTCCAAACGGATGATCATTCAGAGCGACAATGCTATCGTACTGCGCTCGATGACAAAATTCTTTGGCATCCCCGGCCTGCGTCTCGGTTATGCCATCAGCAATACCACCCTCGCAGAACGACTCGATTCGATGGGTGGCCCCTGGAGTGTTAATTCGCTTGCTTTGGTCGCAGGGACAGCGGCACTGCAGGATGTTCAGCATAATCAGGAGAGTCTGGAGTTTATCCGGCAGGAACGGCGCACTCTTATTGAGCGCCTGGAACAGTTTTCACAGCTCAAGGTGTATCCTTCGAGCGCAAATTATTTGCTGGTGGAAATCAAAGAGGGCACGAACTCCCATGAACTTAAAGAGCGTCTGTTGCCTCACCGGATTATGGTGCGTGATTGCGCCAGTTTCATGGGACTTTCCGGGCAATTTTTCCGGCTTGCGGTTCGTACCGGCGCTGAGAACAATCGGTTGCTGGAATGTCTTGCCAGAATACTAAAATAAAAAAATGTTGGTACGTATGCCGCTCTAAGCCGATTTTACTTGTCCTTCCGCGGCACAACAACAATGCCGGATTCGGTGACAGTATAGCCGTTGCTCAGGTCGGAAACCCTGTCATGACCGATTGTAGCGCCATCCGGAATGACTACCCCCTTGTCGATAATCGCCCGTTTGATCTTGACGTGCCGTCCGATGGTCACATTTTCAAACAGGATGGAATCTTCTACGAGACTGTAGCTGTTCACCTTGCAAAGCGGACCGAGTATGGAACGCCTCACGGTGCTGCCGCTGGTGATACAGCCGGCACTGACATATGAATCGATGTTAACGCCCCGGCGGTCATCGTCGTCGAATACCGTTTTGGCAGGGGGGTAATTTCCCTGGTTCGTCAGAATCGGCCACTTGTAGTTATACAGATTCAATTGCGGTGATATATTGATCAGATCCATATTTGCGTCGTAGTATGAATCGATTGTGCCGACATCCTTCCAGTATCCACGCTCTTCGGCCTTCATACCGGGAATCAGGTTGTCATTGAAATTGTAGGCATATACCTTGTCACCGCTTTCCAGCATCATCGGAATCACATGCTTGCCGAAATCAAGATCCTCATAGTGCTTTTTCCCTTCCAATAACACTTCGATCAGTTTCTTGGTGGAAAATATGTAATTTCCCATTGAGGCGAAACAGGTGTTTCGCCCCGGAATGGTTTCCGGATCTGCCGGTTTTTCATTAAAAGCGGTTACCCACGAATCATCATCGACGGAAAATACTCCGAAGCGGCTGGCATCATCGACGGAAACCTCCAAAGCGGCAATGGTGATGTCCGCCCGGTTCATGCGGTGTGCGTTGATCATCTGGGTGATATCCATCTTGTAGATATGGTCGCCGCCGAAGATCGCCACATAATCTGCATCAGAGGATTCCACGAAGCGCAGATACTGAAGAATCGCATCGGCGGTGCCCTTGAACCACTCTTCGTTCTCGCTGCTCGTTTCCGGAGAAATTGCCACATAAAATTCGCCCAGGCCGGTCCACTTTCCCCAGGATTCTCGGATATGCTTGTTCAGGGAATAGGCACGATACTGCGTCAAAATATAAACCTTTTTTATGCCGGAGTTGAACAGGTTGCTCAATACAAAATCAATAATTTTGTATTTACCGCCAAAAGAAACACCCGGTTTGGCACGACGCAGCGTCAGCGGACTGAGGCGCTCACCTTTGCCACCTGCCAGAACCATGGCTATGGTGTTTTTGCCGACATTGTCCATGGAATACATACACACCCCCTGATTATGACTTTGAACGGGGTAACTCTACCGTATTGCTGCGCGCTTGAATATAAAAAAAATGCAATTTTTATTGATCGTTTACAGTGTGTCATACGGAAAAACTTCCGCATGCGATTGTTGTAAATGGCTTGCCTGAATGATATCAAAAAGTATATGATTCGCTGTTATTGAAAATATATGGATATACGAGGTGATGTTGTTGTGACGTGGAAATCTATCGGCATATTTGATTCCGGCGTGGGGGGGTTGACCGTTTTACGCGAAATAATGCAGGTTCTTCCCCAGGAGGATACGCTCTATTTCGGCGATACCGCCCGTGTGCCGTATGGTACCAAGTCTCCTGAAACGGTAACGCGCTATGCCGGCGAGATTGCGTCATTCCTGATCAAACGGGATATCAAGCTGCTGGTAGTAGCCTGTAATACCGCTTCGGCAGTGGCGTTGCCTACTCTCAAACGTCAGTTGTCGATTCCGGTCGTTGGCGTCATCGAACCGGGCGCCCGCCGGGCGGTTGAGGTGACCCGCTCCGGGCGGATCGGTGTCATCGGCACTGCCGGTACCATCCGCAGCAGTGCATACACCCGGGCGATCAAGCGCCTGAAGCCGGATGCCGAAGTTCTGACCCGTGCCTGCCCGCTGTTTGTCCCTTTGGCCGAGGAGGGGTGGGTAGACAACCAGATTGCCCGGTTGACGGCACAAACCTATCTTCAGGAATTGAAAGAATCGGCAGTCGATACGCTGGTGCTTGGATGTACCCACTATCCGCTGCTCAAGGCGATGATAGCGGATGTCATGGGGCCGGGTGTCGTGCTGGTAGACTCTGCTGAGGAGACAGCCAGAACGGTAGCTGCTATTCTGGCGGACAAAAAGTTGCTCCGCCCTCCAGCTGAAAAAGGCAACCATAACTATTATGTCAGTGATATTCCTGCCGGTTTTGTCCGGGTTGGTAATCGTTTCCTCGGTGATAAACTGGGAGACGTATTCCAGGTAAGTCTTGATGAAGAAGAGGGAGTCATCTGATGTCAACTCACCCGCGAAAAAAAGTCACAATCAGCCTCTTGATACCATTTCTGGTGTTTATACTGTTTTTCAGCACCATGATCTGGCAAAAATATCGTTCCAGTCATGAAGTGCCGGTTACACCTCCACAGCAGAACGCAGAGAGCTACCGGTCAATCACTCTCTTTTTTGTTTCCGACGGGACACGGCTGGCGCGTGAAGCGCGGAAGATTGACCCGTGTGATAACGATACCGCCTGTCTGAAAAGAGTCCTTGACGAGTTGCTGAATGGCCCGGTTGGCGAATTCGAGGAAGCGGTACCGGAGGGGACAGTGGTTGAATCCGTACGCATGGAAGGGAATGTGGCGACGATTGAATTTAATCATATGTTTTCCGATGCCATGCTGTCCGGAAGTTCAGCAGAGATGCTGGCCGTCTATGCCGTGGTTGATACGGTTACCGTTAATTTCCCACAGATACAAAAGGTTAAAATAGATATTGACGGCACCAAAGAGGTCGTCCTGCACCATCTTGATCTGTCTGAGCCGTTGTTGCCGGACTATTCGCTGGAGCAGGTTCCTTCACCGGATTCCGGGGATACTCCGTCCGGGGTGACGACTAAATGAAAGGGAATGCCCACATGAGACCATTTCGTGAAGCAATTCGGGAACAGGTGCTGATCCTTGACGGAGCGATGGGTACAATGCTTCAGGAACGGGGACTGCAGCCGGGGCAGTCACCGGAAGAACTTAATCTGACCATGCCGGAAGTGGTCGCTTCGGTACATCGCGACTATATACAGGCCGGCGCTGATATAATCATCACCAATACCTTTGGCGGAACCCGGTTCAAGCTTGCTCACTATGGGCTGGAAGGCCGTCTGGCTGAAATTAATACCCGGGCGGTTGAGATTGCCCGCGCCGAAGCTGGTTCAAATGCCTATGTTGGCGCTTCGATGGGCCCGACCGGACAATTTGTCGAGCCGCTGGGTGAAGTGTCATTCGACCAGATGAAGGCGGCTTTTCGCGAGCAGGCCGAGGCGCTTGTAACTGCCGGGGCTGATCTGATCAGTCTTGAAACATTTCTTGATATTAAAGAGTGTCGTGCCGCGGTTATTGCAATACGCGAGGTTTCCGCCACGATTCCGGTTATCGCCATGCTGACTTTTGATGATAAGGGCCGCTCTGTTCTGGGGACACCACCCGAGGCTGCTGCCATCACACTGACAGCAGCCGGCGCTGATATAGTCGGTTCGAATTGTGGACTTGGTGTTGATGGTATTTACGACATCCTCTGTCGTATGCGCCGGGTGACCGATGTGCCGCTGATCTCGCAGGCAAATGCCGGACTGCCCCAACTTGTTGGTGATTGCACGGTATTTCCCGGCACACCCGATGAAATGGTCGCGTATCACGAACGGATGATCGCGCTGGGTGTTCGAATCATCGGCGGTTGCTGTGGTACGACTCCGGCCCATATCCGTGCCATGAAACAGGCATTGGTGCCACTGCAGCGTATCTGGGCACATGAAAGCAGCCACGGCGGGGTGACGCATCTCTCCAGCCGTTCCGGTTGGACAACCGTTGGCGCAGGCACAACTACTGCAATTATCGGCGAGCGGATCAACCCGACCGGCAAAAAGCTCTATTCACAAGAGTTGCAGGAAGGAAAGGTTGCCTATATTCGCCGCGAGGCATTTGAACAGGTTCAGGCGGGTGCCACGCTGCTGGATATAAACGTCGGTGCGCCGGGTATTGATGAACCGGCGGCCATGCAACGTGCCATTTTTTGTGCCGCCGGTGCCGTCAGCGTGCCGCTGGTGCTTGACTCCTCCAACCCCGCTGCGCTGGAAGCCGGACTAAAGGCGGCTGACGGCAAGGTGCTGATCAATTCGGTGTCGGGGGAAGCAAAAAGCCTCAAAAGGGTTCTGCCTCTGGCAAAAAAATACGGAGCGGCAATAATCGGACTGGCTCTTGATAAGAAGGGTATCCCTGAAACGGCTGAGGGGCGCCTTGCAGTGGCCCGCCGCATCCGCACTGCCGCCCGGCGCATCGGTATTCCTGATAATGATATCATTATTGATTGTCTTACCCTGACGGTAAGTGCCGAACAGAAACGGGCCGCCGAGTCGCTGCGCGCCATTCGGCTGGTCAAGCAGAAACTGGGGCTCTCAACGGTGCTGGGTGTCAGCAACATTTCCTTTGGCCTGCCGCAGCGCCCGTTGATCTCCTCCACGTTTTTTGCAATGGCAATGGCGGCCGGTCTGGATGCCGCCATTATCAATCCCAAGGACAAGCCGATGATGGATGCCTGGCGCTCGGCAATGGTGCTGCTCAACCGGGACCATCAGGCAGCTGCATATATTGAAGCCTATCGTGACCAGCAGGGGGCAGTTGTTCAACAGGAACCATCGACCGGATCGAGTTATACTATTCTTGAGCGCCTGTCGCAGGCGATTATAGATGGTGATAGCGATGGTATCGTTGCGCTGGTAGAGCAGGCACTGGCGGAAGGGTTTGCCCCCCTGGAAATCAGCAATAAAGGATTTATGCCCGGCCTGGAAGAGGTCGGCCGGCGTTTTGAACGTAATATCTTTTTTCTGCCGCAGGTAATGCAGTCTGCCGATACCATGCAGACCGGTTTTGTGCGCCTGAAAGCGGAGATGCATGGTGAGAAATTCAAGAGTCGCGGAAAGATTCTGATGGCAACGGTTGAAGGGGACATTCACGATATTGGCAAGAACATCGTATGCACCCTCCTTGAGAACCACGGATTTGAGGTCTTTGATATCGGCAAGAACGTTTCAGCCGCAACAATAATTGCTAAAGCAAAAGAATATGCGGTTGATGCGGTTGGGCTTTCTGCTCTCATGACGACAACCATGTCAGAGATGGATAATGTGCTGAAAAAGCTTAAAAGCGCTGGAGTTACCACTTTTACCATGGTCGGCGGGGCAGTTGTCAGTCAGGAGTATGCCGATCGTATCGGTGCCGACCTGTATGCAAAGGATGCGATGGAGGCGGTTGCAAAAATCAAAGTTCTTCTTGGCGTTTGCGATTGAATCAGGAACAGATTGCTATTATATTACGTGATATGATAGCGTCAAAACTGGTAGTGACTGGTAATAGGTATCGTAATGGTTCTCGGCTTTAATCACAATCTTATGTACAAGGGAGAGGTTTTTCACGTCCAGACTGAGGATAGTGGAGTGACCAATCCACACATCATTACATTGCTCTATCGGGGCGGGGTCATCATCAGCTCAAAAAAAACCAGCTATTCTGATATTCTCAGGATGGATAATCTGGATGTTGTTGTCGAAGAACTGATGAAAGAACAGCACAAGGAGATGATGCGCCGCCTGAAAGCGGGTGAGTTTGATGAAAAAGCCTTCTCCTTTGAAGCCAAGCTGATTGAAAACTATGAGATCCCTCTGTTGGCACCGGAAGCAAATCCGGTCGCTGATATTTTTTCCTCCTCATCATCGTCCGGTTCTGCTTCAAAAAGTGATGTTTCTCTCCTGTTTGAATTGCCGCAGCAGACAGCAAAAAAAGATGTTGCTTCTCAGGAAAAAGAGAGTGCACCATCTGATAAAGACAGCAAAGTTGTCAATCTTGATGAAACGATTCTTTCCTTTTTTGGGACAAATGAAAAGTAACGTTCATACCTGCCATCCTGTTGCCGTGTCTCCCTGTTTTTTTCTTCGCGTATAAAATCTGGTACAATGATGAATGGTTCATTGAACTCTGCACCATACAGTTGTCAGAGCTTTTTTGTGTCTGCGCTCTTGTTGCAGACCGGGCATTCCTGCATGGAAAAAGGCTTTTCCAGGCGACATGCCGCGAGAAGCGCATCATTAAGAAATATGTCACGCGTCGGTCCGTCGGCCATTACGCCCCCTTCGTAGAGAATAATAGTCCGCGGGCAGAGATCCAGGACCATATCGAGATCGTGACTGGTGAAAATCTTCGTATGGTGAAATTCCCGTAATAGAGACATGAGCTGACGCCGCGCGTAAGGGTCAAGCCCGCTCGTCGGTTCATCCATGACCAGAATGTCGGGAGACATGGCCAGCACGGTGGCAATGGCAACACGTTTTTTTTCGCCGCCGGAAAGCAAATAGGGTGGCTTGGCGCTCAAATGCCCGGCACCGACACGTTCGAGAGCTTCTCTCACCCGCAGATCAACTTCTGAACCTGAGAGCCCCAGGTTCAGTGGTCCAAAGGCAACATCTTCGAATACGGTCGGCATGAAAAGCTGGTCGTCAGGATTTTGAAAGACCATCCCGACGGTGCGACGGATGTCCGGCAGCGTCCCCTTCGAAAGCCGTGTGTCTCCAATTATGACCTCCCCGGAGGTTGCTTCCAGGCAGCCGTTTAAATGTTGCAGAAGGCTGGACTTGCCTGCTCCATTGGCACCGATGATCGCGACCGACTCACCGTGCGTGATGCGAAAGGAAACATCCTTGATGGCTATCGTGCCATCCGGATACACGTGCTGTAAATTTTTTACCTCGACGATGTGGTGGCTCATGGCAGTATTCCGGTAAATAACGCTCCGAGAATGCCGGGAAGATCATAAATCCGCAGTGTGATAAATAGGAAAGTCCAGCCGAGAACAAAACAAAGCCCGGTTACGCCGAAGTGCGAGCGTCGGTGGGCATGGAACCGGCCGATAAAACCGCGGGCACGCATGGCAGTATGAATATGTTCCGCCCTCTGCCAGGTGCGGAGCAGCAGGTGCCCTGCCAGCGAGCCGAAGCTGGCGATGCCGCGTCCCTTTCTGCCGCATGAACGGAGCTCGCGAGCTCGGGCGGTCCTGCCTGTTTCATCGGCGAGCACGAAAATATAGCGATGCAGAAAAAGCAGTTGCAGAGTAAAAATCTGTGGCGTACCACAACGCTCAAGGGCCTGACATACAGCCGTGAAACCGGTAGTTCCTACAAGAATGAATGCCGCCCCGACAGTAAGCAGAGAGCGAATGAGCATTGAAATGAGAGAAATCCAGCCACCCGAGATCCCCAGAGGTCCGATGTGATACATGACCGCCCGGTCAAAGATCGGGTTGAAGAGCCCCATCATCAGTACGAAGGGGGAGATAAACGCTATTTTTTTAACAAAATAGAGAGGCGGCAGGTTGGCGTATGCAATCATCACCGCCGGGAAGATAAAGAACGGAAGCAAGCGGGCAAGTTCATATCGGTCAAACGAAACAACCGATATACTGAATATAATCGTTACCAGCACTTTGGCGCGAGCATCAAGGGCATGAATCGGCGAATCGCTGTTTGCCAGCAGGTCCAGTCGCTTCAAGTCGCTGACAGCTGCATTAATGGATAGCATGATGGGGTGAGATCCTTTAGAAACGAAAGCGCAATTACTTCAGCAGTGACGGAATCTGTAACACAAATTCAAAAATAATTACACGGAAAAGCGGGTCTATTCCGGATCGTGACATTTATGACGAAATCGGCTACGATGCGGACGATTCTTCAAAAGACAAGGGGGCGGGCGTGGGACAAACGGTCAGGTTTGGAATTTCTCTTGATGAAAAACTGCTGCAGAATTTTGATCAGCTGATTGAACAGAAGAGCTATATGAACCGTTCTGAAGCAATCCGCGATCTTATCCGTGCCTCACTGGTCGAGGAACGGTGCGGAGCGGAGGATCAGGAAGCGGTCGGTACGGTGACGCTGGTCTACAACCATCACGTCCGGGATCTTGCTGATAAGCTGACCGACCATCAGCATACCCATCATGATCAGATCATATCTACCCTCCATATTCACCTTGATGCCCACAACTGTCTTGAAGTGCTGGTTATTCGCGGTACTGTTCTGGTGGTAAAACAGATTGCGGATGAACTGATCAGTGTCAAAGGGGTCAAGCATGGCAAACTGGTCTTGACCACGACCGGTGAAGATCTCTAGTGGAGAGGGGCTGATATGAAGACAGCTGCTGCAATAGCCCTGTTCTGCGCCGGCGGCGGGCTTACCCGATACTACCTGTCCGGCTGGGTCTACAGCCTGCTCGGGCGGGCCTTCCCGTACGGAACCTTTGTAGTCAACATCATCGGCGCATATCTGATCGGGTTGATTATGGAACTTGGCCTCCGCAGTACGGTTATTCCCGATACTCTGCGGATTGGATTGACAGTCGGATTTCTCGGTGGCTTGACGACTTTTTCGACGTTCAGCTACGAAACTTTTTCGCTTTTAGAGGATGGTCAGATTCTGGTGGCTTTTGCCAATATTATGGCAAGTATTGCAGCCTGCCTGCTGTTCACCTGGCTTGGAATTATTACGGTTCGAACTCTGGCGTAAGTAAGGATACATTATGACAAAACTTATTGGTGAACAGGTGTTGATGCGGATATTCATCGGTGAAAGTGACCGCCACGGACATAAACCGCTCTATGAGGCACTGGTTGAATTGCTTCGGATCGAAGGTTTTGCCGGTGCGACGGTCCTGCGTGGCGTCTGCGGATTCGGAGCCAACCGGGTCTATCATACGCAGAAGTTACTGGATCTCTCTGCCGATCTGCCACTGGTTGTTGAGGTGGTTGACTGTCAGGAGAAGATTAATGCTATCATGCCCAGGATCGACGCTATGATGGGTGGGGGGATGATTACGTTGGAAAAAGCTACTGTTATCCGCTACTCCGCTTCCGCTGAAAGTCAGTAGTACCGGTTGCCGTTGCAGTCTTGTTATTGCACATACTAAAATCGAGGATGTAGAGACAGATGCAGAGTAATGCGAAAATTTTTGTTGCCGGGCACCGCGGTATGGTTGGTTCTGCTATTGTGAGAAAGCTTCATGACGATGGATACACCAACCTGTTGCTTCGCTCGCGAACGGAGCTCGAACTGTGTAATCAGGGCGCGGTTGAAGCATTTTTTAGCCGGTATCGCCCGGAATACGTGTTTCTTGCCGCTGCGCGGGTTGGCGGCATTATCGCCAACAGCAGCTATAAAGGCGAGTTCATTCATGACAACCTGATGATCCAGAACAACATCATTCACAACTCCTGGGTGAACGGCGTCACGCGCCTGCTGTTTCTCGGCAGTACCTGCATCTATCCCAAGTTTGCCCCGCAGCCGATGAAAGAGGAATACCTGCTGACCGGCCCACTTGAACCGACCAACGATGCCTATGCAATCGCAAAAATAGCCGGAATCTGTCAATGCCGCTCGTATAATCAGCAGTATGGCACCAGGTATCTGTCCGCCATGCCGAATAACCTCTACGGTCCCAACGACAACTTTGATCTTGAAAAATCGCATGTGCTGCCGGCCATGATCCGCAAGTTTCATGAAGCAAAGCTGCGCGGTGAGGCGTCTGTGACAATCTGGGGGACCGGGACTCCGCTGCGCGAATTTCTTCAGGTCGATGATCTGGCGGCCGCCTGCGTATTTTTGATGAACCTTGATGACTCCTGTTACAACGCGCTGTTGAATGATCCGGTTGCGCCGGCGTTGATCAATGTCGGCTCCGGCCAGGAAATTTGTATCCGTGATCTGGCGCTGCTGGTGCAGGATGTGGTCGGCTTTACGGGCGACCTTGTTTTTGATACGGACAAACCTGATGGTACGCCACGAAAACTGGCAGATTCTTCGCGGATTCACGCACTAGGGTGGCATCATGCCGTTGAGTTGCGGGATGGCATTGCAGGGGCGTACAAGTGGTTTCTGGAGAATCACCCGGAAACAGGTTTTTCTAAACCATAATCGTTCACAATATGAACAATTTACTTGTACTCACCTTTCTTTCTGTTCTATTGTTCATAATATGAACGATGCAGCCAAAAAACCGCTTGATTCATCCCGTTCCCTCCAGCTTCTTTCCGAGATCAGCGGCGAAGAACCGCTTTCACAGCGTGAGCTCTCCCGTCGTCTCGGCATCGCCGTCGGCCTGGTTAACTCCTATCTAAAAAACCTGGTTTCCAAAGGGTTTGTACGGGTTAAAAACTTCCCCAGCAACCGTTACGCCTATCTTCTTACTCCCCAAGGTATAGCCGAAAAAAGTCGGCTCGCCTACCAGCATCTCAGTTACTTTACCAGTCTCTATACCGTAGCCCGGCAGGATTATCTGGATCTGTTCCGTCGTCTGGAGAATACCGGTGTGCGTGAGGTTGTTTTCTGCGGAGTGGATGAAGTGGCGGAAGTGGCGTATCTGTCGTTGCAGGAAACCGGCTTGAAGCTGGTTGCTGTTATTGATGATGAGCGTTGTGGGGACATTTTTTTTGGCGTACCGATTATATCTATGGCGAGAGGAGTTCTGCAGATGAGTGCTCCATTGGTGATTTCCTCTCTGAAGAGGAGGCAGGAACTGCAGCAGAAGCTACATGTCCTTGGCGTCCCATCCGGCATGGTTTTCACCGCCGATGCTGATATGAATTTATGAAATTGGAATCTCTGGCCGTAACAAGTAGAAGGGTGGCAATGTGATGACTAAAAAAGCGCTTATATGTGGTGTTTCAGGCCAGGATGGGACATATCTGTCCAAGTTTCTGCTCGGGAAAGGGTATGAAGTCCATGGTACCGCGCGAGACGCCCAGATGGCATCATTCCCGAACCACATCACATTGGGTATACGCGATCAAATCAGCTTTCATTCCATGGCGCTTAACGATTTTCGCAGTGTTCTCCAAGTCCTCGTGAATGTCCAACCTGATGAGATTTATAATCTTGCAGGCCAGAGTTCCGTGGGACTTTCTTTTGATCAACCGGTAGAAACGCTGGAAAGCATCAGTGTCGGGACGCTGAATCTTCTTGAAGCGATTCGCTTTATGAAACTCCCAATCAAACTCTATAATGCCGGTTCGAGTGAATGCTTCGGCAATACCGGTGGTCAACCGGCAGACGAGAACACTCCTTTCCGCCCGCGAAGTCCATATGCGGTAGCAAAGGCAACAGCTTTTTGGGAGATCGCCAACTATAGAGATGCATATAACATTTATGCCAGCACCGGAATACTGTTTAACCATGAATCACCCTTGCGTCCCGAGCGGTTTGTTACCCAAAAGATAGTAAGGAGCGCCTGCCGTATCGCAAACGGGTCCTCTGAAAAACTAAAGCTCGGTAATATTGAAATAGCCAGAGACTGGGGGTGGGCGCCCGAGTATGTTGAAGCTATGTGGATGATTCTCCAGCAGGATAGGGCGGATGATTTTGTGATTGCCACCGGTGAAACAAACAGGCTTGAAGATTTTGTGGCCGAAGTATTCAGGTGTGTGGGGCTTGACTGGCGTGATCATGTTGAAAGTGATCCGTCGCTTCTTCGCCCGTCGGAAATAATGGTCAGCAGGGCGAATCCTGAGAAATCGGCACGAATACTGGGTTGGCAGGCAACCTATCGGATGAAGGATGTTGCGAGAATGATGGTGGAAGAGTTTGTAAAGTAGTTCAGTACGTTACTTGCGGTGCCAGAGTTAACTCAATTTCAGAACGATAAGCGGGGCAGTAATAGTGATCAGGATACTGCATGACTGAAGGAACAACTGATAGTTCGCATCAGGATTTTCAGGATCTCAAAAAAAAGTCCCTGAAAGGAATGTCGGCGCTTTTTGTCCGGCAGGTGCTGGTAAAGCTGATCTTCTTTGCCGGCAACATCATTCTGGCTCGCCTGCTGGCACCGCAAATATTCGGTATCTATGCCATAGTTCAGTTCGTGGTCCAGTTCTTCTCCACATTTGGTGATGTGGGCATCGGTGCGGCGCTAATCCAGAAAAAGGGGGAATTGAGCCAGGAGGAGCTTTCCACAACTTTCTGGCTGCAGCAGATGCTGGTCTGGCTAGTCGTTGGCGTTGTTGTCCTGATAGCTCCGCTGGCATTAAAAGTCTATCCGACGCTGCCGCCGGTTGGCGTCCGGCTGATTCGGGCCATGGCGGTCAGTTTCCTGTTTTCATCATTAAAGACGATCCCGGCCATTCTCATGGAGAGGAATATCGATTTCAACCGGATTGCCTGGGTTGATATTACCGAAAATCTGGCATTTCAAGTGGTTGCTATTACCGGGGCTTATCTGGGATATGGGGCATGGAGTTTCGTGGCAGCAGCAATCACGCGTGCTTTTCTGGGATCTGTGCTCATTTATGCTCTTTCGTCATGGCGACCAAGTTTTAATTACCGCTATGAATCGGTCAAGGGTCTGGTGCGATTCGGCTTACCGTATCAGGGAAGTCAAATATTGAATTTTTCAAAGGATGCGGTTACACCACTGTTCGTGGGTGCATATGCAGGGGTTGCAGCGGTTGGGTATGTCAATTGGGCCAGAAATCTTGCCTTCGCTCCGTTAGTGATATCTGAAACATTTGGGCGTGTAGCCTTCCCTGCCTTTTCTAAGTTACAGAATGACAAAGCGCTGCTGTCGAGGACCATCGAAAAATCGATCAGAATGATCACGTTTGTGATGTTTCCAATAGCCGCTGTTATGATTAGCTTAGCACCGGAAATCACGCATGTAGTTTTCACAGACAAATGGCTCCCTGGACTCCCTGTGTTTTATTGCTACTGTGTTTCGCTTGTAGGGATCGGAATTTTTCTCCCATTGTATACTGGCGTTCTTGCTCTGGGTAACAGTCATATTCTCCTGTTTTTGTCAATATTTTTAGTTGGTGCAGAATGGTTGATTGGAGTTGTGTTTACTTTGAAATATGGTTTTTCTGGTGTGGCACTAGGGCAATTTTTATTAGTCCCTTTTTGCACTTTTGTATACGTAATGATATTAAGATCAAGTTTTGTTGAAGTAAAATTTATAAGAAACGTACTTCCACAGTTTACAACTGCATTTTTTTTAACCGTTGCTATTTTACAACTCAAAAAAAAATTTTCAGTTAATTTATTTTCAATATCATTGTTATCAGCAGTTTTATTGTTGTGCTATTTTTTCATTGTATTGGTTTTTAACAAGAATCTGAAAAATGAAATATTGGACACTTTCCGAAATATTGCAGATAGAAGAGGATAAAAGGACTTTTATGGGGCACAAAATATCAGCTGTTATTAATTCGTTAAATGAAGAAGCAAATATTAAGGCGTGTCTTGAGTGTTTAACATGGTGTGATGAAATCATTGTTGTCGATATGTATAGCAGTGATGAAACGAGAAAAATAGCTGAAGAATATACGGACAAAATCTTTCTATTTGAGCAGAAAGGTTATGTTGAACCAGCAAGAAAATTTGCGGTAGAGCAGGCTACCTGTGATTGGATTCTAATTGTTGACGCTGACGAGTTGATACCAGCGTCTCTTAAAGAACAGATATTATTTGAAATTGAAAAAAACGATGTAGATGTCGTCTACCTGCCCAGGAAAAATTACATAATGGGTGAATTAATAAAATATTCTGGATGGTGGCCTGATTACCAACTAAGGTTATTCAAAAAAAATACAGTCAATTTTACCGATCAAATTCATGCGGGAATCAGAATTGAGGAAAATGCAAGGAAGTGTTTTTTATCAGATGAAGAAAAGAATGGGATAGAACATTTTTCATATTTTGATGCAGAGCATTTCATCAAAAAGCTAAATGCTTATACCAGTGTTGAAGCAAAACACCACTATGATGATAGAGTGCCATTTAGTTTTAAAAGCCTTTTCGAATCTTCATTGCGTGAATTTTACAACAGGTACATTAAGTCAAAAGGATATAAAGATGGTTGCAGAGGATTTTTCTTATGTTTAATGATGCTTTTCTATCGGGCGATTATTTCTATTAAGCTTTGGGAAAATTACGAAAATAAGGATTCTTCTGTTAGTGATAAATATAATGAACAAAAAAAACGGATTTTAAAAGAATATGCAAACTGATATGACTGTCAGTGGCCAATAGGTGAAAACGTCTCAGAAATACGATCCAGTTGCGACGCATGAACACTCTGATACACGCAGTTATGATTCTTAAATTAGGTGAATGCTATCGTCAGATATTCGTTGTTGACATTATGCGTGGTGAATAAGGGATGAATGATTCGTCCAGGCTTGTCTACATCATTCTTCTCAACTGGAATGGCTGGAAAGACACCATCAAGTGTGTCGAGTCATGCCGAAAACTGACCTATCCAAACTTCCGCATCCTGATCGTTGACAATGGTTCGACTGATGGTTCCGAAACTATTCTGCGTGAGCGCTTCCCTGAAATAAAGTTCATCCAGGCCGGCGCTAACCTCGGCTTTGCCGGCGGGAACAATGTGGGTTTCCGCTATGCACTAGAGCATGGTGCGGACTTAGTGTGGTTGCTAAATAACGATACCACTGTGGATGCCGATGCACTCTCTGCCATGGTGCAGATTACTGAAGGCGACAAAACTGTCGGCATGGTCGGAAGTAAGATCGTCTATTATGACAATCCGCAGCTGATATGGTTTGCCGGGGCGGTGCTTGATCCGCAAAAAGCATACCATCCCTATCATCGTGGCCTGAATGAAGAGGATCGGGGGCAGTACAATGATGTCTGCGAAACTGGATACGTTACCGGGTGCAGTCTTCTCGCCCGCAAGGAGATGATGGATGCTGTCGGACTGCTGGACGATGGGCTCTTTCTCTATTTTGAAGATGCCGACTGGAGCGCACGGGCAAAAACGGCATTATGGAAACTGATGTATTGTCCTGACTCATTAGTATATCACAAGGTTTCACTCAGTGTCGGCGGTGCCGCTTCACCCGCTTTGCTTTACTACACCGCCCGTAACCGGCTTTACTTTGTCACCCGCAATTTTCCCGGCAAGTTGATGGGTGCCTTCTTGTATGACTTCTTTGAACATGTGCTGGTAAACGTCAAAAAAGGACGGTTCGCCTGCGCTCGGGAGGCTTTCCGAGGCATCTGTGATTTCATGAAAGGCAAAACCGGCGTCCGTTAAGGCACAGGATACAAATTGAATGAAAACATACAAACTCGGCAAAGCAGTCCGCAATTACCGTCACCATAAGGTAGGAACGTGCACAGTGTGCGGCAGGTTAACGATCTTCTTCTGTCTTGACCAGGGTTCGTTCCGTAATACCATGATTTGCCTTTTCTGCCGCAGCGCAGCGCGCAACCGCCATGTTGCAAAGGCGATTCTCGGAATTGTTGATAGAGGTGCAAAGTCGATTGCCGACCTGCACGCCAAGGGGGACGTCACCATTTACAACACTGCTACGGACGACTGCTTCAGCAGGGTGCTGCGGAATTATGACGGTTATTTCAGCTCCTGTTACAAGGAGGGGTTGGACCCGGGCACGGAAATTTCTCCCCGTACTTCCTGCCAGAATATCGAGGCCTTGACTTACCCTGACAACTCCTTTGATTTCGTAGTTTCCGAGGATGTATTTGAGCATGTCCGCCACCCCGAGAAAGGATTCCGGGAAATATTCCGCGTACTGCGGCCGGGCGGATATCATGTCTTTACGGTCCCTTTCCATTTCGACCGCCCCACGTTGGTCCGAGTGGACACCACCGGTGATGATGACATACATCTCCTCCCGCCAGAATACCATGGCGACCCGCTTCGGGGAACTATCCTGGCCTACCGGACGTTCGGTATCGACCTGTTTGATCAGCTCAATGGAATCGGATTCGAGACGCGGGTAGACTTTTCTTCTTTTGCCGACCGGAACTGCGGCATCCTCGACAGCTCGGTCTTCGTGTCACGGAAGGAAAGATAACTGCATGCGCATCCTGATCGTCACTCCCTATTTACCTTTCCCCGGCGCTGACGGCGGTGGCACCGTGATGTTCAACTTCATCAAGAACGTTTCCGCGCGTCATGAGGTTGTCTGCCTCTCATTTGCACGGCAGCAGGACCTGTCCCACCTTGCTCATCTTAAACCCTACTGTGTTGAAGTCATAACGATACCATTCCCCGGCGGGGCAGGGGTATCGACTCTCGGCAAAGTTCTTAGCCTCGCGCGCCGGGTACTGCATAACCTCCTCTCATTCGCTACGCTCACCCCTGTGGTGGTACGTAAATGCCGGAGCCGGGCCATGGGCGAGGAAATTCGCCGAGCTATCGGGTGGCACAATCCTGATGTAGTCCATATCTGCTTCCCACAGATGGCCCACTATGTCGAGGCATGCGCTGGAGTGCCGGCTGTAATGGATACCCTGGATGTCGCCCTGGTAGGGGTGTTTCGCCGGGCGATGAGCTCACGGCGCATCTGGACCAAGGCATACTACCTAATGCAGTGGTTGTTCTGGGTGCGCTACGAATCCCGCTGGTTCCCCCGGTTCGGCAAAGTGCTTACGGTTACCCGTCAGGATGCAGCAGCCGTACATATGGTCATGCCGGACCTTGATGTCTACGCGGAAGCTATTGCCGTCGATATCGTGCCGCACTCTGCATCGGTACGGGACACTACCTGCAAAATCGGTTTCCTTGCCAGTTTCGGCCATCAGCCCAACGTCGATGCGGCTCTCTATTTTGCGGAATCAATCCTTCCGTTGGTCAGGAGTCAGATGCCAGCTGCCGAGTTTATCGTGGCGGGGAAGAACCCGCCGTCTCTTCTGCTCAATGCGAAAGATCAGGGTGTCACCTGCCTGGGCTTTGTGGAGGATGTGCCCAACTTCTACGGTTCAGTTGACGTAGTGGTAGCGCCGATTCGCTACGGTGGCGGCATCAAGATCAAAGTGCTGGAGGCGATGGCCTGCGGTAAGGCGGTGGTTACAACCTCTGTCGGCGCCGAAGGGATCGCGGAGGCTGGCGAGGGTGCTTTTCTTGTTGCGGACGATCCGGCCGCCTTTGCCGAGGCGGTGGTTGCGCTGTTGTCTGACAAGGAACGGCGCGCGACGCTGGGTGAACAGGCGTGGCAGGTCATTGAACGGCGCTTTTCGTGGAAGCGGGTGTGCGACGATCTTGATAAAATCTACCAGGCGCTTGGCACGGGTACAAAGTGAAGGTTTCCGTTATCATTCTGACCTGGAATGGCCAAGCGTATCTTAAGGAATGCCTGGACTCCCTTGCAGCGCAGACGTTCCGCGACTTTGAGACGATCCTGGTGGACAACGGCTCCTGCGACGGTTCGGCAGAATACGTGCGCAACACATATCCCTGGGTGCAATTGCTGGAGCTGCCGGAGAACGTCGGCTTTGCCGAAGGAAACAACCGCAGCCTGGCGCTGGCGCGCGGCATGTATATAGTCACTCTCAACAACGACACGAAGGTTGATCCGGCATTTTTGGCGGAGTTGATCCGTGTTGCGGAGGGCGACGCTCGCGTCGGCATGGTGGCGGCCAGGATGCGCAACTACTACCGGCCGGAACGGATCGATGCGGCCGGCCTGAAAATAGGCAGCAACGGACTGGGATACAATATCGGCATCGGCGAAGTTGACGACGGCCGCTACGACAACGGACCGCTGTTCGGCCCCTGCGGCGGGGCGGCGCTCTACCGTAGGGAGATGATTGACGAGATAGGCTTCTTTGACTCTGATTTCTTTGCCTATTACGAGGATTTCGACTTGGCCTGGAGGGCCAGATTGGCCGGCTGGAAGGCGCTTGCCGCCCCGCGGGCGCTGGTGTACCACGTCCACTCCGCCACGGGTGGCGAGATGAGCCGCTTCAAGGTCTATTACACGCAGCGCAACAAGTGGTTCGTGATCATCAAAAACTGGCCGACTGCGTTGTTTGTGCGGCATCTCGTTTCCATACTCTGTGCCGACCTGGCCGCGCTCTGCCTGGCCGTGCTGCGTGGGAGAGGCCTGGCGGCCGTGCAGGCAAGGATAGATGTTTTGAGGAATCTCGGCCGGCTTTTGCAGAAGCGGTGCGAGGTGCAGGGTACGCGTAAATTGTCTGATCAGCAGGTGGCGTCGCTTTTTTCGCCACATGAACACCTTTTTCTGACCTTCATGCGGAAAATGGGACTGCGGCACAATGACTGATTGTAAGGAACTATTGTGAAAATCCTTATCCTGGCGAACATGGGCGAATCCCTGACCGGCGGCGGCACCTATCAGGCTAATGTCCTGAGGGAACTCGCCAAACGGCATACTGTCAAGGTCTATGAGTCCGATGCTGACCTGGATGCGGAGTGGGATATCGCCCACTGCCTCAACCTGAAACACCTCTCGCCTGATGTGGCGAAAAAGCTGCGCTGCCCGCTGGTGGTGGACAGCCACGATTATTACTGGGTGCGCTATTTCCATTTTTTCTGCCTCGATTTTCCGGTGCGGTTTCTGTTGCAGCAGTACAGGAAGTTCACGTATAAACGGCTTTTTAAATATATCGACGGCATTATGCTGCACGGCCAGTATGTGTATGACCTTTACGAGCACCCCCATAAATACCTGAACTTCTACTACGGCCTTGACTATAGCGAGATAGAGTCCCGGCCGTGGGAGGAAAAGGAGAACCTGATTCTGTTTGTAGGGGGGGATTATTTCCGCAAGGGGATTCACCGCCTGCTGCGCGCTTTGCCGCTGGTGCTCAAAAAAGTGCCCGATGCACGCCTGATGGTGATCGGCAATGACTACGGCTACGTCAAGATGTTTGCCCGTTTTCTTGCCCGGGGGCTGCCGGTGGAGTTCGTCTACGGCATGCCCCGCGCCGAACTGTACAAAACCTATGGCAAGGCCAAGGCGTTTGTCATGCCGTCGGAGATCGAGGCGATCCCGCTGGTGTCGACCGAGGCTACCATGGCCGGGGTGCCACCCATTCTCTCCGATGCCGGCGGGAACCCCGAGATCGTCCTGGATGGCAAGACCGGTTTCATCGTGCCGCTCGACGATTATTCTCTGCTTGCTGACCGGATCGTACAGTGCTTGGCCGACCGGGATCTTTCGGAGCGTCTTGTGGCTCAGGGGAAGGAATTTCTTGGCCAGTTTACCACGGATAGAATGATTGGGCGGTTAGAGGAAATCTATGAGGCGGTGATCACTGAACACTCAAAAAGGCGCCAATTATGAACGACCACAACAACTTCTATAGCGGCAAAAAAGTGCTCATCACCGGTGGACTTGGTTTTATCGGATTGAATGTTTCACAGCGTCTCCTTGAACTGGGTGCGATTGTAACAGTCCTGGATAATTTTATGCCGACGGATGTTTCCAAGCCGCTGGCTGAAGTCCTCGGTCATATCAAAGTTGCTATTGCAGACATCAGGGATGAAGAGAAGGTCGAGCGGGTTGTCCGGGATCAGGAGGTGATCTTCAACCTGGCCGGCAAGTCGGGGGCGGCTGACAGCAACAAGACGCCGCTCAACGATCTGGACGTTAATTGCCGCGGCCACTTGACGGTGCTGGAAGCCTGTCGTGCCTTTAATCCTGGAGTGACCATCGTTTTTCCCAGCAGTCGCCTGGTCTACGGAAAACCGCTCTACCTGCCGGTTGACGAAAAACATCCGTTGGCTCCGGAATCGATCTATGCTGCTCATAAGCTGGCGGTAGAAAATTATCATCTCATCTATGACAAACTGCATGGCCTCAAGGCTACGGTGCTGCGCATCTCAAACCCCTACGGCCCCTTCCAGGCCGGAGAGGGAAGGGCCTACGGGATTGCCAACAGCTTCATCCAGGCGGCGGTATCAGGAAGGTCGATCACGCTGTTCGGAGATGGTAGTCAGCGGCGTGATTATCTGTATATCGACGATCTCGTCATAGCCCTTCTGCGCGCTGCGTCCGTGCCGGAATCCCGCGGCAGGATCTACAATATCGGCGACGGCCAGGGGACGAGCCTGCTGGAATTGGCAGAAATGGCTGTTGCTGCGGCCGGGCAGGGAAGTATTGTTCATGTACCCTGGCCGAATGAATATATGGCCATTGAAACCGGTGATTACCTGTCCGACATCAGCCTGGCACGGCATGATCTGGGTTGGGCCCCGAGGGCGGAGATCCACGAGGGGATTAAGCGTACGGTAGTCAGTTACCAGTAATCAGTAAAAACAGCTTACTCATCACTCATCACTCGTTATTCGTCACTGCCTTTAAGGAGAAATAATGTCAGACAAAAAAACGGGTATTCTGGAGCGTGATTCCTTCTACGTTGTGCTGATGACGATCATCATCATCGGGTTTTTCAGGAGAATCCTCTTTACCGACCAGATTATCCGGGCCTCCGACGTAATCACCCAGTTTTTCTGGGGTGCAAAAGCAGTTAAGGAACAGTCGTTGCTGCAGTTTGTCCAGGGCATCCCCACTATTTTTCAGGTCAGCTGGGATACGTTAAGCGATGGCGGTCGGACCCTGGAAGGGGGGTGGAACGCTATCGGTCTCCTGTTTCATCGGTACTTCATCCAGCATTTTTTCCCCTTTCCCTCCAGTATTGCCTGGCTGGTTGTCCTGGCCATGTGTTGGGGGGCAATCGGTACATTCTTCTATTGCCGCCAGATCGGGGTCGATCGTCTGGGCGCTTTCACGGCAGGACTTCTTTATGTAATCTGCACCGAGAATGCGTCGTTGATCAACGCCGGCCATATCCAGAAATTCGAGGCGATCTGCTGGTTCCCCTGGATTTTTCTGTACATGGAAAAGAGTTTGAAAAGCGGAAGACTCTATTATTATGCCTTGACGGCGCTGATGCTGGCGATCCAGTTTTTCCACATGCACTGGCAGATTTCGTTCTATTCGTGTCTGGCTGTCGGGGCGTACTGGCTCTGGTATGCGGCGGGAAGATTCCGGGAGCAAAGGGGAGAGTACGGCAGGCAGTTCACAAAGGATTTCCTGCTGGCGGCGGTGTTGGCGGCACTTTTTTTCAGCACCATAGCCATGTCGTTTGCCCCGCTCTACAGTTGGTCGTAGCAGTCCGAGCGGGGTGAGGCAATAGGGGGAACTGTCGGCCAGGGATCCACGCAGGCCGCTGAGAAGGGTATCGGCTATGACGAAGGTATGAGTTGGTCCATCCCTCCCGAAGAGCTCTTGACCTATATCGTACCGGGCCTGTTCGGTTATTCCCGCCAGGAAGGAGGCGATATTCCGGCCCCCGGCCAGGTCTATTACTGGGGCCGGATGCGCTTTACCCAGACCAGCGACTATCTTGGGTTGCTGCCCTGGTTTCTCATACCGCTTCCCCTTTTATTCAGGCGGGACCGTTACACCGGCTTCCTGGCCTTCCTTATGGCGGCAACCATGGTTATGGCCCTGGGCAAATACACCTTCGTGTACCGCTTTATGTTCGAATATCTTCCCGCTTTCTCCAGTTTTCGCGTGCCGAAGATGATCCTCTTTCTGTTTGCCTTTGGCGCTGCCGTATTGGCGGGACGCGGGATGGACGTACTGGCTGACGAATCGGTGGAAAAAAAGCGGCTTGACCCGTGGTTCTGGTGGTGTGGTGGCGTTACTGTGTTGATTGGATTAATCTGTGTTTCGGTTTTGATAGCGCGGCAACCGATCATGGCGGCAATGGAAGAGTTTATTACAGCACCTACGCGCTATCAGAATGGGCCAGGACTTGTTGGGGAACGATTCGGCTTTATGTTGCGTGACGGATTACTCTCTTTCGGGATGGCTGCAGTCTATCTGGCTGTGATTATTGCCTGGTTCAAAAAACGGCTCCCGACTAAGTTGTTTCTTCCCTTATTGGTACTCCTGGCACTATGCGACCTGTGGCGCGTCAATACCCGTTTTCTTGTGGTAACTTCGCCTCCTGCCGCCAAGCAGGAAAGCGTAAAGAACGACATAGTCACCTTTCTTAAGCCGCGTATCGGTACGTACCGTATGCAGCCCCTGAATAACGAGAATGCGCACTTTTATGCCGACAACGGCTTTGCCAACATATCAGCGTATGTGACCATCAGCGAACGTCGCTACAAACAATTCCTGGATGCAATGTCGCTCATGAGTCCCATGCCGGACATCATGAACCTGAAATATCTGGTGATGAACACCAGTGATTTCGAATCGCAAAAAAAGGAACTTGAACCAAAATATGCGCTGGTCTTTGTCTCCTCTACTGGTTCAGTTGTCCTTGAGAACAGAACAGTCATGCCGAAGGCCTGGTTGGTACCTTCGGTAGTGGTGATTCCAGACCCCGGACAGCGTCTCGGAATCATGGCAAATGACCCGAGATTCAAACCGAACCAGATCGCTATAGTTGAGTCACCTCCTCCTTTTCTGCTTGAACCGTATCCGGCTTCATCTCCCGCAGGATCGGCCGAGGTAACCGTCTATGAGCCGAACCGGATTGTGGTAAAGGCCCAGGCGCTCAAAAACAGTCTGCTGGTCATTGGTGAAAAATATTATCGCTGGTGGAACGCCACTGTGGATGGCAAAAAGGCCGAGATCGTCCCGGTCGATCACGTTCTGCGCGGGGTGTATCTGCAGCCCGGCAATCATCGGGTGGAGTTGGTCTTTGATCCACTGCCGTTCAAAATTGGCAAGTACCTGACATTGGCGTCTTTGGCGTTTTTTGCGGTGATGGTGCTTCGGGAAATGTGGGCGAGGCAGAGGCGGCGGCTTGAGGGCTGGATATCGTGATAAGCTTCGTCCGCGCTATTCCGTTTACAGAAGTAGAACTTGTCTACTGTGCCAATTTCTTAAATGCTGAAATATATTAATTTAGCATTTTAAGTGTCCTGTTGAAGGCTAGAGGGGTCAAAAACGTGGGTAAAGTTTTTAATTATATAAATATAAAAAACAATCTCCTGGTGCCGCTGTCGCTTTTTGTTCTTGCTTTCGGCTTACGGTATCATTTTCTCACTACCTATAACTATCCTTTGATGATCCATGAACAGGATGGCGTTGCTTATATGGATTTTGCAAAGCAACTACTGCATTGGAACTTGCTAAACTATACTTTGCCACCTTTGTATCCGGCTATTATTGCTGCGTTCTCATTTTTGCCTGTTCCGCTTGAATTCGCAGCACGGCTGGCCTCAATTACAATGGACGCACTGACAGTCATTCCTCTTTGTTACCTTGCAGGCAAATATCTTGGTCCAGTTGGCGGGTTTGCCACCGGCATCCTCTGGGGGTTCTTTTCTTTCAGCCTTTATTTTACCGTTTCTCCACTTAGCCAGTCGAGCTATCTCTGTTGTCTCCTGGCCGGCGTTGCCTTGCTATATCGGGGTCTTGAAGAGGAGCTGTGTGAAGTATGGTTGATTGCTGCTGGGGCGTGTTTCGCATTTGCCTATCTGGCAAGGGTAGAGGGGATCATCGGTTTTGGCGGCGGTCTTTTTCTCTGTTTAATTCAGTTTTTGAGAAAAGGGAAAGATTTTAGGTCAAAAGTCGTTCACCTGTTCTTCTACTTGTCCGGTTTCCTTGTTGCTGCAGGGCCTTACTTAATATTTATCCATAACCGGGTCGGCTATTGGACTATTTCTGTCAGGGGTGAACAAGAATTGAAAACACCTGATGCTGTGAACACTCTTAATGCTGCTGGCACGCTTGTTAAAAACACAACATCAGGGCTTTCACTCTGGACCAAGAACTTCGGATCTCTTTCGGATTTTATGGTGTTTGTCGGCAATAACGTGAAAGGTTATTTTTTGGTGTACGAAAGGATTTTCCCATTATGGGTGCATGGCTTATGTCTAGTCGGTGTAGTCCTGCTGATTGCTACCAAAGGTTGGCGACGTGCATGCTATCCAATCCTACTGTTGATTGTGATAACTCCAATATTTCTTTTGAATATTCCCAAAACCCCCTCTTATTTTTATCCTGTTTTTCCATTCGTTTTTATTTGTCTTTTGATGGGTTATGAAGGGGTTATTACTGGATTTAGCTACGTTTATAGAAGATATGCAGGGGGAACTGCGGCATTTATATTAAATAAAACATATGGTATTCTTCTTACCGTGCCAGTTTTTGTGCTAGTCCCTAAGTTTTACGTTGATGCAGACAATGCGTTTCAGGACCCTGGACTTGTGCAACAGGCAAAGCTGACAGAAAAAATTTATAAAGATGCTGGCGAGTTTATTCTTCATAATTCTGCTCAAGGTGAAACAGTGATTACGCGGTGGGGACTCGTGTCATATTATGCTGATCGGCCACTTATGATCTTGCCAAAAGGAGCTGTACAGGACGTTGTAAACTTTGCCAGGAAAAACGGTGCACGCTTCATGGTGATTGATTCCATCGCTGTATATTCTCGAAGACAGGAATTGGAAGAGCTTCTGAACCCTCTTTTTGGCAAAACCGTTAATCAGGCCTACGGCCTTCATATTATACACTTAAAGGTAGATTCTGAACTTGGCGAAGGGTACGTGATATACAAGCTGTTATGACATCTTGTACTGGCTTTGTTCATGTGAGAAAAACTAGTGGGGGAAAAATGCGGGTAGCGGTAGTCATTCCGTCGTTCAAGGTAAAGAAACACGTTCTGAATGTCATTGCCGGTATTGGGCCTGAAGTTCAGATTATTTATGTAGTTGATGACTATTGCCCGGAATATTCTGGAACGTATGTTGAGTCGGCGTGCCAGGACGAGCGAGTACGTATTTTGTTTCATGAAGAGAACCAGGGAGTGGGTGGGGCAACCCTTACAGGTTATCGTCGAGCTTTGCTGGATGGCGTTGATATAATCGTCAAGCTTGACGGCGACGGCCAGATGGACCCTGGGCAGATTCCGACTCTTGTTTCGCCGATAGTAAGAGGTTTGGCTGATTACACAAAAGGTAACCGCTTTTACTATCTGGAAGGTGTGCAGCAGATGCCGCTGGTACGTTTGCTCGGAAATGCGGCCCTGTCGTTTATTGCCAAATTTTCCACTGGGTACTGGGATATCTTTGATCCAACCAACGGTTTTACTGCTGTGTATGCCAAGGTGGTGGAACGTCTTCCCTTGGAAAAGATCGACAAACGTTATTTTTTCGAGTCGGACATGCTGTTCCGGCTCAACACGGTCCGTGCCGTGGTGATGGATGTACCGGTTTCTGCCAAGTATGCAGATGAAGAAAGTAGTCTTAATGTATACCGATCAATCCCGGAATTTGCCTGCAAGCATATGCGGAACGCCCTTAAAAGGATCTTCTACAATTATTATCTACGCGATTTCAGCGTAGTATCACTTGAGCTGTTTTTAGGTGTTGCAATTTTACTTTTCGGCATTTTGGTTGGGAGCAAGGCGTGGATACATTCTGTGCAAACTGGAATTGTGGCAACCAGCGGCACTGTAATGCTTGCTGCCCTGCCCACGCTTATAGGTATCCAACTTCTTTTGTCATTTTTAACTGCTGACTCCGGAAACGTGCCAAAGATTCCCTTGCACAAACGATTGTAGCTTCTTAATATTGACGGTAAAGTATATGCCCAACGCAACTATTGATGAACTCCGCACCTGTGATCTTCGTATCAGCCAGCCCCGCCAAGGTTATCGTTATTCGTTGGATCCCTTGCTCTTGGCCCGCTTTTGCCGGGAAGTGAAACCTGGTGGAAGCATCGTTGACCTTGGAGCCGGGTGCGGCATCATCTCTCTGGTGCTTGCCCGTATCAACACGACTGCTTTAGTAACTGCGGTCGAAAATAATCCTGAAATGGCCGCGCTTGTCGAACAAAATATTCATAATAACGGCCTTGCCGGGAGGGCTTCTGTCCTAGCTGAAGATGTCATGGATCTGCGTAAAAAATATCCTGTATCAACCTTTGATCTGGTCGTATCCAATCCACCGTTCCGGAAATCGGGAAGTGGTAAAGTCAGTCCGTTGGCCGGGCGCGACAGTGCACGCCATGAAACGACTGCCGGTCTTGCAGATTTTCTTGCTGCAGCCAAATATCTGGTAAAACCATCGGGTAAAATATGTTTTATCCAACTCCCGTCGCGTTTGCCGGAATTCATGGCGCTCGCTGCAGAGTTGAAATTGTCTGTGTTGCGGCTGCGGATGATTCACAGCAATGCAGAGTCACCGGCAACCATGTTCATGGCCGAATTGGCCAAAGGGAGACGCTGCGAGTCGGTTGTGCAGTCACCATTGTTCGTGCGGGATATGGATGGGGTGTATACGGATGAAGTTTGGCAGTAATTGTGAAAATAAAAAAACCTCCGAGGTTTCAAAAACTCCGGAGGCTTGATTGTTTATGCGTGCATATTTGTGTCAGTCCTTGACCAGCAGGATCAACTCCATCGTGTCACCACCTATGATGTGAATCGGGAAGCTGAGTGCCGTATAACCGGCGGTTATAGGCAGGCCTTGTGCCGGCGGGTGAACCGTGACCGGCGGGTTGATGTTGACGATGACTCCCATCTGGGACGCTTTGGCCGCCACGTTGCCGCAGACGACATTGACGAACTCCATGACGGTGTCTTCCAGTACTTCAGCCGGTTCATCATCTACGGATTCTTCGCTCAGAATAGCTCTGGCGATCGATTTTTGCAGTTCCTCAGAAACCGAGATGATATAGCGTGCCTCAACATCACCGGCCATGTCCATGGCTGCCAGCATGAAACGAGGGGGGATGACAGTTGCTACAGCGCATTTTCCGGGCCGGAACTGCAGGTCAAGCACACGGGTGATCATTTTGTAGGTAAGATCAACCGTCATTTCCCAGATCTTTTCATTGGCAGAGCTGATAGGAAGCTCAATGCCGTTCGATACGTACTCGGCTTGATCGGCCTTGAAGGCATCAAGCTGTTTCTGCAGCTCATCTTGTGTCAGAGCCCCGACCTGTACCAGCGCTTCGCCGATGTACAGATGGGTGTTTTTCTGCCGAGTAACAATATCATTCATCTGCACGAGTGTCAGAAAACCCATTTCAACCAGCAAATCCCCCAGTTTCATATCCTTGGACATCTGGGCGTTGTGGGCTCTCTGGATATCCGCCGGCGTAACCAGCTTCATTGCTACGGCCATCTCGCCAAATTTCAGGTTGTTGTTGTCCTGAAGATTGATAGCTCCCAGCAGCGCGTCGCTGGTGACGATGCCACGTTCAACTAAAAACTGTCCGAAAAATTTAACCGCCATAGTCCGCCTCGTGTCTAAATCATGGATTTTGATGAATCAGAGTTCCCGCAAGATGCGCAGAACGGTTTCTGCATCGAACGGTTTCGATATGACATTTTTGGCGCCAAGTCTCAGCGCTTCGGTGAATTTGTCGCCTACCCCGCCGAGGGATGTCACCATCACAACCTTGACCTCTTTATCCATAACTGAAAGTGTCCGGAGCGCTGTCAACCCGTCCATACCGGGCATGTTCATATCCATGCAGATAATGTCCGGATCTTCAGTATGATTCATCTTGATCGCTTCGGCGCCATTTTTTGCGTGTCCGACACAGGTGAAGTCGCTTGATTCACTGATTATTTTCTCAAGCTGTCGGGCAACAGAGAGGCTGTCATCAACTACGAGAACTTTTTTCATTTCCACGTTTCCTCCTGATGGATTGCTACTGTCCAAATATGCCATAAACCACTGATTAACACCGAAACCACGGGGGAATGTATCTGAAAGCCACACAAATGTCAAAAGTATGTTTGGCTTTCCATACGATGATTGGGTGTGCTATTATTGCTAAAATTTATCTCAAAGGAGTATCTGGAACAATGAAGAAAATTCATTCATCAAGATGGTTTATTAAAGTATTTCTGGTCGCGGCACTTGTGTCATGCGCAAGCCTTGCGAGCGCCGCTGAGCCGGAAGCAAAAAAAGAGAGTTCTGCTGCCGTTGCCCCTTCCGTTGCGGCTCCGCTTCAGGGCCCTGTCGCACGCGTCAACGGTATCGCTATTGATGCCATTGAACTCCGCCGGGCCAAGAAAGTCCTGCTGCGCGGACAGACAGTGCCGGCTGCACAGGAAGCGGCACTCGACAGACAGGCGGTTGAGCAGCTGGTATCTGCAGAGCTGCTGTATCAGGCCGCTGCAAAGATGAAGGTTGCTGATCTGGATAAAGAGATCGATGCCAAGGTGGCCCAGGGGAAAGCCCGTTTTAAAGATGAGCAGACATTCACGAAGGCGATGAAAGACCTTGAGATGGATGAGAAGGCTCTGCGCGACTATACACGGCGTGAACTTTTGATTTCCCATTTTGTTGAAACAACCTTCGTGCCTAAAGTAACGGTTTCAGATGCGGAAATCCGTGCGTTTTATGACAAAAACCCTGATAAGTTCACACAGCCGGAAACCGTCAAAGCCAGTCACATCCTGATTGGAGTTGATGCCAAAGCCTCTGCTGACGACAAGAAAAAGGCTCGTGAAAAGGCCGAAAAACTGCGGAAAGAGTTGGCTGGCGGAGCTGATTTTGCCACATTGGCCAAGGCAAATTCAACCTGCCCCAGTAGTCAGCAGGGAGGGGATCTTGGTTATTTTGGCAAAGGGCAAATGGTGCCCGCTTTTGAAAAAGCCGCCTTTGCGCTCAAGCCTGGTGAGATGAGTGATGTTGTCGAAACTCAGTTTGGCTATCATATCATCAAACTGACAGATAAAAAGCCAGCTGTAGTAACCGGTTTCAATGATGTAAAAGAAAAAATCGGAGAATATCTCAAAGGACAGAAAGTTAATGAAGCTGTTCAGCAATATCTTGCGGATGCCAGAAAAAATGCCAAGATCGAGATCCTTTTGAAATAATCCGGCAGGACAGTTGATGCGTTTGATGTCTTAACGGCCATCCGGAAGAATTCCGGATGGCCGTTTTTCCCTTGATGTGGTTATAAACTGCTTTCACCGTTATGGCTGGCATGGTAATAAGAACATTGTTCCGTGCCGATTCTACTATAAATGACATCAGCGATTATTTATTTCTGAGACACCTGTTTTTATCGATAAACAAGGGGCATAATGAAATTTTCTCGGAGGCACATATTCATAACAGGAGTGGTCACGGCCCTCGTTATACTCCAGACCCTGCTGTCTGGTGCCGTTACTCCTCTCCATGCCGCCGTTTTTGTCCCGCGCATTCTTGTCATCAATTCATACAATATGGGCTACGACTGGTGGGAAGATGAGATGGCGGGAGTGCGTGCCGGCCTCGCAAAAGTGTATCCGCGAGTTGAACTGTTTATTGAATGTCTCGACACGAAAAAATTTCACACCAAGAAACATTTTCCTGCCGAAGCCAACCTGCTGGAAGCCAAGTATGCAAACCAGCATCTCGATGCCATCATTGCCATGGACAACGCCGCGCTGGAGTTTGCGTCGCAGTACCGGCAGCGTATATCTCCCGGCACCCCGCTGGTTTTTTGTGGCATCAATGACTATGAACCATCCATGATTGCAGGCCAGAGGCGGATAACCGGTGTTGCTGAAGATCATGATATCTTCGGCACACTGGCGTTAGCTCTCAGGCTGCAGCCGAAAACCACCGACGTAATTGTGATTCATGATTATACCGACACCGGCTTGGCCATACGCCGCGAGCTGGAAAAGACGGCGCGGCGTTTCCCGGCTGTAAAGCTGCAGTTCATGGCGGAAATGCCGCTTGAAGAAATGGTTGAAAAACTGAAGATGGTCACTCCCGGACATCTGGTGTTGATGCTTTCCTATACGCGTGAAAAAGGTGGACGAACCTTCAGCCATTTTGAGGCTGCCCGCCTGGTAAGCGGTGCCAGTCCGGTGCCGGTTTATTCAGTGTATGCGGCGCAATTGGGCAGCGGGGTTGTCGGCGGCCGGATGATGACGGGGCAGATTCAGGGAGAGAAGGCAGCAGAGATGGCCGTGCGCATTATCGGCGGGGAGCCGCCTGGAAAGCTGCCGGTCATAACCGGTACCTTATCACGCCCTCTGTTTGATTACCGCGTGCTGAAAAGGTTTGGCATACATACCGCTCAATTGCCGCCCGATGCGGTTTTAATCAATAAACCTCCTTCAACAGTTGCCATTGATAAGACCACAGTCTGGTTAGGGGCCGTTTTTACCTTGTTCAGCACAACAGGTGTGATCGTGCTGGCTTTGAATGTCCGTAAACGGAGGCGTCTTGAAAGGATGCTGTGCCTCAAGATCGACCAGTATCAGGAGTCACAGGAGGAATTGCAGGCGACCGAAGAGATGCTGCGCGCACAGGTTGATGAATATCTGCAGAGCCAGGACGACCTTCTGGCAACCGAGGAAATGTTGCGGGTCCAGTTGGAGGCGGTTGAAGAGAGTTCGCAAAAATTCAAGGCCGTTTTTGAACATTCTCCGCTTGCGGTGGCACTTACCAGTTTGCCGGATGGGACGTTCTGCGAAGTCAATCAGGCGTTTATCGATATGTCTGGCTACACTCGGGAAGAGACGCTTGGTAAAACCACCATCGAGCTAGGGATCTGGAAGCATAAGAGCGATCGCGACAATTATCTGCAGCAACTGAGGGACTACGGCTACGTTCACAACTTTGAAGTAAAAGTGTGCAGGAAGGGCGGCGAGGAACTGGATACGATGGTTTCCTCTGCGAAATTTAACATCAGTGATCGGCCGTTCGTTTTGGGCATTATCATGGATATAACGGAGCAGAAACGGCTCCAGAACCAGCTGCACCAGTCGCAGAAAATGGATGTTATCGGTCAGTTGGCAGGCGGTATTGCCCATGATTTCAACAATATGCTCACCGGTATCATGGCTGCGGCCGAGTTGTTGAAGCTGCGCGTGCCGCATGATGAGGGAAATCATACATTGATAGACACCATCATTGATGCCGCTACCCGTTCCGCAGACCTGACCCGCGAACTGCTGACGTTCTCTCGCAAAGGGACGGCAGGCGCACATGCGGTTGATATCAATGACACTATACATTCTGTCATGAGATTACTGGAACGCACGCTTGATAAGAATATACTGCTCACTGCCCGGTTAGATGGCGGCAACCCCGCAGTAATTGGGGATCAGACCCAGTTGCAGAACGCCCTGCTCAATCTTGGAATCAATGCACGCGATGCCATGCCGGATGGCGGTGCGCTTACCTATACAACAGCGGTAAAAACGCTGGATGAAGCGGGCTGCCGCTCGATGGGCATCTCGCTTGCGCCCGGCAACTATCTTGAAATAGCGGTCTCCGATACCGGTGCCGGTATGGAAAAAGCGATTATAGAGCACATCTTCGAGCCTTTTTTTACCACCAAAGAGGTTGGTAAAGGCACTGGGCTCGGTCTTGCTGTCGTGTACGGCACCGTTTGCAGTCATCACGGAGAATTGCATGTACAGAGTGAACCGGGGGCCGGTTCGGTGTTTACCATGTACCTTCCGGTAATAGCACAGGGAAAAGTCTTTTCTCCGTTGGAAGGAGATGTGATCAGCGGCACCGGTGGCATTCTGCTGGTTGATGATGAAGCGATGCTGCGCAGTGCCGGCTGCTGCCTGCTCGAAGATCTTGGTTATACGGTGTATCTGGCTGAAAACGGGGAACAGGCGCTGGAGGTGTTTGCCAATCATCGGAGCGACATCTCTCTGGTTATGCTGGATATGATCATGCCGAAGATGGGTGGCAAGGAGACCTTTCTGCGCCTGCGTGAACTGGCTCCCACCCTGAAAGTGATATTCTGCTCCGGATTCAACTACGAAGGGACCGGTGCTGATCTGGTGGAGCTGGGCGCCAGCGGCTTTATTCAAAAACCGTATAACCGGAGAGATCTGAGCCGGGCTGTGGCAGGAGTACTAAACCAATGAATAAAATTATTTCCGCTCATAAGCAGCTGACCATTTTGGTGGTTGAAGATGAACAGTATGTCAGGGAGTCTCTGACGGCGTATCTCGACGATATCGGGTTCCGGGTGCTGGCGGCTGAAAACGGCAAGGCCGGGCTGGAGATGTTTCGCCGTGAGAATCCTGACATTGTCATGACCGACCTGCGAATGCCGGTTATGGACGGTTTTGCGCTGGTGGAAGCGCTTTCTGCAGAAGCGGAACTCACGCCGATTGTGGTCGTTTCCGGAGTCGGTGCGGTCGATGAAGCGGTACGGGCCATGCGTTTAGGTGCGTGGGATTATCTGTCCAAGCCTATCATGAATTTTGAAGAGCTGGAGATCACGCTTGAAGGCTGTCTGGAGCGTGCCAAAACGCAACAGGAACTTGAGCGCCTGCGTCGCCATCTCTCTGACGGAACATTGGAAGATGAAACAGCTTTCAGCAGCATTATAACAACGTCATCAAGGATGCGTGCGATCTTCATGTATCTGGAGTCGGTTGCCGCGTCCCGCCGACCGATGCTGATCAGCGGCGAGACCGGCACCGGAAAAGAGCTGATCGCCCGGGCGGTTCACTCTCTGAGCGGGCTCGCCGGCCCATTTGTGGCGATAAATCTTGCCGGACTGGATGACGCCATGTTCAGCGACACCCTCTTCGGCCATCAGCGCGGGGCCTACACCGGGGCAGACCGGGCCCGCGACGGACTGATCCGTCGCGCATCGGGCGGTACGCTCTTTCTGGACGAGATTGGCGATTTATCGCCCGGATCGCAGGTGAAGCTGCTGCGTTTGCTGCAGGAGGGCGAATACCTGCCGCTCGGTGCTGACAAAGTACAGAAAAGTGCCGCCCGGATTGTCGTTGCCACGCATGCTGATCTGAAGTCCAAGATGGAGAACGGCGTTTTCCGACCTGATCTCTATTATCGCCTCTGCAGCCATCGTGTAGAACTGCCGCCCCTTCGTGATCGCCCCGAGGATCTTTCGCTGCTGACGGCGCATTTTATGGAGAAAGCCGCCGCTCAGCTCGGCAAACCGGCGCCGGTCGCCCCGGCAGAATTGAATTGCTATCTGTCGGCCTACCGTTTTCCCGGCAATATTCGCGAGCTGGAGGCGATCATCCATGATGCGGTTGCCCGTTCGGTGAGCCGTATCCTGCCGCTGGATTCAATTGTTGCGGCGATCGGCAGCGACCTGCGCACTCCGGCATCTTCTGTTCCGGTTGTAAACCACTGTCCCGTCTGTCCGTTCAGCGAAAAGTTTCCGACCCTCAAGGAAGCCGAGAATCTCCTGATCTCGGAGGCGCTGCATCTGGCCGATAATAATCAGCGCTTGGCAGCCGCTTATCTGGGGATCACCCGCCAGGCGCTTAACAAGCGCTTGTCGCGCTCGGGTTGATGCACCGGCAGAACCACCGGTGCGACAAAAGTTGCTGCCGCAACCGGTGTCGCGCAGCGTAACCTAACGATAAATAACGTATAACACTATAGTATGTATGGAGTTGTCAATTTACGTCGCACCCCCTCCGTGGTAATAAAACCCCTAACTTGCAGTATTTACAACTAAATTAATAGTTTCTCCCTCTGGCACACTCTCTGCACTCTGTCTGGCAGAAATGTCTGCCAGCATACGTGCGCATGCGATGGTAATTACGAAGGGGAATTATGAAACTCAAAGCATACAAGGACTGGAGTATTTTTACAAAAATCATGAGCTTGTCGGTGCTTACCTGGCTGGTATTGTCGTTAGTCACCATGTTCGTGCTGATGCCGTTTATTCGTGGGCTGATCATGGCGGAAAAAAAGGCGACCGTGAGCTATCTGGTGCAGGAAGCGACCAGCCAGCTTGCTTCCTACCAGAAACAGGTTGAAGCCGGAACGCTCACGAAAGAGGAAGCCCAGAAGCAGGCGGCCGAGCGGATTGCTGCCATACGCTATGATGACTCAAACTATCTCTGGATCAATGATCTTGGCCCGAAGATGATCATGCACCCGATCAAGCCGGAACTGAACGGCACGGATCTGAGTGGCAACAAGGATCCCGACGGCAAGGCACTTTTTGTGGAGATGGCCACGGTCTGCAAGGACGCGGGGAAGGGCTTTGTTGATTATGCCTGGTCTAAACCGGGGAGCGTCACGCCGGTGCCGAAAATTTCCTACGTTGAACTGTACCGGCCCTGGGGCTGGGTGGTCGGCACCGGCATCTATGTTGATGATGTCACTGCCCATGTCCGCCAGATTCAGATCGGCATCGGGGTGGGCCTTATGGGAATACTGGCGCTCAGCATTCTGCTTGCCTGGGTGGTCTCCCGCACTGTCACCGGTCCGATCAAAGCTGTGGTCGACACTATCAGGGATATTGCCCAGGGTGAGGGTGACCTGACCCGCCGTCTGCCGATCCTCGGCAAGAATGAGATCGGCGAACTGAGCGAATGGTTCAATACCTTTATCAGCAAGCTGCACGGCATCATTAACCAGGTATCAGACAGTTCACTGCATCTGGCATCGTCATCTCTCGAACTGCAAACGACATCGAAACAGATGATCGAAAGTATCGCCCAGCTATCGTCACAATCCACCTCGCTGGCAACCGCAGGCGAAGAAATGTCGGCCACTTCGGGTGACATCGCCAACAACTGCCACCATGCTGCAGCCAATGCCGGCGGCGCCACCCAGAAGGCCAACCAGGGCGTGGTCGTTGTCGGTCAATCAATTGCCGTCATGAACACCATTGCCGAACGGGTGCAAAATGCCGCCAGTACGGTTGATGCCCTTGGCGTCCGCTCAGAGCAGATCGGCACCATTATCGGTACCATCGAAGATATCGCCGACCAGACCAACTTGCTGGCCCTGAATGCCGCCATCGAAGCGGCCAGAGCCGGAGAACAGGGGCGCGGTTTTGCCGTCGTTGCCGACGAAGTTCGTGCCCTTGCCGAACGGACTACCCGTGCCACCAAAGAGATCGGTGAAATGATCAAGGCCATCCAGAAAGAGACCAAAGATGCGGTCACCTCCATGGAACAGAGCGTTTCCCAAGTCGAACAGGGGACCAGCCATGCCTCGGAATCAGGCCGTTCGCTGCAGGAAATCCTCGATATCATCAATGACGTGACCGAACAGATCAGCCAGATCGCCACCGCCGCCGAAGAGCAGACCGCTACGACAAGAGAGATCAGCAGCAACGTCATGAACCTCAATGACCTGGCCAAGCAGAACGACTATGCGCTGCAAGAAACAGCAATTGCTGCTAATGACGTTTCCCGTCAGGCGGAAGAGTTGAAACAGCTGGTCGGACAGTTCAGGCTGTGAAGCAGGATCAAGCGGCAGCTACAAGAACCTGTTTCTTTTAACGAGAAATATGGGTGAATATCCAGATGGATGCGGGGTGGCAATGATTAATGACACTGGTGAAATACTGCGAATAGTTCTGGATGGCGACTGGTCCATGGGTGGTGTTGCTGAAAAGCATCCTCCCCTGACGGAATCACTTGCCCGTCTTTTGAACGCTGATGCTGTTGCTGATCAGTTAAAAAGTTCCCCGGATGCCGTTCGGGAGATAGATGTGTCGGGGATCACCGGTTTTGATGCCTGTGGTTGTCAGCTCCTGGCACTCTTTGTCCGCACCCTGAGACAGAACGGTTTCAATGCGCACGTGAGTAATGTCCCTGATACCTTCAGGTCCAAGATTCATTGTTTAGGTTTTGATCACGAATTGAATCTCCCACTTTGATGTCTCAAGGAAATCAGCATGACTCATTCCGGACAAAATAAAACCAGCATAGATCTCAACCAGTTTAACCAGGTCTTTTTCGAGGAGTGTGCGGAACACCTGGCCGAGATGGAGCAGATTCTTGTATCGCTCTCAGACGCGGGGCCTGACGAAGAACAACTCAATGCCATTTTCAGAGCTGCGCATTCGATCAAGGGAGGCGCCGGAATCTTTGGTTTCCAGGATATGACGATCGTCACCCATGTGCTGGAATCGCTGCTCGACCGCATGCGCAATCACGAAATTCCCTTCAGTCCGGCAATGGTTGACCTTTTTCTCGAAGCGGGCGACGTGATCTCCATGCAGTTGGCCGGTCATCGTGACGGAGCAGAGGTTTGCCAGGAGTCTATTGACAGGATTCGCGCCAAACTGCAGCAGGTTGTTGATTCGGGCGCGGTTGCTCCATCCGGCGAAGAAGAAGCAGAAAACGCGCCTGAGGCAGAGCCGGTTATACCGCCAGACTCTGACAGTTCGGGTGTGGTCTGCCGCCACTTTGAGCTTGAGTTTACACCGGACCCGGATATCTTCAAGCGGGGTATCCGATTGGAGAGCTTGTTTGCCGAGCTGGAGGAGTTGGGTGAGTTGACTGTGACCGCCGAACTTCCCGCAAGCGCCGATTTTTGTACACTTGATCCTGAAATATGCCTCTGCAGCTGGCATCTCACGCTGGAGACAACTGCCGGCGAAGCGGATATCCGCGATATTTTTGAGTTCGTAGCGGATGAGGACCAGTTGAAAGTGATTGAAGGGGTACCGTTCCTCAGAGTGGAAGCGGATGATGCCATCGCGGAAGCCGCCGTCGTGGCGCCTGAACAGGTAAAATTCAGTCAGGAGTTTCCGTGCAACCCGGTTGAAGATGCGGTGGAAACGGCACCCGGCAGAAGGGCTTATGACAAGAATGAACTTGCGCCGGGGGCCTTCGGACGCCGTACCAGCGAGACCGAGTCGTCGATCCGTGTCGGCGTTATTAAGGTTGATCAATTAATCAACCAGGTCGGTGAACT
>JABBNX010000067.1 GCA_019352135.1 Pseudomonadota bacterium
GATCATGATCAACCCAACCAAATACTCGGGCTTGTCCGGCAGGAGCAGCGCGGCCAGCACGAACATGAGCACTGGACCGATCAGCCAGTTCTGCACCAGCGAGATGGCGAGGATTTTCTTGTTTTTGAATACTTCCGGCATCTCTTCGTACTTCACCTTGGCAAAAGGGGGGTACATCATCAGGATCAGGCCGATGGCAATGGGAATGTTGGTGGTGCCGACATGGAAACGGTTGATGAAAGACTCTGTGCCGGGGATGAAATACCCAAGTCCGACTCCGAGAGCCATGGCGGTGAATATCCAGAGGGTCAGCCAGCGGTCGAGAAAGGAGAGCTTGCGGGTAATGTGTTCGGACATGCTATGCACCTCACGTTTTTGAATGTGAGGCTATTATATCCGCTTTGGCGGATATATCAAGTTACAAGCTGATTACAGACAACTCGAATCGACCTTGGTCTTCATATAGGTAGTCAGGCGGCGGCGGTCAGCGATAATTGTTTCGGCAGATGCAAGGTGGTTGCACGTGAGCTCAGCCAGAGATTTAGTAAAACTGTCCAGTTCGGGGTTGATCGAATAATACATCCAGACACCGCCGCGCCGGTCATTCAGCCAACCGGCATTTTTCATATAGGCTACATGGCGGGATACAGTGGATTGAGGCATATCCAAGGCGTTCATCAGATCGCAGATGCACAGTTCCCCCTGCTCCATCAATAACAGCAGGATTCTCAGGCGGGTTTCATCGCCCAAGGCTTTATACATGGTGACGGCTTGTTTCATAATTCAGGTTATATCGTTACATCGGAACTTCGTCAAGGTGAGTTGCATTGCTCAGGTATAACGCGAGAGTTGGGGGTCGGCAGCAGCTACCTTTTATCTTGACTATTGGCATGCTCAAGCATATATGATTATACATTCATATAATAACGGAGTTAGCCATGAGTTCTGCCACCAATTACCAGGCCGATGTACTTAAATCCATAGCTCAGGCGACCCGCCTGAAGATCATAGACTTCTTGCGCAACGGTGAGCGCTGCGTCTGCGAAATATTTCCGGCAATAGACGAGGAACAGTCCAATACCTCACGCCATCTTGCTTACATGCAGACACACGGCATCTTGTCTCGCCGCAAGGATGGGGTCAAAATATACTACGCAGTCAAGCATCCTGAAGTCTTTGAAATCATTGACCGGGCAACAACTATCGCCAAGCGTGAGTCAGAAGCGCGTATCGGCCTGTTCAGTGGTGCAGAAAGGAGGTAATAGCTCGACTTTCGCGCTCTTGTATTTGAAACTGTTGTTTCTTTTCCGGCTCCTGCCAGAAGACGCCACGTTTTCTGGAAAGTTTAAAGTACTGCAGTAGATTCATACAGTTTCACAATCTATTCATACAATGTACACAATGGTTTGGTACCCTGGCAGCATGTAATACCCATATTTGCTGAATGAAAGGAGAAACACCATGAAACGAATCGTCACCACCATCGCCTTGACCCTTGCACTCTCACTAACCGTATCGACCGCTTTTGCCCGCAACTGGCGCTGGACAGGCAATGCGCAGAACACTGCCGGCTGGCAATTGATGACCCCGGAGGAGCGGACAGAGCACCAGGCCAAACTGCGCAGTTTTACTGAGTACAACGCCTGTAAGGAGTATGTGGTCGAACACCATAAGAAAATGGAAGAACGCGCCAAAGAAAAGGGCGTTGCCGTGCCGGTAATGAGACGCAATCCGTGCGATATGATGAAAGCGAGAGGAATGCTCAAGTAGCGGCAATGAAAAGGATTGTTGCAAAGAGTGCCACTGGTCTGAGCCGGAACGGTGGCACTCATCAATCAGAGGAGGAAACGAGCCATGTCAGGAAAAAAAGGATTCGTACTGTGTGTCTGCCAAGGGACCTGTCCCAGCTTTACCAAAATGGATATCTTTGCTGTTCTTTCCGATGTGCGCCGGGAAAGACTCTTCGATTACGTCTGTCTGCATCCGCAACTCTGTGTCGGCGACGGGGAAGAATTTTTGAAGGTGCTTCTCTCGGGGGGTGAGACCGACAAACTGTACATCGCCGCCTGTGATCCGCAGATGCAGGGCAAAATGTACCGCGACGCCTTCGAGGCGATCGGGTTTGATAAGGCACATCATTTTGCGCTGGACATACGCAACAAGAGTACCGAAGAGGCGGTTGCTGCAATTAAGGAACTGGCGGCCAACAACCCCTGAGAGGAGGCTGATCATGAGTGAATGGCGGGGAATCCCGCGTGAAGAAATTCCCTGGTTTCCGACCATTGATGCAGAGAAATGCAGCGGCTGCCGGGAATGTATCACGATCTGCAAAAATAATGTCCTGGCCTTTGATGAGGCAGGCCTGAAATCGACAGTGGTTAATCCATATAACTGCGTGGTCGAGTGTCGCACCTGCGCCCGACTCTGCCCGTCCGAGGCGATCAGCTTTCCCGATGCGGCCGTGTTCAGTGAATTTATTAAAGAGAAGCTTGTGGCAAAGGGAAAACTGTGAAGAGCCTTTATACCGAAAATGTCCTTGAAGCGCCTCAGGATGAGACCGTTTGCTGGTGCAGCGGCGTCAGCAAACGGGTGATTCTGGACGCAATCCAGAACGGCGCCCGCACCATGGATGACATACGCCGGATGACAGAAGTCTGTACGCAGGGGCGCTGCAAAGAGTTGTCCCCACGCGGCAGGTGCTGTTCGAAAGAAATCAAAATACTGCTTGAAACAGAGATCACTAAGGAGAATTAATCATGAAGATCGAAGTACTCGGCACCGGCTGTGCCAAATGCAAGACCCTCTATGAAAACGTGAAGAAAGCGGTGGCGGAAAGCGGTAAAAATGCGGAGATCGTCAAAGTTGAAGAGATACCGAAAATAATGGCCTATGGCGTCATGAGCACGCCGGCACTGGTGGTTGACGGCAAGGTCGTATTCTCGGGTAAGACCGCCTCTGTTGCAGAAATTATGGGGGTTATATGAAACGACTTTGTGCTGTTTTTGCTGTTCTGACGATGGCAACCGTTGCCCATGCCGAACTTCCCTCTGCCAATAATGCTGCCATTCGCGCGGTGCTTTCCTCCGGCAAACCCACGGTGGCCGACTTCGGGGCGCGTACCTGTATCCCCTGCAAAAAAATGGCCCCGATACTGGAAGAACTTAACCATGAGCTGAAGGGGAAGGCTAATGTCCTGTTTACCGATGTAAGGGCAGACCCCGACCTTGCAGATGACTATCGGATCCAGATGATACCGACACAGATTTTCTTTGATGCCAAAGGGAAGGAAGTTAAACGTCATATGGGTTTCATGGCCAAAACCGATATCCTGAAAGAACTGAAAGCTGTCGGTTTGAAATGAGTTTTCTCGATAACATCGAACAGATTATTACCCTGTATCCGCTGGTGGCCTTCGGCGCAGTCTTTCTGGCCGGGGTAGTTTCTTCTGCCTCCCCTTGCGTGCTGGCAACCATTCCGCTGGTGGTCGGTTTCGTCGGTGGCTACAGTGACGGAGATCGGAGCAAGGCCTTTCGCTATTCGCTTGTTTTCATCCTCGGGCTCTCCCTGACCTTCACCGCCTTTGGCGCTGCGGCGGGATTGCTCGGCACCATGTTCGGCACCCTTGGGGGACCGTGGTATCTGATTGCCGGATCCATTGCGCTGGTCATGGGTGGCCAGATGATGGGGCTCTACGAGATTCGCCTTCCGGTCAGGCGGGATTTCAAGCCGAAACGTGGCGGCATAGTCGGCGCCTTCCTGCTGGGGTTGTTCTTCGGCGTCGTTTCGTCCCCCTGCGCCACGCCGGTTCTGGTGGTGCTGCTGACGCTGGTGGCGGGGAAGGGGCAGGTGCTGTACGGCATAGCTCTTCTCTTCTGCTATGCCATCGGCCACTGTCTGCTGATGCTTTTTGCCGGTACATTCACCGGTTTCGTCGAGGGCTTCATAAAGGCGCGAGGTGTAGTCAACTTCTCCCTCTGGGCCAAGCGTGTCAGCGGGGCTGTTGTCGCGGTGGTGGGCGGCTGGTTTGTCTGGCAGGGGGTAGGGATGTAAAAGCTTCCCCCGTAATAAAGGGGGATTGAGGGGGATTTGCTCCTCTTTTTTTTACCAACATGCATGACTACTTGAGCATATTTCAACATACTGGATACTTTATGAAAACAATCATATTTGCCCGGATTATTGCCTTACTGTTGTTGACTGTTTTGCTTGCCGTGCCGGCCATGGCGGAGGAGCGGCTGACTCTCAAGGAAGCTCTCGGCAGGGCCCTGGAGCGAAACCCGCTTATGACCGAAGCTCACCTGGGAGTTGATGCCGGCGTGGAGGGGATTGCCGGCAGTCGGGGAAAACATTGGCCGAAACTTTCCCTCAATCTCGCCTATAACCGGCTCCAGGATCCGGTCCCTTATATCCCGGCCCAGTCCACGGTGATTCCGGCCCATTTCAGCGACGACTACGCCTCGCTGGGATTACTGCTATCGCTGCCGATTTACCAGGGGGGGCAGATCGTCACCACCGTCCGCATTTCCAAGGTACGGCGCGATCTGCAGCAGATTTCCCTGACCCTGACCAGAAACGAGTTGATCGCCAACACGGTCAACACCTATCACAAACTGTTGCAGCTGCAGCAGCTCCGGGATGCCTCCACAGCCGCTGTCACGGCTCTGGAAACGCAAGTCAAAAATGCCGGGCAGCTGTTCGACGTCGGGCGTATCGCCCGGGTTGACCTGCTGAAGGTAGAGGTGCAGCTGGCCAATGAGCGCCAGCGCCAGTTGACAGTTGACGAAGCGCTCGCCACGACGGGTGCGACGTTGCGGTACCTGATGGGGGATGATCCCTCCTCAAACGGGGAGCCGCTGTTGTTGGCTGACGCCCTGGCCATGTCGGGTGACAGATCGGCTGCGGCTGCTGAAGAGTTGAAGCCCTGGAGCGGCCGACCTGAATATCAGGCTGCCGTTCTTGGTGTGAAGGAGGCCGATCTTTCCCGGACTCTTTCCTTCGGTAAGTTTCTCCCGACCGTCAACGCGGTGGCAGGCTACACCGATCAGTACGGGTTTACGCCCTGGTATAGAGATGCAAGCTGGTATTTCGGGCTGCAGGCCAGCATCCCGCTGTTTGAGCGTTCGCTGTATGCCGATTTCCGGCGTGATACGATTCTCAAGGAAAAATCCGTCGCACGGCAACAGGTGGTGGAGCAGCAGTTGCGGCTTGATCTGACCACAGCCGCCGCCTCTCTGCGCGAAAGCGCCAACCGGGTGACAACGGCCCGTCAGGCCATCGAACAGGCGCACGAATCGTTCCGCATCGAGCAGGAAAAATACGGCGCCGGCGCCGGCACCATGAGCGATCTGCTGCTTGCCCAGTCGGCGGATATGACGGCAGAAGCAAACCTGAGTCAGGCCATTTTTGATTACACCGCTGCCCAGGTCGCCTGGCGCAAGGCGAACGGAACTCTGGAGGAATATCTCAAATGAAACGGAAAAGTGTCTTTATCCTGATTGTGATTGTGCTGGTTGTTGTAGGAGTCCTGCTTGTCGTCAGGAAGAAGAGGGAGATTGCCCACCTCGCGCCTCCCCAAATATTGCCGCCTGCCGTGCAGGTTGTGCCGGTGAAACAGGGGACTCTTGAGGTGACCGCCCACTATTTGGGAACGATAGTGCCGTTTGTCAGAAGCGACCTCTCGGCGCGCATCTCCGGCAATATCCTCACCATAGCCAAGCGGGAGGGGGATCCGGTACGCAGAGGGGAACTGCTTGTTACCATAGATGCGCGGGAGCTGCAGGACCGGACCGTAGCGGTGAATTCCGAGGTGTTGGCCACCCGGCAGAAACTGGCCGGCGCCCGGAGTGCCTATGAGACACAGAAGGCGGTGTACGGACGGGATCAGACCCTGTGCAAATCAGGCGCCATCTCGCAGGAGGCGCTGGAGCGCTCCCGTGCTGCCCTGGACGGGACCAGAGCGGTGGTTGACGCCTATAACGAAAGTCTGAAAGGGCTGGCCATGAATACCAATGTGGCCAAAACCCAGGCGGGGTATGCCCGTATTTACGCGCCATTTGCCGGTGTGGTCTCCAAACGCTGGAATGAACCGGGAGATCTGGCGGTGCCGGGCAAGCCGATTCTGACGGTTGACAAGAGCGCTCCCTTCAAGGTGCTTGCCCAGGTGCCTCAGGAAGAGCTGGCCCCTCTCCATGCCGGAACCCCTGTGTACCTGACAAACGGCGATCAACGGCTTTCCGCCCGGGTGAACAGGATCTATCCGGCGCTGGGGAAAAGCATGCTTGCCACTGTAGAGGTGATTGTACCCGCGGCCCCGTTCAGACTTCCGGCCGATGCGACGGTCGGGGTTGATCTGGTGGCCCGGAAAGCAACCGGTCTGATCGTTCCTGATCAGGCGGTGGTAAAAAACGGTCAGCAGGCGTTCATCTATGTCGTGACCGGCAGCACGGTGCATCTGCGGCCGGTCACGCTGTTGGGTATGGGGAACGGCACAGCGGCGGTGACGGGTGATCTGCATCCGGGCGAGCAGGTGGCCGTGGCCCAGGAAAACAGGCTGCTGACGCTGGTTGAGGGCGCTGCGGTCACGCCGGTGACGAACAAGGCTGTTACGCCGGCCGTCACAGCCACGCCGGCACCTGCCGCCACCGGGGGAGCCAAGCCATGAAGTTTGTTGAACAATACATAAAAAAGCCGCACCTGGTGCTGTCGGTGGTGCTGCTCTTTGCGGTGGTGGGGATCATCGGCTATCACAAGATGCCGTTCAATCTCTTTCCTGATACCGACCGGCCCCAGATCAGCGTGATCACGGTCATGCCGGGAGCCGCCGCCACCGATGTGGAGTCAGACATCACTCGCACTATCGAAAAAGAACTCTCCACCATCGACATGGTGCGGCGGGTTACCTCCACCTCCAAGGATGAGGTCTCGGTGGTGACTGCCGAGTTTCAGTATGACAAGGGGCTGGACGCCGCCGCCACCGACGTGGCCAACGCGCTCAGCAAGGTGAGCGCCAAGCTTCCCCTGGGAATCAGGCCGCCGCAGATCTTCAAGATCAGCCAGGCCACCCAGCCGACCATGACACTTTCGCTCTCGCCCAAAAGCGGCTTTCCGGTCGATCTGCGCAAGATCCGCGAGCTGGCCGACAACCAGATCAAGGAAGAGCTGCTGCGGCTTCCCGATGTCGCCAACGTTGAAGTGTTCGGCGCCAACCAGCCGGAGGTGGCGGTCACTGTTGACCAGGACCAGCTGACCCGCTTCGGGGTGAGCATGGGTGATGTCATGGGGGCGCTGGCCGCACAGAACCAGAACATTCCCCAGGGGCTGATCATTCGCCGGGAGGGACAATATCTGTTCAAGACCGCCGGCGAGGTGAAAACCCCTGATGAGTTGAACGAACTGGTCATCTCCCGCAAAGATGGGGGGACGGTCCATCTGCGCGACGTGGCCACGGTTTCGGCCGGGGTGCAGGAACCGCAGTCGGCCTACCATGGCAACGGTGTTGAGGCGATCGGCATCAATATCCTGCGGGCCCAGAATGGTCACACCCTGGATTCGATCCACTCGACCGAGGCGGATCTCCCCACCCTGAGAAAAGAATATCCGTTCATCAACTTCGCAGTCAGTTATAACCAGAAAGACCTGATCGAGCGGAGTGTCGACAATATGCTCGGGGCGCTCAGGGACGCCATCATCATCACCGTCATCGTGATCTTTCTGTTCCTGGGGAATATCCGCACCATGCTGCTCTGCGCCATCTCGATTCCCTTCACCTATCTGATCACGTTTGCCGTCATGTGGCTGTTCGGCTTCGAATTCCATATGGTGACGCTCACCGGCGTGATCCTGGCGGTGGGGATGCTGCTGGATGACGCCATTGTGGTGATCGAGAACATCGAGCGCCACTACCACGAGTCGGACCGGGATCTGACCGAGCTGGTGGCCGGCGGTACCGAAGAGGTGATGCTGGCCATCTTCTCCGGTACCTACGCCACCATCGTCGTGCTGCTGCCGATCATCTTCATCGGCGGGTATGTCCAGACCGTGCTCCGTCCCCTGTCGCTGTCGCTGACCATCGCCCTGGTTGCCTCCTATATCGTTTCGGTGACCATCATCCCGATCCTGGCGCCGTACATCCTGAAAAAGGGGGCCAAAGAGAACCGTTTCGAGCGGATCGTCAAGCGGGGAAGCGACCGGTTTGTCGGCGCTATCCGCGACTTTTTTACCAACATCCTCGGCTTCGCCCTCAAGCACCGCCTGATGTTCCTGCCGCCCGCCTTTCTGCTGCTGGTGATCAGCGGCAAGATCGTGACCCCGCTGATCGGCAAGGATGTCATGCCCCCCATGGATACCGGCATCGTCAAGATCAACTTCGAGGCGGACAGCAACTCCTCCCTGGCCCAGACCAATGCCATCCTCACCCGGATGGAAAAAATCATCAACGGTGAAAAAGGGGTTGTCGCCATCAGCTCCACCCTGGGGTCGGAGCCGTCGGTGGTTTCCTTCGGCAGCGGCAAGAATCCCCAGCAGGGGAACATCACCATCAACCTGGTGGACCGGTTTCACCGCAGACAGACCATGTGGCAGATTGAGGACGACATGCGGCGCACGTTCCTGACGATTCCGGGGATGAAATCGGTGGACGTCTTTGACTACGGCGCCACTCCCCTCTCTTCCATCCGCTCCACCGTGGACGTGATGGTGAGCGGCCCCGACCCCAGGGTGCTGGCGGGAATAGGCCGTGATATCCAGCGCCGGCTGGAAACCGTCCGGGGGCTTAAATCGGTTTCCCTCTCCTGGACCGACGACAAGAAGGAGATCAATTTCATCGCCAGTCGCGAAAAATGCGCCCTGTACGGCATCTCGCCCAAGGATATCGCCGCACAGGTGCAGGCGGCCGTCCAAGGGGGGCCCGCTTCCCTGTTCCGGGTCGCCGGCGAGGACGGCTTCCTGATCCGTGCCCGCTATGATGCCTCGCAGCGGGACAGCGTGGCCGGGATGCCGCAGCTGAAAGTCAAGACCCCGCTGGGTGAGATACCGCTCTCTGCCTTGGGCAGTATCACCACCTCCTACGTGCCGATGCTGCTGACCCGCCAGAGCATGCAGAATACCATTGATGTCTTTGGCTACCGGGAAAAGGCGGCGGTTTCCCACATCATGGACAATGTCCAGACGGCGCTCAAAGGACTGCAGCTCCCACCGGGCTACTCCATCTCTCAGGAAGGGGACGCCAAGCAGGCCAAGGAGTCATTTTCGGCCCTCATGTCGGCGCTGATGATCGGCATGGTGCTGCTCTACTTCTCCCTTATTCCGGCCTTCAGGTCGTTCATCAATCCGCTCACGATCATGGTGGCCATTCCCCTGGCAATGATCGGGGCGAGCTGGTCGATGCTGATTGCCGGCAAGCACCAGTCCATGGGGTCTTTCATGGGGCTGATCCTTTTGGCCGGGATCGTGGTTAAAAACTCGATCCTGCTGATCGACTTCATCGAGATGGCCAAAGGGCAGGGGATGTCAACCAATGATGCCCTGCGGGAGAGCGTGCGGGTCAGGACCCGTCCGATCCTGATGACCGCCTTCGGCACGGCGGTCGGGATGATCCCGATCGCCATGGAGTGGGCTATCGGCCTGGAACGGCTTTCTCCCCTGGCGGTGGTTGCCATCGGCGGCCTGATGGTCTCGACGTTCCTGACACTCTTGTATGTGCCGATCTTCTATTCGCTCTTTGAGGATATGGTGGAAGGGACAAAGAAATTTTTTCACAGGAAGTCTCATGGCGAAGACATCCCTGACAAAAAACTGACCGAAACTGTATAGCGCAGGTAAACAATAAATACGGCAACCAGGAGATACCAATGCTGGCTTTACACAAGAGATACAGCTTCTTCACACTCATCCTCACTCTGCTTCTTTTTTGCTCGATACTGCCTGCCCAGGCAGCGTCAAACGGGTCTCTGCTCGAACCGGTACAACTGAAAAAATGGATCGACCATGGCTACCGCACCGAAAAGGGGGAACGGGTCGTGATCATCAATGTTGTGCCCAGTCCCAGCGATCAGCTCTCCTGGTTTGCCGGCGATGCGAAACGGCTGAAACAGATGGTAACGGCGCGCTTCGGCGACCGTTCGCCCCAGTATCATCTGATCGTACAGCTTGAGCAGAAAGGTGAGTTGGGGCATATCCCCGGCTCGCTGTATCTTACCTCCCATGCCGGCGGTGAAGTAGCTGACCGCAGTGAGGGGCCGATGATAACGGAACATGAGGTCGGAACCGGCCCACGCATCGATGCCATGCTGCAAAAACTCGGCATCACCACGGATGATGTCCTGGTGCTGTCCAGCCCCCAGCAGAATCCCTGGATGGTCTGTGCCTCCCGGCTCTGGTGGACCCTCTACTACTGGGGCTTTTCTCCGGAAAAATTGCGGCTTCTGGACGGAAGCAACAAGGGTTATGCTGATGCAGGGTATCCTCTGCAGAAAGGAATTGACCAGCCCACAGTTACACCGTCACATTTCAGTGTGGCCAAGCTGCCGACCCGGCGGCTCCATATTCGCGTAGGTCTGGATGAAATGATAACTCTGGTGGACAGCGGCACAACCAGTCGTGGAGATGTCTATCTGCTGGATGCCCGTCAGCCGCCGGCCGCCTATTATCTGAAGGATGAACGCACAGCGACCGGCACGCCCGGCAGTGACGGCATTCCCGATATCTACCAGATTGTCGGTTTCAGCTACAATCCGAAGAATACTCTGTTTACGCGTGAAGCGGATAAGGCGGTCTTTACCCTCAGCCAGATGCTCTTTTCAGCGGCGGCCAACGACGGCAAGACGCCACGCGCCGGTTTCAGCATGACGACCAATCCCCCGATTCCGCTGCCGAACCCGTGGGTGGCGATACACAGCACCCCTACGGCCGATCATTTTGCCATACCGCTCTGTGTGAAGGATACATCATTTGAGGGGATCATCAAAGGGGCCCATCTTGTCAAGACTCCGGGCTATAACATAACCGTTCCCGCACTGGTGGGCCCGGACAATCGGTACAAAAGCAGGGACACACTGCTGAAGCTGTTTGCAAAGGCGGGCATTGACGGCACGAAGCCGGTTATTCTTTATTGTAATACCGGGGCGGTCTCCGCGTTCTACTTTTTTGCCCTGCATGAAATCTGCGGATTCAAGGATGTCAGGATGTATGATGGCTCATGGGTTGAGTGGGGAAATCTGACCGCTTTTGAGCCGGTTGACACGACCTATGTTCGGCGCGACACCGAGATGGTCTATCCTGCCTATCCTGCCACGGTGCCGGCAATAGTTCTCTTTGACGGCAGAAACAACTATCTGGAGTGGAACGGCTCGCAGCTTATTGATGCCGTTACCGGCACGCAGGCCACTCCATCCCAGGTTAAGCCCGGCGGCGACCTCAAGGGTAATATCCGCTGGGATACCGTGCACCGTTCCGAGCATGTCGTCTTCAGGGCATCTGAAAAGATCAACGATCCGAAACGGTACCGGACGTACAACAGTGATACCGACTGGCCGGATGAGGATACCGTACCGGATTATGCCGGGAAGGCGGACAAAATCACGGTGGAAGATCAGGGCTGTTGCAGGTAAGTGCGCAACGCAAATCTGTGCGGCGCTGATCTTTGTAAGGGGGTGTTATGAATGCTGAAAACGGTGAAAAACAGCGGGTGACCGCGGAACAGGTCGGTCTCCAGACCCTCTGGTCGTTGGTGCATGGCTCGCCGCTGGCGATCTTTGCCGTTGATCGGGACGCTACGGTACTGGTGTGGAACCCGGCTGCCGAGCGTCTGTTCGGTTGGGACGAGCAGGATGTTCTGGGGGAGACAAACCCGATTGTTCCTGAAGGGCGGGGTGAAGAGTTTCGCCGGTTACGTGAACGTGCCATTGCCGGAGAAGTGTATACCGGCATGGAAGTGCGCGTCGGCAGGAAAGACGGCTCACCCGTCGACATCAGTGTCTCCACCGCTCCCCTGCGTGACGAGTTAGGGATCATCATCGGCCTCATGGCGGTCGTTGCCGATATCAGCGAACGCAGGCGGATGGAAGAAGCCCTGCGGGATAGTCTCCAGAAGTCGCGGAGGATATTCGACGAAACGATCCATGCCCTTGCCGAGGCGGTGGAAATGAGAGACCCCTACACCGCAGGACACCAACGGCGGGTCGCCCGTCTGGCCTGCGCCATCGCTGGTGAAATGTCGCTTCCGGCTGACCGGATCAACGGTATCCGCACCGCTGCCATCGTGCACGATATCGGCAAGCTCTCCGTGCCGGTTGAAATTCTCAGCAAACCGGGGCGGTTGTCGGAAGCCGAGCAGAGCCTCCTTAAAACCCATCCCCAGGCCGGCTATGAAATACTGGATGGCATTGAATTCCCCTGGCCGATTGCCCGTATCGTCCAGCAGCACCACGAGCGGATTGACGGCAGCGGCTACCCGTTGGGTCTTCAGGGGGATGAAATTCTTCTGGAGGCGCAAATTCTGACTGTTGCTGATGTCGTCGAAGCAACCTCGTCCTATCGCCCCTACAGGCCGGCCAACGGGATTGCCGTTGCCCTTGCGGAAATAACGGCATACCGGTGCAGCCGCTACGACCCTGACATCGTTGATGCGTGTCTTGGTTTGTTCAACAAAGGTTTTATGCTGGAGTAAATGCCACATACAGGCCGATAATTTCTGAGCCGTTGATTTCTTCGGGCTTTTATGCGAATAACAGTCCTTATTACATTCAACTATAAATATATAGTGGTGACTTATGCTGAAACCGTTCGTACTGTTCCTGTTGCTGCTGGTTTGTTCGACGCAGCCCCTGTATGCTGCTACCCCCCTGACACTCGACGAGGCGCAGGCTACGGCCCTGAAAAACCACCCTCAGATTGTTGAGGCCACAGAGAACCTGAACGGCGCCGATGCCAGAACCGGCCAGGCATTGTCGAACTATTATCCCCAGATCACTGTTGCCGCCGACTGGAGCAGGGGACGTTCCTACCTCACGCCGTTGCAAAGCATCAAAACGACGGAAGTCAATACGGATGCCCTGTACCTGAAGCAGACGATTTACGATTTCGGCCGCACCTCCGGGGTGGTGGATGCGGCCCGCAGCAATCGTGACGCTGCTGACAAGGCTCTTTCCATAACCCGTCAGGATGTTACGTTGCGCGTCAAAAGTGCTTTTTATCTGCTGCTGGCTGCTGAAAAGCAGGTCGATGCCGTTGCGGAAAACGTCACGGCCCGAACGGAGGTGCACCGGCAGGCGCAGGAGTTCTTCAAACAGGGGATCAGAGCGCGGGTGGATGTCGCCAGGGCGGAGGCGAACCTTTTTACCGCAAAAACCGCGCTGATCCGGGCGGAGAACAATCGGGATATTGCCCGACTCGAGCTTGCCGGCGCCATGGGGATGGCATCCCTGGGAGAGCGTACCGTGGTTGAGCCTTCTCCTGTTTCGGCGCCTCTGCCGGAACGGAGCCAGGTGCAGCAGGATGCGCTGCGCAACCGAGCCGAGCTGCAGCAGCTGGCCGACCTGAAATCAGCCGCTTCCTCCACCCTGAAAACGGCCAAAAGCGGCTATCTGCCGATCCTCTCCGGAACGGCGAACGTCGGCTATGCCGACCGTGACTTCCCCCCCACCGGCAACGTCTGGGGAGTGGGCTTGAACGTGACCATGCCGCTCTTTTCGGGCTTCTCGTCGGTCGAGCAGGTGAAAGAAGCCACCGCAAACATCAATGCAACCGAAGCCCGGCAGAGTAATCTCAGGCTGCAAATCATCAAGGATGTCGAATCCGCCTGGCTCGGAGCAAACGAGGCAGCCGCCCGCATGGTCTCGACCGGGAAGGAAGGCGCCGCTGCCGATGAAAACAAAATGCTGGCGGAGGGGCGCTATCATGAAGGGGTCGGCAGCATCATCGAGGTGACCGATGCAGAGTCCCTGGCTCTTGATGCGCATACCGCCCGTATTCAGGCCCTGTACGATTATGACATCGCACTGGCCCGCCTTGACCGTGCCGTCGGAAAAGAGTGAGAAGAAGCCGTTAAGGAGTGACACATGGAACTGCTGAAAGCAGTGGCAAAAAAGAAAAAATATCTGATCTGGCCTGTGGCTGTTCTTGCAGTCGGCGTTGTTCTCAAGCTGACGCTCCTTGCGCCGCCGCGAGTAAAGGTCGTAACCGCCCGGAAGCTCGACCTGACCTCCCAGGTATACGGCAATGGCACGGTCGAGGCGAAGGTGGTAGTCGGCGTCTCCAGCAGGGTGACCGGCAGGATAGTGGCAGTGTACGCCGATCAAGGCGATGTCGTGAAACGGGGCCAACTCCTTGCAAAACTGGAAAATGACGATGTTCTCCAGCAGCAGCGGCAGTCCGAAGCCGGACTGAACAGATCAACTGCCGATGTGAGCGTGGAACAGGCAAATCTCCAGAAGGCCGAGGCAACTCTGGCGCTGGCGGAAAAGAACGCCCAGCGGTTCAAGATACTGGCCGAAAAGAACCTGGTCGCCAGGCTGGAGGCCGATCAGTATGAAACCGCACGCCAGGTGGCCAGGGAAGAGGTTGCCCGGAGCATGGCCGCCATCGAGGCGGCGCGCATGGGACAGCAGGCCGGTCGCGCCGGGCTTGGTTTTGCCCGGAGCAAGGTTGCGGATACGCTCATCTATGCTCCCCAGGATGGAGTGGTCATTACCCGTGATCTGGAACGGGGCGATACGGTTTCGCCGGGGATGTCGATCTTCACCCTCGCCGATCCGCGAACCGTCTGGGTCAAGGCCAACGTGGACGAGTCCCAGTTGAAGGGGATAGCCGTCGGCAACAAAGCGCTGATCGCACTGCGCTCCTTAGGCAGCGCACAGCTGCCCGGCCAGGTTGCCCGTGTAGGACACGAGAGCGACCGGGTAACCGAAGAGCTGGAAGTGGATGTGGCCTTCAGTGAACCGCTGAAACACTTTCGCCTCGGAGAACAGTCCGATGTCTATATTGTAACCGGAATGAAGAAAAACGCCACGTCACTCCCCTCAGCCGCCATTGTCACGAAGGACAAGAAACGCGGCGTCTGGGTCGTGGCGAACGGAAAACTTGCATTCAAGCCGGTGATCGTTGGTATCGAAGACCGCCGCAACCTCACGGAAATCGTTGCAGGGCTTGCCGGTGGCGAACGGGTCGCGGTGGCGCCACCTCTTGAAACCGCAAAATTCAAGGAAGGCATGAAGGTGCGGGTAGCGCGATGAATCTGGCCATTCGTGACATCCGCTATCACCGTGGGAGGTTCATTCTCACCTCCATCGGCCTCGGACTGCTGCTCGGGGTGGTGATGAGCATGGGGGGGATCTATCGGGGGCTCTTTGCCGATGCGCTGGCGGTGCTCGACTTCACCAAGGCCGACATCTGGGTGGTGCAGCAGGACACGAACGGCCCGTTTGCCGAGAGTTCGCGCATTCCGGAAGACATCAAGTACCGTATCCAGGCGGTGCCTGGCGTGGCGGAGGCCTCCCCGCTCTCATTTCAGACCATTCAGGTCGAGCGGATGGACAAACCGTTCCGCTTTTTCCTGATCGGGTATGACCTGAACGGCATTGGCGGCCCGCCGGAGATCATTGCGGGGCGCGGCATTCGCCAGAAGCACTATGAAATGGTCGTTGCCAAGGCGATGCGGATGGCGATCGGCGAAAAGATTCATCTGGGGCTTAACGACTACACCGTGGTGGGAATAACCGGAAAGGTGGTCTCTTCGGGAGGTGATCCGGCGGCATATGTGAGTCTGGCCGACGCCCAGGATATCCAGTTCAAGAAAGATAACGACGCCATCAGGAACGACCGAGAGAGGATCGGAGCGAATCTGGCCGCGATTCAGTCCCTTTCTCCATCCCAGGCAAAATTCCTTAAACAGAACATCGCCGGCATCACGGAATCAACCCACACCGTGAACACCGTTGTGGCGCGGCTGGAACCGGGCGCGAACCTCCACGAGGTTCAGGAGCGGATCAGCCGCTGGAACCATTTCCGTCCCATCTCCGTGGAAGAGCAGACGAAGATTCTTACCAAGGGGATGATTGAGAAGGCCCGGATGCAGCTGGGGCTGTTTCGGATTATCCTGCTGATTATCTCCGGGGTTATCATTTCGCTGATCATCTACACCTCGACCCTCGACAAAATTCGCGTCATTGCCACCCTGAAGCTGATCGGTGCACAGAACCGGGTGATCATCGGCATGATCCTGCAGCAGTCGCTGCTGATGGGAATACTGGCCTATGGTATCGGCTATCTCCTGATCCTGCTGACGTACAAAAATTTTCCCCGCCGGATCGTGCTGGAAGCGTTCGACCTGCAAATTCTGTTTGTCATCGTTATAGCTATTTGCATGATTTCAAGTTTCGTCGGTATTCGAAAGGCGCTCAAGGTCGAACCGGCCGAAGCGTTGGGTGGTTGATATGTATGCAATAGAAGTAGACAATCTGACGAAGATCTATGGTAAGGGGGAGACCGCCGTAACTGCCCTGCAGGATGCACGTTTCAAGGTCAGGCCGGGAGAGCTGGTTGCCATTCTTGGTCCCTCGGGTTCGGGCAAGACCACGCTGCTGACCTGTATCGGCCTGATTAATGAGCCGACGCACGGCACGGTCGTTATCGACGGCACTACGGTCGCCGATGATGGCTGGCACAGCGGCATTGACCTGAAGCGGATGCGCCGGGAAAAGCTTGGTTTCATCTTCCAGGCGCACAACCTGATCCCGTTTCTGACCGCTCAGGAAAACGTTATGATAGCGCTGGAGATTAACGGGCTGACGCGCAATGATGCAAAAATACGCTCTGTTGAACTGCTGAATGCGCTCAACCTGGGACACCGGATCAATAATTATCCGACCGCCCTTTCCGGAGGTGAATCGCAGCGGGTGGCCATTGCCCGGGCGCTGGCCAATCGCCCAAAAGTGATTCTGGCCGATGAGCCGACCGCTGCGCTTGATACGGAAAACGGCAAAAACGTCATGGACCTTTTGAAAAAACTGGCGGTGGAGAACCATTCAGCCATCTTGGTTGTCACTCACGATCACCGTATGGTGGAAAACTTCGACAGAATTCTGGAGGTGAGCGATGGTCGTATTACCGGCGAAAAAAATAACCGGGAGGCGGGATAATCTGAATTTCCCCGGGTAGGATTTACTTTTCTCCCGGAATCTGCAAAAACGTCTTGACGGCAACTCATTCACCAGTGTATGGATACCTGCTTTAAAATTATCAGATCCCCCCAATAGCTTATTTCTCTCCATATTCCTGCTAATTGGAGCAGACCGCATGCCGCTGATACCCACTTCTGTTGAGATACCTCTGGTAGGGAGCCTTTGTCTGAGCGACCTGATAGCCGTACTATTGCTCAGTGGTTTGGCGCTGCTGGCGATCTCGCTTACCATTGTGCGCAAGTTGCAGATAGAGCTGCCCCAGGGTGTCAATCGCAGCAGGTGGTATCTTCTGGGCGGAATGATCCTGCTGTTTTTTATCGGCTACGCGGGGTTCTTTGTTCTCAAGTATGGGGAACAGTATACCATGCCCGAGAAACTGGTGTCGGTGATCCTCTTCTTTGGAGCACTCTTTGTCCTGCTGGCCTGTCTCTTGGCCTACCGTACCACCCAGGAACTGAAACGTATTTATGTCCTGGAGCAGGAGACCATCACTGATCCGCTGCTGGGAATATTCAACCGCCGCTGCCTTGATCGCAGAATGCAGGAAGAGGTGCTTCGCGCCCAGCGTTACCGGCTTGATCTGGCGGTGCTGATGGTTGATATTGATAATTTCAAGCAGGTTAACGATACCTGGGGGCACCAGGTCGGTGACCTCGTCCTGCAGCATCTGACCCAAATACTGGCGGACGCTTTGCGTCAAACCGATGTCCTGGCCCGTTTCGGTGGCGAAGAGTTTGTGATCCTGCTGCCTCATACGCCTGAACGGGAGGCTAACAAGCTGGCAGAACGCCTGCGTACTGCCGTGGAGCAAACCCCCCTGCACCGGATACCTGAACTGCGTGTGACGGTCAGTATCGGCAGCGCCTGCCTGCTGCCGGATGGCGATACTGCGTATTCGCTGCTGGAACGTGCCGACAAGGCGATGTACTGGGCCAAGCGTGAAGGGCGCAACCGGGTGGGTCTTTATTCTTATTGTGACCTGGTCGACCATGGCGGGAACACCCCCTGATATGTCAATCACGACTTCTTCCGCGATATGCACTGATCAGTTTGTTTGCCGGTACAATAGTTTTTTCTCTTTAATCGTACCTTCCCTCCCTTGACGAAAGCGGGACTTCCTGTAAAATTATACGCTGATGCTGGATAGTTACCCCTGTTTTGTTATTCAACATGACCTCGCCGCCCTGTGCCGTTTTTGTTATAGGTTTGTAAAATTTAAAATATGGGTTGACATATTAGCTTATTAATATATATATAAATGTATAAAAGTTGGGAGGGTGTTATGTATCGTTTAT
>JABBNX010000068.1 GCA_019352135.1 Pseudomonadota bacterium
TTTTTTGGGGCAAAACAACATTTTTCAAAGATCGCTACAGAAGTCTAAAGTCCAGTACCTTTATTACCGGCATGTAAAATCGAATATTTGTGAAATACGAGCGAAACAATCACCACAGCATTACATTCAAGTACTTCAGGAGGTAGGCGGGGTAAATAAATGGGTTATCACGTGGAGCGTCATCATCAGTATAATCGTGGCGATACTTTTCATTATGTTCTTCGCTACTATCACGACATTCATGGGGCAACACATCACGAGAATGACGATCTAATTTTAGCTGACAACATTCCGGATATGAATGGGAGGGCTTTACATGCGCGGCACTCGTCCAGTTAAGCCAGAGCCCGGGAAATCAATCGATTATTTTGCCAGCGGCAACGTTATTTTGAAAACGGCACCTTGTCCGCTATTGTGAGCCTCGATCGAGCCAAAATGATTGAGGATGATACGGTTTGCAATCGCAAGCCCGAGACCGGTTCCGTGGTGTTTGGTTGTAAAAAATGGATTAAAGATCTGCTGGAACATATGTTCCGGAATCCCGCCACCAGTGTCCTCAACAGTAGCAACAATCATTTCTTTGCCAAGTGATGTCCTTTCAAGAGTCAGAAGCAGTTTTCCCCCGTCAGGCATGGCATCACAGGCGTTTAATATCAGATTGAGAAACACTTGTTTCAGCTGGTGTGCGTCACCGGAAACCTTCCATGGCTGGGCTTTACTGGAAAAAGTTATTTTAATATTATGGTCTTCAAAAGTGGCCGCGCAGCTTGCAAGACACTCCTGAATAATTCCCTCCAGATCGCAGACACAAAAGCAGATTGTCGGCTTGCGAGAAAACGCCAGAATTTCAGCCAGCATTTTTTCCAGCCGGCTGACTTCTGAAACAATGGTGTCGGCATACTGATGTTCCCGCGTCTCATCGGGAAGTGACTTGAGCAACCGTCCGGCAAACCCCCCGATAGTGATGAGCGGGTTTTTCAGTTCATGGGCCAGGTTTGCCGCCATTTCACCGATGGCCGCGAGACGCTCGCCATGCAACAGGCGTTCACGGGCATCTTTCAGGTTCAAGTGGGCATCTTTGATACGATTGTACAGCATCGAATTTTCAATGGCCATGCCGGCCTGATTGGCAAAAAGCTGAAGAAAATGCAGATTGTCGCAGGTAATGTTAAGGCCGGAATCGGGGTTGTCCACAACAACCATGCCGATGGTCGTTTCGTGGGCGATAAGAGGTACGGCGGCAAATGGCCCGGAGCATAAGGGTTTCATAAAGTGGCAGGTCGGGCATTTTTGGCACAGGATGTCCTCGGAGTGGCAGAAACTCCGCTCTGAAACTATGTGGCGTATCAGCGGGCAGGCGCTGTCGATTTCAATACGTGTCAAACGCACCTGCAGACAGAATTCAGCGGATCGTTGCCGTGAAATTAATTCATCGCTGATATCCCACCGACTTTCGAGGGCATCGTGGCCACCGACAATCTGCAGGCCTTCGGAAAGTTGGCGGGTTACAGCCAGCATTCCTTGCAGGACATTTGATTTTTCGTTGCGTAAAAACAGAATGGTGCGTTCAAAGAGGTTGGATGATGGCGCCGTAATCGCGGTAAGGATAAGGTGCATCAACTTGTTGAGGCGTATGGTGGAAAGCATGGTGTTGCTGAACTGATACAAAAGTGTCAGTTCAGAAAGGCGATTATCGGTCTCAGGATTTTGTAGAGAATCATGAATATTCATGCCTGACCCTGTGTACCGTCATCCAGTTAGTGAAATTAAATGCGCAGTTCCTTTTCCTCAGCAGCCATCTTGCAGTCGATACATTGGGTGGTTACCGGCCTTACCCTGAGACGGGCTTCGCTGATTTCATCTCCGCAATCGTCGCAAATGCCGAATTGTTTAGACTCTATGCGGTCGAGAGCATCCTTGATTTTATTGATCAGTTTCCGTTCCCGGTCCCTGATACGCAGCTCAAAGTTGCGATCGGATTCCTGTGTGGCACGATCGGTCGGGTCGGGAAAATTCGACGCATCCGAAGTCATTTCCGTAACAGTCTTGCCAGCTTCACCCAGTAGGGCTTTTAACTCTTCATTCAATATATTTTTAAAATAATCGAGTTTTTCCTGTTCCATAGCCAACTCCTGATTTCAAATGAACTGTCGGATTTTAGTGAGAATAGCTCAATAAGTCCAGAAAAAAATTTGGAGGAGAAGCGAGCGCTTGCCAGATCGTTTTACAAAACTATTACAAACAGTATGGCTCATGCTTTGCTATGATACGGCGGATAAAAACACTCCGTGGGGGGGCTATGGCGCAGCCACTAAAAATTGGGAAACACATTGTTCGTTATCCGCTTATCCAGGGCGGCATGGGTGCCCGGATATCTGCCGGCCGGTTGGCCGGGCATGTGGCGAAATGCGGCGGCGTCGGCCTGGTCGCTGCAGCCGGTATAGCCCTCAATAGCGGTCTTTATGATGGCAAGAATTTTTTCCAGGCAGAAACCGAGGCATTTAAAGCCGAGTTGCGCAAGGCATATGAAATTGCTCCGGACGGAGTGATCGGCGTTAATGTCATGGTTGCACTCTCGGATTTCGTCCCGCTCGTTAAAGCGGCCATCGAAGGCGGCGCCAAAGTGATTGTATGCGGTGCCGGCCTGCCGATGGGACTTCCGGAACTGACGGCCGATCATCCGGATGTCGCCCTGGTACCGATAGTCTCTTCTCTCCGGGCGGCACAACTTATTGTGCGAAAGTGGCAAAAAGCCTATCACCGGCTACCGGATGCAGTAGTGGTAGAAGATCCGGATACGGCTGGCGGCCACCTGGGTGAAAAGATGGAAAACATCGGCACCGGCGAGTATGACCAATACGCAACGGTACGTGATATCAAGGCTTTTTTCCGCGACGAGTGCGGCACAGAAGTCCCGGTAATTGCCGCTGGCGGGATCTGGGATCGTGCAGACCTGGAACATGCCTTGGCTGAGGGGGCTGACGGAGTACAGATGGCCAGCCGCTTTGTCTGCACAGAAGAGTGTGATGCCAGCGAAGAGTTCAAACAGCGTTATATTGAATGTACCGAAGAGGATATCGGCCTGATTATGAGCCCGGCAGGACTTCCCGGCCGCGCCATATTGAACAACATCGATAACATTCGCCAGTACGATCTTGACCACCATACGCCATGCCGCATGGGTTGCCTGAAGAAATGCTCCTATAAGGAATCCGGGGAACGCTTCTGCATCGTTACCGCTCTGGACCGTGCCCAACGTGGCGATGTTGAGACCGGCCTGATTTTTTGCGGGACTAACGCCTGGAAAGCAAACCGGATCACAACCGTGCAGGCAATTTTTGACGAGCTCTTCGGCAATACTTCGGAAACCGAGTAACACCAGATAACCATACCTCCATACCGGCGCAAAATACCGGGGGCCGTTGTCTGGTGTTACAGGGCGATTGCTTCAATGTTCGCTTTTACCAGTAATTAATTATCAGGTCAGGGCTTTAATGTCGTTTTCTCATAAAATCCTTTTTTGGAGTAACAAACGGCTTTCTTTCATTGATTTTAGGGGACAGCTATCCGAATGTATCTTATCGACAATCAGCACCACAATCTGCCGCACTTTCACGCTAAGTATGCTGAGTATGAAGTTTCTATCAGCATTGAAGATGGTGAAGTTTTAGCCGGAGAATTGCCACGTAAGCAGTTGCGGCTGGTGCAAGCATGGATAGAATTACACCGAGATGAACTACAGGCCGATTGGGAACTGGCTGTTGCCGGAGAGAATCCCTACAAAATTACCCCGCTGTGAGGTTGCCATGTACTGGGATGTGAAAACCGTAAAACCAATGCCTGACTATCGTATCTATGTCGAAGTTGAGGATGGCCGCAAAGGTATATTTGATCTCAAACCTTATCTGGACCGAGGCGTTTTTCGCGAACTGAAAGACATACACTACTTCAATCGTGTCGGAATACTGTTTGGCGCTGTAACATGGCCAAACGAGCAGGACATCGCACCCGAAACCCTCCTTGCGGAAATGCTCCCCATCAACCAGAACCATTAAGAGTATTGGCCCACAATTCAACAAGTTTTGAGATAAGCCAAGTAGACGACGTGTTCAACCAACGGCAGCACCGGTCAGCGGGAAAAAGCCCCCGCCGAGCCGGTGTGCCTTATCACGTTGGAAGGAAAAAGGATGACACCAGAAATTCCAAAACCTGATGATCCTGTAACTCCGTGGTTACTGAAATGGTTATTCCTACCGTTGTTTGGAGGCGCCCTTTTAATCGCTTTCGGAGGAGTCCAAATAAATTCATGGAAATGTAATAGGGAAGCGAAAAGACAAGGATACCTACAAGGCAATTATATCCCACCAAATAGAGTAGGAGTCGGCGAAGCATGTATTTGCGAGGAGAAATTGAGACCAGACGGAACGGTTGATTCTGCCGCAAGATTAGTCATTGATCTGGAACACAGGAAATTATCTTGGTGAACAAACCTCTATGCAGCCATCAAAAGTGGCTGTACTTGTTGCACCCTCTGTACCATCGCTTTTTGAGCAGTCTTGAGGTCATAGCTGGTTTGCAAGTTCATCCAGTAGGTAGGTGTCTGACCGAATACTTTGCCGAAAAGAACAGCCAGCTCTGCCGTAACAGGCCGTGAGCCTTTGATAACATGAGATATTCGCATGGGTGAAACGCCAATTGCATGAGCAAAAGCGTTCTGTGACAAGCCAAGTTCATCAAGTATTTCTTTCAGGAATACCCCTGGATGTATGGGTGGAAGCCCGTTTTTGATAGCCATAAAGTTTCTCCTAATGGTAATCGGTGATTTCGACGTCAGTTGCTTCACCGTTGGCAAACCGAAAGCATATTCGCCACTGGTCATTAATCCTGATACTCCACTGTCCCGCTCTATCACCGGAAAGAGTTTCCAGGCGGTTTGACGGAGGTATCAGCAAATCCGTTACCTCGCATACATTGTCTAGTTGCGTCAAACGCATGATCGAACGAGTGATGATTTCTGGAGGAAGTTTTTTGGACTTCCCCGCCGTAAAGAGTTTTTCCGTTTCTTTGTTCGCGAATGACGAAATCATGAACACAATATAAACAATTTGTTTATATAGGTCAAGTACTAAAGAAAAAGAGTGTGATGAAGACCGAACTTCCAACTTGCGGCACGACCCGACCGCCAGAGGAATCGGTCGGACGGGTCAGCCTTATGAACGTTAGTAAATACCACAGCTTAATAACGAGTGAGTATGGGACCCCCTTAATATAGATATACCTCGTCTCAGAAAGGGATGGCAGCCATGATCAAGATACTCGCAATTAATGGTTCATATCGGGATGACGGTATAACCGATCAAACTGTAGAGGCCTTAGCACAGGCTCTCGTGGCGGCTGGCGCCGAAATCGAGACTATACTTCTCCGGGAATACCCTATCGAGTTTTGTAATAATTGCCGTGCATGCACCCAACAACCCGGTGCGGAGCCGGGGAAGTGCATACATCATGATGGCATGCTGGAATTGATTGATAAGATCGAGCGGGCGGATTGTTATATTCTTGCTTCACCGACGAACTTTGGTTCAGTCACAGCCATTTTTAAACGCTTTATGGAACGGTTGGCTGTTTATGCCTATTGGTCGTGGGATATGAAGGGACCGCAGTATAGAAAATCGCAGGCGCCAAAGAAAAAAGCGCTGCTGGTTTCCTCATGTGCGGCTCCGGGAATTTTAGGGCGCTGGTTGTTTGGGACCGATAAACAACTCAAAATGGCGGCAAAGGTGATCGGCGCCGAAATCGTTGGTACACTCTACGGGTATGATTGCCAAGGAACAGCACCCGAAGCTGTCGGCAGGTGTGTGGGCCAAGATCATAAGATTAGCGGGAAGGCTGGTGTCGGTATAAGTAACAGCATGAAAAAGAAAGAAAACTCCAAAAAGAGCGGTTCGGTGATCATCACGCGGCAGGAGCACGGGATCTCCCGCAAGCTCATGAGCCCGAACGCCTTGCGCGTTCTCTACCGGTTGAAGGATAACGGCTATGTCGCGTATCTCGTCGGCGGCTGTGTGCGCGACCTCCTGCTCGGACGGGAGCCGAAGGATTTTGACGTCGTCACCAATGCCACCCCCGGCGAAGTTAAGCGGGCGTTCCGTAACTGCCGTCTTGTCGGGCGACGCTTTCGCCTCGCCCACCTTCATTTCCACGAAGAGCTCATCGAGGTGGCGACCTTCCGCTCCCAAGCGGCGGATGAGCCGGAATCTGCGGCGGAAGAAAAGCGCGGGAGGGAGAACCGGCAGCGACACCCGCACATGCTGAAGAATGATGATGGTATGATCCTGCGGGACAACGTCTACGGCACCCCCGAAGAAGACGCTCTGCGCCGCGACTTCACCGTCAACGCGCTTGCCTACGATATTGCCGATTTCTCGATTATCGACTTCACCGGCGGTATCGCCGACCTGAACGCCGGCATCATCCGCACCATCGGCGATGCGGCGGTCCGTTTTCAGGAAGATCCGGTGCGGATGCTGCGGGCGGTGCGCTTTGCCGCGAAGCTCGGCTTCACGATGGCAGATGAGACCCGTAAGGCGCTGGTATCCGCCGCCGGCACCATCGTTACTGCCTCGCCGCCGCGACTCTATGAAGAAATGCTCAAAATCCTGCTCTCGGGAGAAGCGGCAAAGTGTTGCGACCTCCTCCGCCAGACCGGCCTCTTTGCGGCACTTTTCCCCTTTTTCTCTGCCTGGCTCGACGCCGAAAGCGAAGGCTTCCCCCACACCCGTTTCGGCGAGATGCTCACCTGCGTCGATTCCCGCGTCCAGCAGGGTGGCACGGTCTCTCCGCCGCTCCTCCTGGCACTTCTTTTCGGCGAGTACCTCGAGGAGAAGGCGGCGAACTTCCGCGCCAACGGTGCGCCGTGGCAACAGAGTATCGATGCCGCGACCGCGGAATTCCTCGGAGAAGTCTGCCCGTTTGTCCAGATTGCGAACCGCGTCGGGTTTGCGCTCCGCGACATCATTGCCCAGCAGATGCGCCTGAAGCAGATCCCCGGTCGCCGGCCGCAGGTGTTCATCGCCCGCAAGGATTTTGGCGATATCATCGAATACTGCCGGATCACCCATGGCGACAAGAAAGACGTTGCCGGGGGGCTGAAGTGGTGGGTGGCCGAGGCGGCAGAGCAGGAGCCGGTGCCGCTGCCCGAACGCAGCCAAGAGAGCGAGGCGCCACCGCAGAAGAAGAAACGCCGTCGGCGGCGAAAACCGCATGGCGTGCCCCCGTCAACGCAATGATCCAGTCAACACCCCTCATGCTTGCCGTACTAAAGCTGTTCATTATCCCGGTCGGCGGTGGAATCCCTGCCGGTGTTTTGCTTGCGCACGGCAAAGGCCTTGCCTGGCCTGTCACCACAGGGCTCTACCTGGTTTCAGACCTGGTGTTGGCCGTCGTCTTTGAACCGGTTCTGCGACTTATCTCGGTGCTATGCGGAAAAGTCCCGTTTCTGACCCGTTTCAGCGCCGCCTTAAAGATGGTCATGGCTCGCAGCGCGGAATCTTTCAGTGGCACCGGCGCAGGCCCCTTTTCGCTCGTTATGATTGCTTTCGGTGTGGACCCTATGACAGGGCGTGCCACGGCGCTGGCTGCCGGGCACGGGTTCCTTGCCGGTTGGGCTTTTGCCATCGCCGGAGACATGCTTTATTTTGCTGTTATCGCGCTTACGACGTTGCGTTTGAACTCGTACGTTCAAGACCCGAACACGACCATGCTGGTTGTCCTTGGCGCAATGTTTGTCGTGCCCATGCTGGTACGTTATGTGAGACGAACATTCCTGGGAAAAGCGGCATAACCCTGCGCAAAAGGTAAGCCGTTTGAATCTCGTCACTTCCCACTTAAGCTATCTGCTGTGTTGTGGGGCAGGGCGCTATACCGTTCCCTGCAGGCCGCGCAGTATCTCAAGCTGCTCACTGATGCTAGCGGGGGCGACATGCCCGGCACGCTCAAGCAGCGGCGCGATTGCTCCCTCCGGTGCGATGCGGGGATATCCCTGGTCACTCAGTTCGTGAATAAGCCGCATGGTGCGGAAGGCGTCAAACCAGCCGTGGAAAGACGTCATTAATTTTGCGCTGTCACGGTTGTTTTTCTGCAAATTATCCCACGAACCCCTGAAGCCTGACTGCTCCAGAAAGCGGTGCAAAACCGGTGAAATCAGTGCGGCGCCATTCAGCAACGACAATGCATCAGCGCCGGTATTCCCGGCTACATACGCCAACCACTCACCAACTATTGAAAACACAACCGGCTGATAAAAAAGCAGCCGTTGCTCACCATCGCTCAGCATGTCTCCCACAGAGCGTCCGGTGCCGAACGGAACCCGGTGCGATGAACGGGGCGAGGGATGGACGACCGTTCCCGCCAGCGGCACGACACCGGATGTTTTGTGAACCTGCTGCAGGAAATAGAAATCCTCTCCGGCAAGGCGGCGGTTCATCCCTCCCGAGGCGACATAGGCCGATGCCCGGCAGGCCATGGCGCTGCCGACGGTGTGAAAGGCGTAGGGCGAACCGGCCAGCTCCAGTCCCAGCACGTAGGTGCGCAAGAACAGTTCATAGCGGTCAATGGCGGACTGCCCCGCCTGGTCTGATGCCCGCCGATGGCGATAGGAGATGCTGGCACCGCCTGCCGCCGTGCCGGCAAAATGCCGGGAGATGGCGTGGAGATAGTCCGGCTGTACCAATGTGTCGGCGTCAAGGCAGACCATGAGCGGATCGTCATTGCGGTAATTGAGCAGCGGGAGAGACAGGTCAAGGCCGATCTTACGTGCCAGACCGACCCCTTGCTTGGCGGGAAGCGCTCCGCCTGCTGTAGCGGCATCCACCCAGAACAGGTTGTCTAAGTGGAACTGCTGCTTCCATCTGGGCAGCGCCTCCAGCGTGTCACGGTTGTCGGCTGTTTCCGTGGCGGTTGCGTCGGCGCGCTGATTGACAACGATCAGGATTAAATAGCGCTCCAGCAACTCGGGCGGGTTTTGGGAGAGTGACTCCAGTGTCTGCGGCAGATTGGCGGCTTCGGCCAGCGAGGGGATGACGACTGCACCGGTGAAGCCGCGGGAGGGGACTCCATTTATTTTCCACGGCTCAGCCTCGGCCCGCTTGCTCAGGTAGGTGGCTATATTTTTGGGGAGGTATGTATTAGGCATAGTCACGTACCAAGCAAGACATTACTCCGCGTAAAACGAATTTTGCCTGGATTATTCAGTACCCCAGCGTTTGTAGAGATCGTTCTCAACCCCAAGTTGATCAAGCACTTTCCCGACGACAAAATCGACCATCTCCAGCACCGATTCCGGTCTGCCGTAGAAGGCCGGCATCGCCGGTATGATGCGGGCTCCGGAACGGGAAAGTTTCAGCATATTCTCCAGGTGGATATCGGACAGAGGGGTTTCCCGGGGGACCACCAGCAGCGGACGGCGCTCCTTGAGCATAACGTCGGCGCTCCGTTCGATCAGATTGCCGGAAGTGCCGCAGGCGATGCGCGCCAGCGTCCCCATGCTGCAGGGACAGACCACCATCGCATCCGGAGCAGACGATCCGCTGGCGGCACTGCAGAACAGATCATCCGGATGTACCAGTTTGATGCCGGAATTTATTTCGAGATGATCATACAGCCGCTGCAGCGCTTTATCCAGATCGCCGGAGAGGTCGAGGCCGGTCTCTTCAAGGCAGACCGCCGTGCCGCTGCAGCTGGCGCTAAACGTCACCTGAATGTCATTCAGACAGAGCTGCTCCGCTAGACGCAGGCCGTACATCGAGCCTGATGCGCCGGTCAGGGCGACAAAGATGTGTTTCTGTATCATTGTTTACCTCGTCAGAACATCGGCAGCCGTAAACAGCAGAATGGCAACACTGATGTATCCGTTCATATTGAAAAAAGCCGCATCCAGCTTATCCAGATTTCCGTCTTTGAGCAGCCAGTGTTCATACAGCAGCATTGCCGTTGCCACCAAAATGCCGATGAGAAAGAATGGCCCCAGGTGCATGAGATTGAACAGGATGAAAAACAGCGCAATCATGATTACATGAAATATCCTGGCCGCCACCAGTGATCCCTTTACGCCGAGCGCCACCGGTATGGAGTGCAGTCCCGCCTGCCGGTCGAATTCCAGATCCTGAAGTGCATACAGGATATCGAATCCGGCTACCCAGAACAGTACCACGCCTCCCAGAACCAGCGCCGGTGGATCTATTGTCCCGCGAATCGCTACCCAGGCCCCGATCGGAGCCGCTGCCAGGCAGATGCCGAGCACCACGTGAGCCAGTGCGGTGAAGCGCTTGCAGTAGGAGTAGAGCAGCAGGAAGAACAGGGCAATTGGCGAAAGCATGAGGCAGAGCGGGTTGAGCATATATGCTGCGAACAGCAGCAGTGCTATGGACGCGACAATGAAGATGAAGGTCAGGCCTTTGCCGATCAGGCCGGCGGGGATGGCTCTGACAGCGGTACGGGGGTTGCGGGCATCTATTTCGGCGTCGATCAGGCGGTTCATCGCCATCGCTGCCGTGCGGGCACCGGCCATGGCCAGGATAATCCAGATCGTCTGGTGAATGGATGGTAAACCTCCTGCGGCCAGCAGCGCACCGGTCAGGGCGAATGGAAGCGCAAAGATCGTATGCGAAAATTTGATCATCTCCAGGAAAATGCGGACTTTTGTGAAGATAGTGGTCACGAGTGCATATACTCCTTCCAGCGCCGTGTGACGAGGGCTGCAGTTTCGGTGGAAATTCTTACCTCTGGACGGGATAAACGGCAGCCGGTCGCATCAATGGCAATCCGTCCGGTGGGGGTATCATGAAAAATATCCGTGGTAAAATCGGTCAGATTGATGGTTCTCCAAGCCGCGCAGGCGAGCCCGGCCGGCGGTGCATCGCCAGTAACGAACACCAGCACCCGTGCCGAAGCGAACCAGGGCAGAGCCCAGAAGCGGCTGGAAATATTCCGTACCATGCCGGGTTGAAGGTTTTCAAGTGAAATGATGGCGCTTTGATGGAAAACCCATTCAGGCGGGAAATGGATGTCTGTTACTGACGGCACCATTCGCTGCAGAAACGCCAGCAGCAGTCGTTCCCACGCCAGTGCCATCCAGCAGTCCTCCATTGGCGGGGGGCCGACAACGGTTGCGGGGATGACGGCATCCGGGCGGTGGCTGATGGCTGTCACCCGCAGCAGCGCAGCCGGAGCGGCCGGAGAGTAAAACCCGGTGTGATTGCCGAACGGCCCCTCGGTAGCAGTATCATCAGGTTCGACGTACCCTTCGATGACGACTTCTGCACCCGCAGGGACCTGTAACGGGACATCCTGGCAGGGGACGGTGGCAAGGGGAGCGGTGCGGAGAAAACCGGCAAAGGTCAATTCGTCAAGATCGCCCGGCAACGGGAACATGGCGCTGAACAGTGTGGACGGAGCTCCGCCAAGGACAATCGCCACCGGCATCGCTTTTCCGGCCTGACGATACAGTTCGGAATGTTTGGCCGCGCCACTGCCGGCTTTCCACTGGATGGCGGCTTCCCGTTCGCAGCGGAGCTGAACCCGGTATATCCCGCAATTCTGTGCGGCAGTATCCGGATCAACGGTAAAAACTTGCGGCAACGTGATATATCGCCCCTGGCCGCCGGCAGCGCCGTCGCCCGTCCAGCTCTGCAGAAAGGGAAACCGCGTCAGGTCAGGAGGGTTCATCGGGATCAGCTCTGAGTCCGGTTGTAAGGCGGCATGGGGGGCAAAACGACTGAATTCGGGCAGAGCGGCAATCTGGCGGTCGAGCGTTGGAACAGCTATTTCAGGTATCAGATCGAGTAGTCTGCCCAGGCGGACAGTTAATTCGCCAAGGTTCGTGACACCGAGCGCCCGGCATACCCGCTGCGGTGAACCAAACAGATTGGTGGCAACCTGAAAGGAACTTCCCGCCGGTTGTTCAAAGAGCAGTGCCGCGCCGCCGTCAGGTTGCTTGCAGACCCTGGCGGTGATGGCGGCAATCTCCAGAACGGGATTGACTGGAACGGCGATGCGGGAAAGCTCACCGAACGATTCGATCTGTGAGATAAACTGGCGGAGAGGTGATGGGGACATGAATTATTCGAAGCGGTTGCGGTAATACTCCCCACCCCGCCTGCGCAGGATGGCAAGGTGGTAGAGTTCGTCGTATTTAAGCGCTGCGGCTTCCCAGGTAAAGCGTTTCTTCATGCCGTTTTTGCGGAGCGCGGCCAGTCCCTTGGGATTGTTGAAAAATGTCCAGGCGGCCCAGCCGACGGTATCGAACAGCGCCGTGGCGCTGTGATTCCAAAATTTGAAACCATCGCCGGTCATAACCGCTTCGTTGAAGTTTTCAACGCTGTCATCAAGGCCGCCGGTGGCGCGGACAATCGGGGGGGTGCCGTAGGCCAGAGAATAAATCTGGTTCAGTCCGCACGGTTCAAAGGCGGATGGCATGACAAAAAAATCTGCACCCGCTTCAACCTTGTGAGCAAGTGCTTCGTTGTAACCGATATAACAGGCAAACTCTTCGGGATACAGAGCAGCGATATCTCCAAAATAGAAATGCGCCCACGGCTCACCGTTGCCGACTACCACGAATTGACAATCCATCTCCATGATGCGGTGAATCGCCTCGGCCAGGATGTCGGTCCCTTTCTGCTTGACCATCCTTGACACGATCCCGAACAGCGGCACATCGTCCCGCACCGGAAGCCCCATAGCCGCCTGAAGATCACGTTTGCAGGCCGCTTTCCCCTTTTTTACCGTGCGCGCCGTATAGGTGGCGGCAATGAATGAGTCTGTTGCCGGATCCCACTCCTCATAATCAACACCGTTCAGGATGCCGTTCAGATCCGCCGCCCGGTCCCGTATCGCCCCTTCAAGCCCCCAGCCAAATGCAGCGGTCTGAATCTCCCGGGAATACTCCTCACTGACCGTATTGAGCAGGGTCGCGTGATAGATGCCCCCCTTCAGCAGGTTGACCTGATCGTTCATTTCCAGCTCAAGGTAGGTAAAATGTTTCCAGCCGATGCCGAGCACGTCCATCAGGCCGGGATAGAAATTCCCCTGATGCTGCATGTTGTGAAGGGTCAGCAGTGAAGCGGCATTGCCGACATAGCGGTCGTGGAGGTAGGAGGTGTTCAGCAGAACAGGGATGACCCCGGTGTGCCAGTCGTGAGCATGGATGACGTCTGGTGACCAATCGAGCATTTTGCAGAGTTCAAGTGATGCTTTGGAGAGAAACACAAAGCGGTTGTCATTGTCGAGATATCCCTCGCCGCCCTCTTGATAGAGGCCGGAGCGGCCATAGTATGCTTCGTGCTCGAGGAGATAGACCGGCACGTCGCTCCCCGGCAAACGCCCTTCCCAGACACCGCAGTACTGGTGCCCGATGACCCCCATCGGTACGACCAGTGTTCCCGGCAACAGTTTCAGTCCGTATTTATCCGGGTTAATGCTGTAGTAGCGCGGCAATACGATCCGTACATCATGCCCCAAACGGGCAAGGTATTTGGGGAGTGCGCCGACAACGTCGCCGAGCCCCCCCTCCTTGGCAAAAGGGGCGGCCTCGGAGGCGGAGAAAAGTATGGATAGTGGTATAACCGGTTTCATGATTGCTCCGGGGGCATGTGCAAAAGTAGTTTTTCCCTGAGCTGACCCGAAGGGAACAGGATGCTATTTCGGCACATTTTCCCAGTCTTTCAGGAATTTTTCGATACCGGCATCGGTCAGCGGGTGTTTGGCCAGCTGGATCATGACAGAGTAGGGGATTGTCGCAATATCGGCACCGATCAGGGCCGAATTGAGGACGTGGATCGGGTTGCGTACACTGGCCACGATTATCTCGGCCATGTAGCCGTAGTTGTCAAAAATAGTGCGGATCTCGTCGATAATTCCCATGCCATCCTGTGAAATATCGTCCAGCCGGCCAACAAACGGAGAAACATATGTAGCTCCGGCTTTGGCAGCCAATAGCGCCTGCATGGAGGTGAAAATCAGGGTCACGTTGGTTTTGATCCCTTTGTCGCTCAGCGCTTTACAGGCTTTGAGGCCTTCGGGGGTCATGGGAAGCTTAACGACAATGTTCTTGTGGATTTTGGCAAGTTCTTTGCCTTCCTTGATCATGCCGGGAGCATCCAGGGAGATAACCTCGGCGGAAATCGGGCCGTCAACGATAGAGACGATCTCTTTAATGACATCTTTGAACTTGCGCCCTGACTTGGCAATCAGTGACGGGTTGGTCGTTACTCCGTCAACAAGACCGAGTGCGTGTGCTTCACGGATTTCCTTTACATCTGCGGTGTCGATAAAAAATTTCATTATTTTCTCCTGTCTAGTAAACTAGAAATTTATTCTGCAGCAATATGTGCAGAGAATAAGTTTGCTAACGAACGTATCCTTGTTTGTCGGGGGTATGGTTTAAGTATGATCAAGCTGTCCCCGGAATTTTTCGAGGCACGCCATTGAACAGAAATAGTGGCGTTGGCCGTCCAGTTTTCCGACAACGGCGTCTTCCTCTGATATGTAGAGCCCGCAGACCGGATCGCGGTAGGTCTCTTCACCGGCATCACGGTTTCCCGCAGATTTTTCCGGCGTATTTTTAGTCGCGGTGAGCGAGATAATCATGCGGTAGCCAATGTACAGCAGCAGGCCCATAACCAAAAGTCTGATCACACGTGTTCCTCCGGTGATAATTTGACAACAGTTTCGTCTGATTCCAGCAGGTCAAGGAGCTCCTGCATGCTCTCTCCGGTCAGGGGGTGCACCAGATCCGGTGCGATTTCGCAGAGCGGCTGCAGGACGAAACGTCGCTCCGTAAGGCGTGGATGAGGGACAATGAGGTCTTTATCGGTTATTACCCTGTCATCGTACAGCAAAAGATCGAGATCCATCCGGCGTGGCCCTTGGTGGACTGTTCTGACCCTTTTGAAAACCGTATCCTCAATTCGCAACATATGGGCCAGCAAGGAACGGGCATCAAGTCGTGTTGAAAGTCTGAGCACTGCGTTGTAAAACGAGTTTTGCCGCACGGTGCCAACAGGCGACGTTTCATAAAATGATGAGAGCGCAGTTACCCTGCTCTCAGGCAGCCTGCCGACCTCTGCAACCGCCCGTAGCAGATTCAGCTCGCGGTCTCCAAGATTGGAACCAAGTGCAATGTAGGCTTCAATTTCCACGGTCTGATTAAAACATAATGACTGCAGTGCGTCAACCGCAACCCCTTCGTCGCTGTAAAAAAACACCCCGGCAACTAGGAGGGAAAGTTACCAGGGCAAATGAGGATTCGTTAGAATCCTCGCAATGTTTTATATCTATAATATATCAGTTCATGAATGTCGTGGCAAGCAATTAAAAATATAAGTCACCAACATTATTGATAAAAATATTTAACGATGCTTTTCACGCGCGGTCAGCTCTCCTGTTCCGGATGATAAACAGGCTATTTCTCTGGTACGTCATGGGCAGGAATCCGGGGGGACAGAAGCGGCAAGGCCTGCCGACAGTTCTTTATAGCGCAGTTTCACGTTGAGGCGCTCCAGCATCCGGCGGTTGTCAACAATCTGTGACTGGCTGACATAGGAAAGCATCAATGGCGACATGACGAGGCGCGCTTCAGTCAGCGTTATCTGGGGTTGGCGCGGCAATCCAAGGGCATCGGCACAGGCGTTGAAATACGAGGTCATGCTCGATGGATGCCCGTCGCTGACATTAAAAATATCACCGGCAATCCCTTGTTCAGCTGCGGCGATAGTGACAGCAGCAAGGTCGTCGGCATGGATACGGTTGCTTGGCCCGGACTCATGCTCATTCAGGAGCGGCTGTCCCTGGGTGATCTGCATCAGCGGCAGCCGCCCCGGGCCGTAGATGCCGCTTACCCGCAGGATTACAATCGGAACATCCGTGGCAGTTCCGTATTCCTGGAACGCCGCCTCGGCGTCGAGCCGGCGTTTACCCATTGCCGAATCAGGGGCAGTCGGGGATTCTTCCGTTACCACGCCATCACCGGATCTGCTGTAAACCGAAGTAGCACTCATGTAGACAAGTTTAGCCGGTTTTTCAGTTTTTGAAATGCAAGCGATAAAGTTTCTGGCACGAGTATCGGTAATTCCCCCTCCTGGCGGCGGGGCCAGATAGAGGAGCACCCTGTCAGCCAGATCGAGTGGTGGAAAGGTGGCCGGGTCGTCAAGCGAGGCGACAACGGTTGAAAAACCAGCTGCTTCGAGCCGGGTCCCGACTTCGGCGGACCTGACCAGGCAGGTGACCTCTGCTCCGGATTCACAATATGATTGTGCTACCCGTTCACCGATGTAGCCACATCCTGCAATAAAAACTTTCTGCATGAAATCCCCACTACTTTCTACAAAAGAAATGATTTTACCAGCGGACTCATCGCCTCGCCTGCGGATTCGACCGCTGCGGTACGCTCGGCAGTGGTCATGAATAGTTTGAGATACTTCCTGGCTTTTTTCTTGTTGCCGGCGACAGTCTCTGCCATCTTGCACAAAATGCCGACCGGAACACCATTGCGAAAGCCCTGCACCAGTTTTTCAATCTCATCGCTGCGCTGCTTCTCCGTCCAGGTTTTGAATAGTGATGCCCCCAGATCATTGTTGTTATCAAGCATGTGTATCTCCGGATAATAGATTGAAAAAAGCCCCACAGATTGCTCTGCGGGGCTGAAATATACCATTATTTACAGCAGGAAACTACTTTTTCTCGTACGTCAGTGCCGACAGTTTCTGATAGTACTCGAAGCGGTTGGCGGTCCAGTCTGATGCCTTCTTCATCAGCTGTGCCGATGCTTCCGGGTTGATCTTCTTCAAAACTTTGTACCGGTTTTCACCGTTGGCAAAATCTTCGAAGGTGGTCGTTGGCGCCTTGCTGTCAAGCTGCAGCGGGTTCTTTCCTTCGGCGGCCAGAGCCGGGTTGTAGCGGTACAGCGGCCAGTAACCGGAAGAAACCACTTTTTTCTGTTCGTCCACGGCGGTCGTCATGTTGATACCGTGAGCGATACAGTGGGCATAGGCGATAATAATTGACGGACCATCATATGCCTCGGCTTCCATGAATGCCTTGACTACCTGAGCCGGATTGGCCAGAGAGACATTGGCAACATAGACGTATCCGTAAGCCATTGCCATCATGCCCAGATCTTTCTTGGCCATGAGCTTGCCGCCTGCGGCAAACTGAGCAACAGCACCGATCGGGGTGGCTTTTGAGGCCTGGCCGCCGGTGTTTGAGTACACTTCGGTGTCCAGTACCAGGATGTTGACGTTCTTGCCGGAAGCGATGACATGGTCAAGACCGCCATAACCGATGTCATAGGCCCAGCCATCGCCGCCGACACACCAGACCGATTTTTTAACCAGGTAATCAGTCAGCGGCAGAAGCTGAACTGCTGCTCTTTCTTTGCACCCTTTGAGCGCTTTCTTCAATGTTGCGACGCGTTCACGTTGCTTCTCGATGCCGGTCTGGTCTGACTGGTCCGCAGCCAGAATTTCCTTCATCAGCGGCAGTACCGGTTTGCAGGATTTGCAACTGCAATTGGAAAGTTCAGCCACCAGCTCACGGGCTGACTGGGTCATCTTGTCCACTGCCAGACGCATACCGAAACCGAATTCGGCGTTGTCTTCGAACAGGGAGTTGGACCAGGCCGGTCCGCGGCCGTCGGCACGCTGGGCCCATGGTGTGGTGGGAAGGTTGCCGCCGTAGATCGAGGTGCAGCCGGTGGCGTTGGCGATCATGGCGCGGTCGCCAAACAGCTGCGACAACAGTTTCAGATACGGTGTTTCACCACAACCGGCACAGGCGCCGGAAAATTCGAAGGTCGGACGGACCAGCTGGCTGCCGCGCAGGGTGTCCAGCTTGAGCTTGGTCGCGTCCATATCAGGCAGGGAGAGGAAGAAGTCGAAGTTGACCGCTTCTTCAGCGCGCAGCGGTGGCTGGAACTGCATGTTGATCGCCTTGTGGTTGGCGTCGTCCTTGCTCTTGGCCGGGCAGTTGTGCACGCAGGCGCCGCAACCGGTGCAATCCTCCGGAGCAACCTGGATCGTATATTTCATCCCTTTGAATTCGGGAAGTTTGCAGTCGGTTGATTTAAACATCTTGGGTGCTTTTTTGAGCAGTTTTTCGTCGTATGCCTTCATGCGGATCGTGGCATGCGGGCAGACGAAGGAGCAGATACCGCACTGGATACAAAGTTTTTCGTCCCAGACCGGGATGTCGACGGCGATGTTGCGTTTCTCGTACTGCGAGGTAGCGGTCGGGAAGGTGCCGTCGGCCGGCATGGCGGATACCGGCAGGTCGTCGCCGAAGCCGGCAATGATCCGTCCGGTGACGTCCTGGACAAATTTAGCGGCGCCTGGCCAAGGTAGAGGCCTCCGCCGAGGCCGCTCAGGCGGATCTTAA
>JABBNX010000069.1:0-11257 GCA_019352135.1 Pseudomonadota bacterium
ATCTTCCAGCCTGCGGGGATTCGGCCGTAACCGCTTCATCGACAACAGCTATCTGCTCTGCAATCTCGAAGAGCGTATCCTGCTCTTCCGCTGGGAGGTATTCGGCGTAACCGCAGACTGGGAGATAGCGCCGTTTCTTGATATGGGAGCGGTGATGGAATCGTTGGACAAGGTAAAAGGTTCTGACTTCGAGCTTAACCCCGGAGTCGGTTTCCGCGCAATTGTGCGCCCGAATATTATCGGCAGGGTGGACGTGGGGTTAGGCAAGGATGGCCCGGCAGTGTTTGTCGGATTAGGGTACCCATTTTAGCACATCAAATTATAGCCCGCATCATGGTAAAGACTATCTTGAGCGCTTATCCGGGCGTTCGATGGCAAACTTGTCCAGACGGTATTGCAGGGTTTTATAGCTCATCCCCAACAGAGGAGCGGCTTTGCCGATCACCCATTCTGCCCGTTCCATCGCCTTAACGATCAGCCCTTTTTCGAGCGCCTCAAAATCAATACCCTCTGCCGGAAGATCAAAATTAACGCCGCCAGTCAGCGAACCGCATGCAGTGATCTCGGTCGGAAGGTCGTCCGGTTCAATATAGTTGCTTTCCGCCATCAGAATCGAGCGCTCAATTACCGATTCCAGTTGCCGGACATTACCGGGCCACCTGTAGTTCACCAACAATTTCAGCGCCTGCTTCGAGATGCCGGCCATGGCAATCCCCGCCTCCTTGCTGTATTTTTCGAGGAAAAATTCCGCCAAAGTCTTGATGTCGCTCCCCCGCTCCCGCAAAGGGGGGAGATTAACGCGGATGACATTCAGCCGGTAGAACAGATCCTCCCGGAAAGTCCCCCTTTTTATCTCCTGTTCCAGATCTTTGTTGGTAGCCGAGATCAAACGGACATCCAGCCCGATATTGGCCTTGCCTCCCACCCGGCGAATCTCCTTTTCCTGAATGGCCCGCAGCAACTTGGCCTGCATGGCAACATTCATCTCGCCGATTTCATCCAGAAACACCGTACCGTCGTTGGCCGCCTCGAATATGCCGATCTCGCGGGTGTTGGCGCCGGTAAAGCTCCCTTTTTCGTGGCCGAACAGCTCGCTTTCAATCAGAGTCTCCGGGATGGCGGCACAGTTGATCGCAATAAATGGTTTGTCGCGGCGTGGGCTTCCTTCGTGGATCGCCCGGGCAATCAATTCTTTTCCGGTCCCGGATTCCCCCACGATCAGGACGGTTGAATTAGAAGGGGCAACCTTGGTAATAACCCGGAAAACTTCCCTCATTTTAGGATGTTCACCCTGCATATTAGGGATTGTTGCAATCGATTGAACCCGTTTTTGCAGCACCCGGTTTTCACGCACCAAACCGATGCGCTCGAAGGCCCGTATCAGTGTCAGTACCAGATTGTCACGATCCAGCGGTTTTTCGAGATAGTCAAAGGCACCTTTGCGCATTGCTTCCACCGCCGAATCAACAGAACCGTGAGCCGTCATCATAATGATGCATTGCTGCGGATCGTCGGCAAGGACCGCATCCAGCAAATCAAGCCCGCTCTGCCCCTGCATCTTGAGATCGGTTATGATCAGATCAAACTCGCGCTTTTCCAGCTGCGCCAGAGCCTCGCGCACGCCAGGCACATCAACGATATCGTAGCCCTCTTTATTCAGAATCAGGTTGAGGATATCGCGCTGCCCCTTTTCATCATCAACAATCAGTATACTGCCCTTGTTTGTCATGGTTCCTCTATCGTCATGTCAGGTTTCTGTCGACTGCAACGGCAGCGAAACGGAAAAGGTCGTTCCGGTACCAATGGTGCTTTCAACCTCTATCTCCCCGCCATGCTCCTTGATGATCCGTTCGGTAATAGCAAGACCCAAACCGATGCCGACATCTTTGGTGGTGAAATAGGGCTGGAATATTTTGCCGACATCCTCCGGAGCTATGCCGTTCCCTTGGTCGTCGAAGGTCAGTTTTACCACTCCACCTTCAAGCTGCGCCCCCAGAGTAATCGTACCGCCATCCGGCATAGCCTGGGAAGCATTCGTGACGAAGTTGAGAATGCAATTACGAAACAACTCTCCATCAATCCAGAGCGGCGGCAGATCAGACGGTATCTGCAGGTCGACACTAATATGCTGCTCGGTTAAACGGTCCTCCAATACCGGCAGCACTTTTGCCAGCAGTTCCCGATACTCGACCTTTGTCCGGCGCAGCTTGAGCGGCCGGCCATAGTTCATGAAGTTCACCACCATATAATTTGCCCGGCGCACTTCTTCTTTGATTTTATTTGCCAGCTCTTCCAGCTCGGAACAGTTGTTGCCGCACCGGGGAAGCATTTCGGCTTTGAGGTGATCAATCGCCAGACTGATATAGTTAAGCGGATTCCGGATCTCGTGGGCAATACCTGATGCCAGTTGCCCAACCCGTGAGAGGTGTTCTGCTTCATAGAGGCGTTTCTCCAGCGCTTCACGCTCACGCAGCTTTTCAACCATGCTGTTGAAGCCTTTTGCCATCTCTCCGATCTCGTCATTGCTTTTCACCGGTATGGTCACCGACAGGTCACCGGCCGAGATCCGCTTAAAGTCATCCACCAGATTTCTGATCGGAGTCGTATATCGCTGGGCAAGAAAGACAATCAGGGCGATGCCGACGGCGAAAACCATGCCGGTTGCAAACAGGCGACGGATAAAATTAGCCCGCTGAATATCATGAATATTGTCCATCAACATATTAATCTGAACAAAGCCCAACTGCTCGTCTCCCACAATAACCGGCACAACAACTTCATACTGCTTCTGGGAGAGCAATCCTCCGCCAACATGGCGGTGAACCGCGTGAATCCCTTTTTCCAATTTTTTGAGTTCGCGCTTTTTACCGATCTGACCAGGGTCGGACGAATCGATAATTTCCCCTTCCGTATTGTAAATATTGATTTCGTTTATACCCTTTTCACGGGCCTTGGTTAAATATTCAGTCAGGCTGGAGGTCTCGGTATCGGAGGTAAGGTCCTCAATGCTCATCTGTATCGCTTTGGATATCTCCTGGGAACTATTCTGGATTTCGTTCACCAGAGCGTTCTGGGCAGACTGGTTAAGGATGAAGAGTGTCAGCAGGGCCAGCACAAGCAGCGAGAGCATGATGATAATCAGCTTGCTATTAAGTTTCATGAATGCCTTTAAAAGCAGCCCCCACCCCGCTCCTGTGCCGTTTGAAAACACCTGGTTTTAGCAAAAGGGGTGAGGGTAGCACGTTGTTGACGTTACATTACTCCACCATCTCACCGATCAGATCATAATCAGATGAATCGGTGATTTTGAGCGTGATGATGGCTCCAATGTCTGCAGTTCCGGAGGTTATATAGACCTGCCCGTCGATGTCAGGAGCCTGGCGTGATGAGCGCCCCTTAAGCAGCAGTTCGGTTTCCTCACTGTACCCTTCCACAATTACCTGTTCCGTTGTCCCGATCAAAGTGCGGTTGTGGCGGAAGGAAAGCCGCGCCTGGGCACGCATCAGCTTGCGGTACCGTTCCCGCTTGACCCGTTCCGACACCTGGTCCGGCATTTCTGCCGCAGGTGTGCCTTCTTCCTTGGAGTAGCAGAATACGCCAAGACGGTCGAAACGGGTCTGCTCAACAAACTGGGTCAGGGTGGAGAAGTCTTCAAGAGTCTCCCCCGGAAAACCAACAATCAGTGACGTACGCAAGGCAATTCCGGGAATTTCGCTCCTGAGCTTGAAGATCAAATCGCGAATCTGCTGTTCTGAGCTCCTCCGTTTCATCGCCTTCAGCACCCGATCGGAAATATGCTGGATCGGAATATCCAGGTACTTGCAGACCTTGGGCTCATCCCGTATCAGTGTAATCAGGCTGTCGGTAATCCCGTCAGGATAGGCGTAAAGCAGCCGTATCCAAAGAAGGCCGTCAATCGCGGCCAGGCGCCGGACCAGCGTTTCCAGTGTTGTGCCGTCAGCCATGTCGCTGCCGTAACGGGTAATGTCCTGGGAGATGACATTGATCTCCTTGACTCCGCGGGCGACCAGCCGCTCCGCCTCGTCCACCAATGCGTCGATAGGCCGCGAACGGTAGGCTCCCCGCAATGTGGGAATGATGCAGTACGAGCAGCAGTTTGAGCACCCTTCGCCGATTTTGAGGTACGAAAACCAGGCAGGCGAGGAGTTCAGACGCGGCAGTGTTTCGTCATAGATAAAATCGGGATCACCGATATAGCGGAGCTGTCCTTCAGTGCCGCTCTTTTCGGTCAGAATCTCGGCGATACGGGGATAGTCCCCGGTGCCGATAAAAATATCGACTTCCGGCAACTCCTTGGCCAACTCTTCCTGGTAGCGCTGCGGGAGACAGCCGGATACGATCAGGGTATGGCAGCGCCCGTCGTGCTTCCGTTCGGCCAAATCGAGGATAGCATCAATACTCTCCTGTTTGGCTTCCTTGATGAATGAGCAGGTGTTGACGATGATGATATCGGCATCCTTCTCGTCGGTGGTGATCTCGTATTCCTGCTTCGAGAGTATCCCGAGCATGACTTCGGCATCAACCAGGTTTTTCGGGCACCCCAAGCTGACCATGCTGACTTTCTGTTTTGCTTTTTCGCTCACGTTATCCTCTTCAGGGTATATTTATTGTAATTTCTATTTATACGGGAATGAGCCACTTGATGACAATCATTTCTTCACTTCATTGCAAGGGTGATGTGAGTCTTGTCATCTTGGCTCCACCGACTTCAAGACGCTTCAAAATAACAGCGGCAATTTCTAGTGGAGAGCAATCGTCTATCCATACATAACCATCTGTGGAGAAGAGACCTGGTATTTCAGTCATGTCAAATCGTAACGGCATAACGGAGGAAGCCTGGCGTTTTTTATCAGATCGCGAATCGCTCGCCACTCAAGACCGCACCATTCCTTGCGTTCATAATCTTCGCATAGAAACACGGCAATTAGTCCAGAGTCATCATGATAGAGTGACTGAAGGTGGGTATCAAGATTTGGTCTGGCAAATTCCGCTTCATAGTATTTATCGTACAGCACACGATCTTACCGATTTGGCTGGAAAGGGCCGAGGCGACCTGTTCAACAAAAGTTCTGTGCTCACCGGGGAAGGAAAGGGCTATGGTGAATCTTTTTTGCGGCATCTCCATTAAGGCTGCTCCCTGCAAAACACAAAGTATCGATTATAGCTCTTCCAGACTGTTAAAACATATTTAGCAAAAAACCTGCCGCTTTCTCAAGTCAAGACGGAATTACCCTCGCCCCACCAACTCCAACCCCAAAACCTCGCCAACCGCTAAATACAGCCGCCCCAGCACCCCATCATCAAGCTGCAACAGCGGCCCTTCGATCAACCGCTTGTTATCAATGGCGCGCAGCTGGTCAACCAGCAAATCGGAATCCTTGTCAAGGCCACCCTGGGCAAGGACACGCAACCGGAGCGGTTCGGCACCTTCAATCAGATTGGTGGTAAGGGGAATAATGATTGTCGAGGGGTGGTCGGCGTCGAGAAGCGCTTGGTTCTGCAGAATCAGTACCGGCCTGATCTTACCCGGTTCGGTGCCGCGACCCGGATTGAGATTGGCCAGCCAAACTTCGCCGTGATTACGCATGAGGAGCATCCTCAATAACGTCAAATTCTGCATTGACCCGCATGCTCTCTCCTCTGACCTTCAGGCTTGCCTCCATGAGCCGTGTCCGGCTGCGCTGGGCGGCAATCGCCGCGTTCATCTGCTCCAGTGCCTTGCGTACATATGCGGCTCTCGGGATGTGCATTTCATCGGCGAAGACATCAATCTCGTGTAGTAGTTCGTCAGGTAATCGTAGTGATAACGTTGTCATGTTAGTATCCCGTATTTGTATTACAAACGTAACTACAAAATAGCACCTTGATGATGACAAGAAAAGCAAAAAGGACAGAGTCAAAACCCTGTCCTTTTACAAATTTTAAGCTGGTTCCCTCCCCCGGTGGAGGAAAGGGCTGCCTTCTACTCCCTGAAATTGGTAAACTGCATCTCGACATCAAGGTCTTTCCCTTTAAGTGCGGCAATAGCTTCCTGCAGATCGTCGCGATTTTTGCCGGTCACCCGCACCTGTTCATCCTGTATCTGGGCCTGCACCTTGAGTTTTGATTCCTTGATAACGGCAATGATCTCTTTGCCCTTCTCCTTGGAAATGCCCTGCTGGACGGTGATAATCTGGCGCACCATGCCTCCCGACGCCTGTTCAACCTTGCCGTATTGCAGCGCCTTGATCGAGATGTTGCGCTTCATGAATTTGGATTGCAGCACATCAATGACTGCCTTCAGTTTGTAATCATCATCTGCAAGTACTTTGACGGCATCCTTCTCAGGTGTGATCGTGCTCTTTGATCCCTTGAAATCATAACGCTGGCTGATCTCTTTGGAAGCCTGAGTAACGGCGTTGTCAACCTCCTGCATGTCAACTTTTGATACGATGTCGAATGACGGCATACTGTAACCTCCCGTTATTTATGGTTTTATTATCTCAACCCCTGCCGGGATTTTAAAGTTGAATTTTCCATTGTCGATCCCTTTGTTGACACGTGCCCTGCTGTAGTCAATCCGGGTCTGGTTACCGGCGGCGTCATGGATTATCGAGGAAACTATTGGAAAAATGTTTTTGACCACTCCGGATGCCTGCATCTGCTCGACCGCTTCCGCTGACACCGTCAATTGAAGCCTGGCTAGAACCGGACTCGCCTTTTTCGGGGTCAATTCAAGATGGTAGTTGCCGTTTTTATCCCGCGGTTCGGCGGCAAATTTAATGTCAAAATCACGGGTGATATGGCCGAGGCCGGTCAGATACGAAAGAGCAATGGAGTTGCCCCCCGCAAACATCGCGGCAACACTGTTGACGAGCACCTGCTTGTTTTCCGGTGTATAAAACCAGACCTTCGTGCCGTTGGAGATGATCTGTTGTTTCGGCCGTGAATAATTGAAACGGAACATGGCAGTTGAGGATGCGGGACGTTTCAGCAGGACTTCCCCGCTTCCTTTCTGTTCACGATTGATGGCGGATATGGTGGTTTTCTGGGAAAAATCGGCCTGCACATCCTGCAGACCAGCATATCCTTTTTCAAGTGCTGCGACCACAGTCTTGAGAGAAGCCGGGGGTGATGCCGCGGACAGCGGAAGAGTAAAAAGCAATACGAACAAACATATGGTACCTATTCTTAACATGGGACGACCTTTCTCGGCAAAGCTGATGATGTTCTGGGAATTTTACAACAAAGTGATTCTGACATATATGGGTGCCTACCGCAACCGTTTCAACTGATACCCTCAGCAGATCTGCCTGTTAAGCCAGTGCACTTGCATCGACAACATACAGTACCCGTCCGTCGCCGGCAATTGTGGCCCCGCTCACCCCCCTCAGATAAGAAAGCGGTGATTTCAGCGGCCGGACAAAAATTTCCTGTTGGCCGAAGATGCGGTCAACTTCAAAAGCAATCAGAGTGCCGCTGACGTCACAGACGATAACCGGCAGCAAAGCTCCTTCCGTTTCCGGAGCCTGAGGCAGGTAAAGTATGCGCCTCAGGCTCCGGAGCGGCAGTGTGGAACCATCCACACGGATAGTCAAGCCACCACCATGTTCTTCGATGATTTCCGAATGTTTAAGCTCAAGGGTGCGCATGACCACCGTGAGAGGGAACGCCATTTCAAACTGGCCACACTGAACAATCAGGGCATGGATGATTGAAACCGTTATCGGGAGCCGCATGATAAAATGGCTTCCCTGACCGCACTGCGACTGAATGGTCAGTGCGCCAGCCAGCATATGCACAGCCTCATGAACGGCATCCATGCCGACTCCACGGCCGGAAACATCCGTCACCGTCGCAGAGGTCGAGAACCCCGGCTTACACACCAGTTGACATGCTTCCTGTGCAGTCATCTGTGCCGCCCGTTCAGGAGAGATGATACCCTTCTGGACAGCTTTCAGCTTCAGGTGGTCCGGATCCATGCCGCGGCCATCGTCACTGATGATGATGTCAACATGATCCTTATCGCGGCGTACGGTCAGTTTTATCGTGCCGCCATGCGGTTTGCCCGCCATCACCCGTTCATCAGCCGTCTCCAAACCGTGATCAACTGCGTTCCGCAGAATATGGACAATCGGTTCGGCAATTTCTTCCAAAATGCCGCGATCAAGCTCAATCTCTTTCCCCTCGATCTGAAAATCAACTACTTTTCCCTGTTTACGCGCCAAGTCGCGCACCAACCGTGGGAAACGCTCGGCAATAACGGCAAACGGCAGCATGCGGGCTTTAAAAACCTGATCGCGGAGATTTCGTAGCAGTGCGGTAAGCTGTTTGAGTGGTTCCCAGCATTCGACGGCATCAGCCAGGCGGATGGATTCATCCAGAAGATACCGATTGGTAATCAACTCTCCGGTGATGTTGACAAGATGATCGAGGGTTTCGGTTTTGATACGGATGCTTTTAAAGGAGTCGGTCTGGCGGAATTGGTGCGGAGCAGAGACAGCTGATCCCTGGAACGTAGCTGCGCTCTCACAGGACGGATTGGTATTAACGGGGGGAGGCGTTTCAGCAGTCGGATCATATGCTGTCAGCCGCTCAATCAGCCCGGTGGTATCTTCAAAGAGATCACTCCCCGACTCAACCTGGGAGACAAGGAGGGTAAGCGTATCGCCCCCTTCCAGCAAAAGATCGGCAAGAGCGGGAAGCAACTGCAATTCTCCGCTGCGGACCCGGCTCAACTGGTCTTCCATGAGATGGGCCACCCCCACAATCTGCTCATAGCCCATAGTTGCCGCCATTCCCTTCAGAGAATGAGCGTGGCGAAAGAGTTCATCAATTGCAGCGGTATCGCCGGAAGACTCTTCGAGGTGTACAATCAGCTCGCTGAACGCAGAGAGATGACCGCGCGCTTCTGAAACGAACAGATCCCGATAGGGGAACATGTCCATTGGTCAATCCTCCAGGCTTTCCATTACTTCAGCAACCTTCTCGGGAGTAAACGGTTTCTGGATAAAGGCTTTGGCGCCCAGATCAAGCGACTTCTGGATGACGGGGGCCTGGCCGATCGAAGAGCAGACAATTACCTTTGAATCGGGGCAGATGCCAATGATCGATGCCAAAAGGTCGAGACCGTTTGAATCAGGCAGGATAATGTCCAGCAGAATAATATCCGGGTGGCTTGCATGGAGGTTTCTCATCGCCTCGATACCGCTTGCCGCCTCGGCGACCACGTTGTACCCCTTTTCAACAAGGATTCCGCGCAAAATTTTCCGCATAAAGAGAGAGTCATCGACAATCATCACCGTCCGGCTCATAGCTGCCCTCCACCCTACCCCTTTAATTTGTTCAGTAACAGCTCGTTAACCACTGACGGGTTTGCCTTTCCTTTGCTGGCTTTCATGACCTGCCCGACAAAAAAACCGAATACTTTTTCCTTGCCGCCGCGATACTCTTCTACCTGTCCGGCATTGGCTGCCATGATTTCGTCGATGATGGTTTCGATTGCGCTGCTGTCGGAAACCTGTACTAAACCCTGCTCTTCGACAATCGCCTGCGCTGCTTTGCCGCTCCGCCACATCTCGTCAAAAACGGTTTTGGCAATCTTGCCCGAAATTGTGCCGTTGTCGATCAGCTTCAGTAACTCCGCCAGTTGCCCCGGTGCGACCGGACACGCTTCAATCGAAGTCCCGCTGTCATTAAGTGCCCTGGTTATCTCACCCATTATCCAGTTGCCGATCAACTTGGCATTGCCATGGGCAGCAACACCGGCTTCAAAGTAATCAGCCAGGGCACGGCTTGCAGTCAGCACCTCGGCGTCATAAAGAGGCAGTCCCAGTTCTGTCATAAAACGGTGCTGGCGCTGTTCCGGCAGTTCAGGCAACTCTTGCCGCGAGCGCTCGATCCATTGGTCGCTGATAACCAGCGGCACCAGATCCGGATCGGGAAAATAGCGATAATCGTGGGCTTCTTCCTTGCTGCGCATCGAGCGGGTGGTTCCGCTGTTCGGGTCAAAAAGCCGCGTTTCCTGAACGACCGTGCCACCGTCCTCAATCAGGTCAATCTGGCGCTGGATCTCATATTCGATGGCCTGCTTGACAAATTTAAAGGAGTTGACGTTCTTGATCTCGGCCCGGGTACCGAGTGTGCTTGATCCGACCGGCATGACCGAAACGTTGGCGTCACAGCGAAAACTTCCCTCTTCCATGTTGCCGTCACATATTCCAAGCCAGGTTACAATCTGGTGCAGCTGTTTCAGGTAGACCACCGCCTCGTCGGAGGAGCGGAGATCCGGTTCGGAAACAACTTCCAACAGTGGCGTACAGGCGCGGTTCAGGTCAACTCCGGAATCATCAGCGCGGCCGGAAAGTTCGCCATGCACCAGCTTGCCGGCATCCTCCTCCATATGAATACGGGTGATGCCGATCCGTTTCAAATCCTGTTCGTTAACCTTGATATCAAGCCACCCGTGCTGACAGATCGGATCTTCAAACTGGCTGATCTGGTACCCCTTGGGAAGATCGGGGTAGAAGTAGTTCTTCCGGGCAAAAATACTGCGCGGCGTGATGGAACAGTTCGTGGAGAGGCCGGCCTTGATGGCGAATTCCACCACCTTCTTGTTGAGAACCGGCAGCGCCCCCGGCAACCCCAGACAGACCGGGCAGGTCTGGGAGTTTGGTTCGGCACCGAACATCGTTGAACAACCACAGAATATTTTCGTGTCGGTCAGGAGCTGTACGTGAACTTCAAGACCGATGACAGGTTGGTATTTCATAATAGCTCCGGAAATTAGATCGTTGCTTTTCTGGTGTGCCACTCAGTGGCCTGCTCAAAAGCGTGGCCTGCCTGCAGGATTGCCTCCTCACCGAATGGCTTACCGATCAATTGCAGGCCGATTGGAAGGCCGGAAGCGGAAAAACCGGCAGGCAGTGACATGGCACAGGTGCCGGCCAGATTGACCGGTATCGTGAATATATCGGACAGGTACATCTGTAACGGGTCATTGACCTTTTCGCCGATCTTGAATGCCGGCGTCGGCGCAACCGGCGTCAGCATGACATCAACGTTTGCAAATGCGGTAATGAAGTCATTCATTATGAGCGTCCGCACCTTCTGGGCCTTGACGTAATAGGCGTCATAATAACCGGATGACAGGGCGTAGGTACCGAGCATGATGCGGCGCTTGACCTCGGCGCCAAACCCTTCGCTGCGACTTTTGGTGTACATGCCCAGAAGTCCGTCCGCTTCGGCACGATGGCCG
>JABBNX010000069.1:11267-17594 GCA_019352135.1 Pseudomonadota bacterium
GCGATAGGCGAAGCGGACCCCGTCGTAGCGTGCCAGGTTGGAGCTTGCTTCGGCAGTGGCGATCAGATAGTAGGTTGCCACGGCGTAATCAGTATGCGGCAGTGAAATGTCAACAAATTCAGCCCCGAGACGGCGATAGGTTTCAATGGCAGCGTCCATCGCTTTTTGCACATCCGCATCAAGTCCGGCAATGAAGTACTCTTTCGGAAGTCCTATCTTCAGCCCCTTTACACCCCGTGTCAGAGAGGCAGCATAGTCCGGCACCGGTGTATCGACGCTGGTCGAATCCTTGGGATCGTGGCCTGCCACAGCACCAAGCATGATTGCACAGTCCGTCACATCCCGGGTCAGCGGCCCGACCTGGTCCAGTGACGAGGCATAGGCAATGACGCCGTAGCGCGAAACGCGGCCATAGGTGGGTTTCAGGCCGACACAACCACAATGGGAAGCAGGCTGTCTGATCGATCCGCCGGTATCCGTTCCAAGCGTCGCAATCGCCTCGCGAGCGGCAACCGCAGCCGCCGAGCCTCCCGAGGACCCCCCGGGAATGCACGACGTATCCCATGGATTGCGCGTACTTCCGTACGCGCTGGATTCATTGGATGAGCCCATGGCAAATTCGTCCTGGTTAAGCTTTCCCAGCAGTACCGCACCGCGCTCTTTCAATTTATCGTAGGAAGTGGCGCTGTAAGGGGGGATGAAATTGTCGAGGATACGCGAGCCGCACGTGGTGCGGATGCCTTCGGTCAGAAAGATGTCCTTGAGGGCAAGAGGAATCCCGGTCAGTACATCCATTGTGCCGGCGGCAATGCGGATATCGGCCGCAGCGGCATCGGCAAGCGCCTGTTCGGGGGTGACGGTAATGAATGAGCCGACCTGTGGCTCCACGGCTTCAATGCGTGCCAGCATGGCTGTGGTCGCTTCCAGGGAGGAAACCTTCTTACCCTGAAGAGCAGTGTGGAGCTCATGGATGGTCATGTCAAAAATATTCATGGTAAATGTATCCCTTGCTTTATTCGATAACTTTGGGCACGGCAAAAAAGGAGCCTTCGCGTTCGGGGGCGTTGGCCAAAGCCTTCTCAAGGCCGATAGAAGGTCGTATGACATCTTCGCGGAACGCATTTTCCATCGGAACAGCATGCGAGGTCGGCATAATCCCGTCCGTATTCAGCCCTTTTAGTTTTTCCACATACCCGAGGATCGCGCCCATCTGTCCGGCAAACAGCTCTTTTTCTCCAGGGGTGAGTTCAAGCCGAGCCAGACGTGCCACGTACTCAACATCTGCTGTTGTCATCTTCATAGTGCCAACTCCAAAAAAAACGATAATTGCCGCGTGGTTGTAACATGAAATCGGCTCCGTTACAACATTGATCAGCTCAATTTGTTGTCCTGAAAATTTTTCACTTGACACGATCAAACTCTTTCGGTACGTTACACCTCTTCAAAAAAATCATGGCCTGTATTATATGCAGGTTGTACTGCGGATGGGGAATTTATGAAAACAGAAGTAGCGAAAGCTGAAAATGTAAAGCGTGACTGGTACATTGTTGATGCACAGGATGCAGTTCTAGGTCGTCTTTCAACGCAGATAGCCAGTGTGCTGCGCGGGAAAAACAAGACTCTCTACACACCCAGCGTAGATACCGGCGATTTTGTCATCGTTGTAAACGCTGAAAAGATCGCCCTGACCGGTCGCAAGTTAGCCGACAAGATTTATTACAGCCACTCCGGGTATGTCGGCGGGCTGAAAGAGATTACGGCCGGCAAGCTGCTTGAAAAGAAGCCTGAAGAACTTATCAAGAAAGCCGTTAAGGGTATGCTCCCCAAGAATAAACTTGCACGGGCCATGCTCAGCAAGCTTAAGATTTATGCGGGACCGAGCCATCCACACGCAGCTCAGCAGCCCAAGAACCTGGCACTTTAATACTCCGAGGAGAAAACGATATGGCAGCAATCAGTTATTATGGAACAGGCAAGCGCAAGACTTCAATTGCTCGCGTGTGGCTTAAGCCTGGTGTAGGTACTTTTACCGTTAACCACAAAACCCTGGATGAATACTTCGGTCGTGAAACCTCCAAGATGGTTGTTCGTCAGCCGTTTGAGCTGGTTGAAAAGGTAGGTATTTTTGATGTATACGTCACTGTTTCCGGTGGCGGCGATACCGGCCAGGCTGGCGCTATCAAGCACGGCATCACCAAAGCTCTCCTGTTGCATGAGCCTGAACTCCGCGGCGTCCTCAAAAAAGCCGGATTCATTACCCGCGATTCACGCATAAAAGAACGTAAAAAGTACGGCAGAAAAGCTGCCCGTGCCCGCTTCCAGTTCTCCAAGCGCTAATTGCTGGTTTACACCGTTCTGCTATAGTACAAGGGGAAATCCGCAAGGGTTTCCCCTTTTTTTTGTATGACTGGCATATTTCTGCATGGAACTATCCTGTCTGTTAAGGATTGATGAAAGGAGCCACATCAATGTTGAAAATTGCTATTGTCGGTGCCAGCGGCTACACCGGGTTGGAATTGATCCGTATTCTTAATTGCCATCCTGAAGTCGCGGTTTCCTGCCTGACCTCTGAACAGAGTGCGGGCAAGCGTATTTCCGAGGTATTCCCGACGCTGAGAGGCCGCTGTGATACTGTGCTGGAAAATCTGGAGCCGGTGCGGATTGCCGATAAAGCAGATATAATCTTCACTGCATTGCCACATAAAGCTGCCATGGAGGTCGTGCCGACCTTCCTCAAACTCGGTAAAAAGGTCATTGATCTGTCGGCCGATTACCGCCTTTCTGATCCGGCAGTCTATGGGGAGTGGTACGATCCCCATCTCAATCCTGCCAACCTGAAAAAAGCGGTCTACGGATTGCCGGAGATCAGGCGTGCCAAAATCAAGGGGGCAAAACTGGTCGCCAACCCCGGCTGCTACCCGACCAGCATCATTCTTGCCTTGGCGCCGCTGCTGAAGAAAGGGTTGATCGATCTGTCGAGCATCATTGCCGATTCCGCTTCCGGCGTTACCGGTGCCGGTCGTTCAGCCAAGGTCGACAGTCTCTATTGTGAGGTGAACGAGGGCTTTAAGGCGTATGGGGCCGGCGGCGTACATCGGCATATCCCCGAAATCGAACAGGAACTTTCCCTGCTGGCAGGGAAGTCATTAAAAATCACCTTCACCCCGCATCTGGTGCCGATGGACAGGGGCATCCTGTCAACGATCTACGCTGCGCCGAATAAAACGGTCAGCAACGAAACGATCGCCACGCTGTACCGGGAATTCTACAACGGTGAACCGTTCGTAAGGATACTTTCAAACGGCGCACTCCCCTCAACCGCTTTCGTGCGCGGCTCCAATTTCTGTGACATTGCCCCTCTGGTGGATAGTCGCACCGGTCGGATCATCGTCATCTCGGCTATCGATAATCTGGTGAAAGGCGCTTCCGGTCAGGCGGTACAGAATATGAATCTGGTCTGCGGATTTCCTGAGTCGATGGGTCTGGAAGGGCTGGCGCTGTTCCCCTGACCTATGCCTTTTATCCCTACGACACAAGAAGAACTACGAAAACGGGGCTGGAAAGAACTGGATGTCATCTTCGTCAGCGGCGATGCCTATATTGATCATCCCGCTTTCGGCGTGCCACTGTTGGCCCGCTGGCTCGAAGGGCATGGCTTCCGCGTCGGCATCATCTCACAGCCGGATTGGCGCTCAAAAGAACCTTTCATGGCACTTGGCCGTCCCCGCCTGTTTTTTGCCGTTTCGGCCGGCGCCATGGATTCGATGGTTGCCCACTACACCCCTGCCCGCAAGTTGCGGCATGATGATGCCTACACCCCCGGCAACCGCCATGGCGCACGTCCGAATCGCGCCACAATGGTCTATACTTCCCGTCTGAAGGAGGCTTACAAGGACGTACCGGTTGTGATCGGCGGCATTGAAGCATCGTTGCGCCGCTTCGCCCATTACGATTTTTGGGAAAACAAGGTGCGCCGTTCGATACTGTTTGATGCCAAAGCGGACCTGCTGATCTACGGCATGGCCGAGCAGTCGCTTCTGGAAGTTGCCGAGCGGATGCGAAGAGGCGAACGGATGGGCGATATTCGTGACGTACGCAGCACGGCATATCTCTGCAGCTGGCTTGTTACCGATACTTATGTCGCAATCCCCTCCTTTGAGGAGATATCAGAATCCAAAATAAAATTCGCTGAAGCATTCCGCGTGGCCTACCTGCAACAGAATCCCTGGTCCGCCCGGACAGTATCACAACAGCATGGCAACCGGCTGCTGGTCTGCAATCCTCCTGCGCTCCCCTTGACGGAAGCCGAAATGGACGCCGTTTATGCATTGCCGTTCGAAAAAAGCCCGCATCCGTCATACAGCGAAACAATTCCCGCCTGGGAGCAGATCAAAACCTCCATAACCAGTCACCGTGGCTGTTTCGGAGGTTGTGCTTTCTGCGCTATTACCATGCATCAAGGCAAAACGATCCAGTCCCGGAGCAAAAACTCCATCCTCACCGAAATTGCAGCTCTGGCCAGAAAATCATGGTTCCGCGGCACTGTCAGCGATATCGGCGGACCAACGGCCAACATGTTCGGCCTCGGCTGCGACAACATTGATGCCATGCATAAATGTCACCGTGAAAGTTGTCTCTTCCCGACTATCTGTTCAAACCTGCGCACCGGTGACAAAGCAGCAACGTCACTGCTACAGGCAGTTCGTTCTCTGGAAGGAGTGAAGCATACGGCAATTTCATCCGGTGTGCGTTATGATCTTCTGGAGAAACAGCCCGCCTATTTCAGCGAACTGGTAGGCCACCACGTCAGCGGTCTTCTTAAAATTGCCCCGGAGCATCTGGTTGACCACGTAACCGAGATCATGCGCAAGCCGGGGAAGAAATCTTTTGAAACGTTTCTTGCCCGCTTCCGTGCTGAAAGCGACCGGATCGGCAAACGTCAGTACATTGTGCCATATCTTATTTCCGGGCACCCGGGCTGCACCTTGTCGGACATGCTTGAACTGGCACTGATTCTCAAAAAAATGGGGATACAAGTTGAGCAGGTACAGGATTTCACACCTACTCCGGGTACTATTGCAACGTGCATGTTCTACAGCGGTATAGACCCAATGACCGGAAAAGCGGTCTACTCGGCAACGAGTGACCGGGAAAAAGGGTTACAGAAGGCTTTGTTGCTGTGGCACCTCCCCTCGGAACGCCCTAAGGTGCAGGAAGCGCTCAAAGAGCTCGGGCGAGCAGGTGAACCAGGTTTGCAATTGCTGTTGGCGGGTAGATCCGTTAATGAGCGAAAAACAGGTAACACCGTCAAAAAAGAATCATCGGGTAGGAGGCGGAATTAGTCCCGCCGGCCTCACAGTCGAGTAGCGCAGAGGAATCTCACCACCACGCTCTCACAGAACCGGACGTGAATCTCTCAATTCATCCGGCTCTTATCGTCCAGCACCTGCATGAAGAAATTGCCAGTGAACAAACAGTCCCGGCTGTTTCAGCTGAATTCGCTTCAGCCATTGACATGCTCTTCGCTGGTGTTTCTTCAGCTTCTTGTATTTCCTCATTGCCCACCTCACGAGTATTCGGTCGAGGTGATCAAGTGTCGGGCGTATTGCCGATCTGCAGTAACTCTTGAAGTAGTTGATCCAGCCTCTTATGACCGGATTGCACATGCGCGCCAAGTCCTCAAGACACTTGTCGCTACGCTGGTGCACACGCCACTCCCGAATGGTTACTCGCATTGATTTCTGGGCTTTGTTGCTCACTGCCGGGCTAAAATTGACGAATAGCTTCCCTCTTCGATTTCTCGACTGCCGGGGCCTGAAGGTAAACCCCAGAAAGTCGAACTGCTCATGTGGGTGACTTCCTCATCGATCTTCATCCTTGCAGTAGACTATCTTCGTCTTCTGGGGATGTAATTCCAGCTGGCATTGCGCAAATCGGCTTTCTATCTCAGTTCGTAGCCTTTGGGACTGTGCTTCACTTCTGCAATGACAAACCACATCATCGGCAAATCGCTCGAATGGTATCTGCGGATAATTTCTCCGCATCCACACATCGAACGCGTAGTGCAGAAAGAGATTGGCCAGCAAGGGGCTGATAACTCCTCCTTGTGGTGTCCCCTTCTCCCGACTGCACAGGGTACCATCTGTCATCTGAACCGGTGCTTTCAGCCACCGCTCGATGTAAAGTAGCACCCAGTTGCAATCGGTGTGTTTCCGTACCGCTCGCATCAAAAGTTCATGATCGATATTATGGTGGGTAGAGACGGGCCTTGATCTTGTACCCGTCCCCCCTCGCAGAACCCGCCGTGCGGATTTCCCGCAACGGGCT
>JABBNX010000272.1 GCA_019352135.1 Pseudomonadota bacterium
TGTTTGTGTGTTTGTGTGTTGTTTTCGAAGATGTGTTTAAAAAGGAGAGATAGATGGAAAGATAGGAAGATAGAAAGCAGAAAAGAAAGCAGAAAGCCGCCACCGATAGTCCGTCCTCGCTATGATGAGATTGATAAATGGTAAAATGGAAAGGTAAATAGAGGAATAGAATCGTTTTGTTGTCGCTGTTGTTGTTGGGTATTGTAGCACCTCAGACAAGATGACGAGGACGCGTTGATCTCCGAGTTGGTAGTGGTGGCGTTCGTATGTATGTATGTATGTATGTATGGACGGCCGAGACGATGGATGGCGTGGAGGATGAACAGCAGGGAGAAAAACGGGCAGGTTACGGCGAATACATATTGAAAAACCTTTCTCACGAACTGACTGCCAAACATGGCAAGGGTTTCGATTACTCTAACCTCAAGAATATGCGGCAGTTTTATGTAGCATATCCAATTGGCGACGCACTGCGTAGCCAATTATCATGGACGCACTACCGCCTGCTGATGCGCCACGATGACCCGCAGAAACGCTCTTTCTATGAGGTTGAAAGCGTCAACAGTAACTGGTCTACCCGTGAACTGGAACGACAGATGAACTCCATGCTGTTTGAACGCCTGGCACTTTCCCGCGATAAAGATGGGGTGATGGCGCTTGCCGCCGAAGGGCAGGTATTAAAATCAGCATCTGACATGGTGAAAGATCCTTACGTGCTTGAATTCCTCGGATTCACTCAAGAGAACCGACTGCTTGAAAAAGAGCTGGAAAGTGCGCTGATAGAAAAACTTCAGCAGTTTCTGCTTGAGCTGGGCAAAGGGTTTTCCTTTGTAGCCCGTCAACGCAGGATTACACTGGATGGACGGCATTTCTTCATAGACCTGGTGTTCTATAATTACATCCTCAAATGCTTTGTGCTGATCGACCTGAAAACAGGTGAGCTTACCCATCAGGACTTGGGACAGATGCAGATGTACGTCAACTTTTTCACCCGCGAACTGATGAACGAAGGGGACAATCCGCCTATCGGCATTCTGCTGTGCGACAGTAAAAGTGAATCAGTCGTACGCTTCACGCTGCCTGAAGGAAACAATCAGATATTTGCGTCACGTTACAAGCTGTATCTGCCAACAGAGGCAGAGCTTGCCGCAGAGCTGACACGCGAACGCCAGGCAATTGAAATGGAGTTGGAACTTCGGGAAGCGGCGCATAAAAAGTGAAACAGCCTGTTTCACAATTGCCCCACTCGGCAGTGGATTGAGCGCAATACAGGAGTAGCAGTATGACCCGCAAAAACGAACAATCTGAGATACCCACCTTATGCCTGACCGCCATCTGGCACCCGGACGGGCCAAAATCAGGCATTAAATTGCGGCGCACAGACCTGGGGGATTTTTCCGATGCTGACGCTGCCGCACTCTTCCTGCGGGATAACAACCCTGCCGCATCCTTTCCGTGGCTGTTCTGCTATAAGCTCGAACCGGTACGGGAATATCGAGGCAACGGCAATCCCGTCACCATATTTGACCGCAACGGCAATCGTTACGGCGGATATGACAATGAAAACCTCGACTGCTTCCCTGGCCGCTTACCTGAAGCGTGCCAGTATAAGCCCGGTGATATTGTCATGCTCGATGAATGCCGGTACTTGACGCTGGGGGTCATAGATAAACTGCCGCCAAACCCTGACTTTGCAAGACAGAAGGGGGAAGAGAGCGGGCGCTTGGATGAAATTGATGATGCTTACAAGGTGTTGTATCGAAGCGGCGGACGCTGGCGCTATAACTATCACCACGAAAGCGAACTTTTCCCGCCTGAATATCCCCTTCCCGGCTATCTGGACGCACAACGGAACACCATCCTTGCTGGGCGGAAAAAAACCAAGAAGCCGGGTAACTTCTACCAGAAAACGCTTTTTCTGGAATGGATGAAGGAAAACAGCCACCTGTTCAGCCATGAACCATATCTTGCCGAAGAGCGGCACTACGGTTTCAGCATCCGTTTTCGCGGGGTGGACAGTCACATTTCATGCTACTTTAGCGATTACGGGGGTATTTCGGTTGCAGTGGATTACCGCAATCAGAACTATGACACCATCATGGAATTTGATCTGTCAGAGGAAGAAACCCCGGAAGGTCGCTATCTGTGCAGTTCATGCCGAGATTATCCCAATGAAGACAACCCACCAGAAGTAATTGAATATGACAACCGTGCTGAACTGTGGATCAAGCATTCCTTTGAAAAGCTGGCAGCCTACACTCGGGAGGAGTTTACTGATGACGCCTTGCTTTGCCTCTGTAGATATGGTGGCTGCACCGCTGCATTTGTCACCGCCGGGGAGAAGCTGGAAAAGCTGCGAAAGCGTGAGGACTTTTTCAAGGAATTGCCGGTGGTGATAAAATAAACCCTGCCATGCCGCATTACATCCCGGCTTGCTGGTTTTTGGGGAGCCCACGGGGGGCGGACGGGAAGGCAGTCAGACGTGGGGGCTGGCGCTTCCGGAGTGCGCGACGGGTAAAGCCAGCAGTCCACGACTGTCTGACTGGGCGGGCGGGGGAAATCAAAACACATCGGGAGCACGGTTTGCACAGGGTATGCGTGAATCCGTTTTGGTAACTGACCGCAATCGCCTTTATCATGGCGGGCAGTTGCTTTTACCAAAACGAGATGAACCAAGGGAGGGTCGGC
>JABBNX010000273.1 GCA_019352135.1 Pseudomonadota bacterium
ACCGTATGGGGCATCGTCATCTCGCTGTTATCAATGTCCTTCATGTGGTATCTGATTCGCCAGAAAACCAAGGTCGGCACGGCACTCAACTCACCGGCTATACTGGCTGATGCCGCCTGTTCCCGGGCGTGCCTTTCACTGTCGCTGGTTCTGATGATCTCCAGCATCGGCTATGAATTGACCGGCATCGGCAGTCTGGATGCCATTGGGTCCATGCTGATCTCCTGGCTGACGCTTCGGGAAGGGCGGGAGGCGTTCGGCAAGGCACGGGGAATGAGTTGCTCATGCAGCTGCAGGTGCAGCGCCGACCGGACGGACACGCTATGACATCTATTGACGCGACCATATCCAAACGCCTGATGTTTGCCATCGTCCTGACCGCCATCACACTGGTGGCGGAAATCATCGGCGGCATCTGGTCCAACTCCCTGGCACTCCTGTCAGACGCAGGACATGTTTTTCTGGATCTGTTTGCTCTGATACTCTCTCTGGCAGCAATCAAGCTGGCCCTCCAGCCGCCCAACGAGCAGCATTCCTACGGCTGGCACCGGGCCGAGGTGCTGGCATCACTGATTAACGGCCTGACCGTCTTTATAATGGCAATCGGCATTCTCTATGAGGGGAGCAAACGGCTGATGTCGCCTGAAGCGGTGCAGACGACGCCAATGCTGGTTATAGCCGTGCTCGGTTTGGTGGCCAACTTGCTGGCGGCCAAAGGGCTGCATGGACACTCCCACGACGATCTGAACGTACGGAGCGCTTTCCTGCACGTACTGGGGGATGCGGCAGCCTCGGTGGGGGTGATTGCCGGCGCACTGCTGATGCGCTACACCGGCTGGTATCAGGCTGATCCAATCATTTCCATCGCCATCGGTCTGCTGATCCTGTTCGGAGCCGGGCGGGTGCTGCGGGAAGCCGTCCATATCCTGATGGAGGGTGTGCCGAGCGGCCTGTCTGTTGAGCAGGTTGCGGCGCACCTTCGCGGGGTCGAAGGCGTGCTGGATGTCCATCATCTCAACATCTGGTCGGTCTGTTCACACATCTTCGCCCTGTCTGCTCATATCGAAATAGATCCGGCCTATGACGGCCTACGCACCCAACTGCTGCACGCCATCGAGCACGGACTGGAACACAATTTTCATATTACCCACACCACGATCCAGTTTGACTGTTCCAGCTGCAACGGCGGCCCGCTGATTAAGGAATTCAGCCATACGGAACGGCAAACGGCCTGTTGCGGTCATGATCACACGTAAATCTCAATTCCGGCGTCAGAATCATCTTTACGGTATACAGCGCACAATATGGGGTCCCAACAGGTTCGTCAGCATCAATGGCAGCCGCTGCCATGCTTGAATTGCCAGCCGGTATCGGGGATTTGTCGGATTAACCTCCGGGAGTGCATTCCCCTCGCGCAGCAGGTACTGCCAGTAAAGTTGAACCGGCCTGGCACCCCACTGTTTCTTGAATTTATATGTTCCCTCATCCGGCGTGGAACGACCAAAGTCAAACGTGCGGGCACCCATACCGATAGCAAAACGGATAGCTTCCCAATAGAGGAGATTATTGGGACACAACGCACGAAAATCCCTGTTTGAAGAGGCCCAGGGGACTTCCAGAGTATCTTTGTACCAGGTCATAATAGCTGATGCGATGGTTCTGCCATCTTGTATCACTGAGATAATTCGCGTGGTATCAGGAAATTCTCCCAGCACATTACTGAAAAAGTTCCTGCCATATACCGGCGTCCCGAGGTCGCGCATATTCCGGCAGAACACCTCGTAAAACCCGTCCAGCAAGTCACTCCCGCCCACGACAGTCTTCAACCCGCTTTTTTCCGCCTTGCGTACCTGATTGCGCACTTTTGCATCAAGGCCGCTCCACTGTTCTTCTTCATTCTTTTTTAAATCGAGGAGCATGGTCACCTTGTTCTGTTTCGTCGCCTTGATTTCAGCACACATCTTGGTGTGACGAAGTTCAATATGGCCCGCGCCGGTTCCGGAGAGCATCTTCCGTGATGCGTTCAGCAGCATGGCGGCTGCGGAATCGTCAGAAACAAGCAGTCCTCCGTAATTGAAAAAGGGGAGCGAAACAAGGAAACTGCCGAACATTCTGCTTTTCATTTGAACATATGGGAGAACGCCGCAGATTTTATTGTGACAGTCAGTAGCAGCCAGGTACATGGTTCTGTGTCCGAAACTTTTTTCCACAACCTTCCGCCATCCATACTGGTGGTAGTTGGTGCTGCTCTGTTGAGCCGTAACAAAAGCATCCCATGCTTTCCCGTCTTCGTTATATAAATGAGTAGTGATTACCATACGCTTGACCTCCTTAATGGTGTACACACTATTAGGTACGTGGAAATAATTCCGTACTTAATTATACTGTCTACCAGAGTTGCGGATACAGCTCGCCGCTCATTAACTACCTAGCACATTATGTGCCACAATAAATATTAGCATATTCAGTATGTTGCGGTTTAATAGAGAAAAAGAGGTGTTACAGTACGGGAAAAAAGAATCCACGGATTGAATTAACTACAGGATTTAACGGGTAAATTCGAGGAGTGTTAAAATTATTCATGTTGTTATATTTTCTGGACTTTAGACTTCTGTAGCGATCTTTGAAAAATGTTGTTTTGCCCCAAAAAA
>JABBNX010000070.1 GCA_019352135.1 Pseudomonadota bacterium
CCGCAAAGCAAAATTCACGAGCATAAATCAAGTCCACATTCAAGATGGTCTACAATTGACGGATACGAACGGAAACCTTGCCTTCCACTGGAAGTGCATGATGGCACCGCAGTCTATTATCGACTACATCGTGGTCCACGAACTCTGCCACTTCCATCACCTGGATCACACTGATGCTTTTTGGAACGAGGTGGATAAGGTTATTCCGAACTACGGTGAAAGGAAGGAATGGTTGCGAGTGAATGGGGCTGGGTTGGATGTTTGAGGAGAGAATGCAATTTTGACCGTAGACTTTGTATCTATCAACCATCCTGCTGGCTGGGAGACATGACGCCGCTAAACATTCGTTCCTTTTCTCCTCATAGTTTTGAAGATCAATCCCCCACTTAGAGTTGAAATCTCACCCCAGTATTGTGCCAAAAACGATATAAATTGGGCCCAAATGGTGCTTTCAGGTAGCCTGATGTTTATCAGAAAATCTGAAGCCCAAAAATAAAGCATAAAGTGTCAAAAGTAAATAAAGCATAATATGTCAAAATTGACAACTTATGCTTTAAGTTACAACACACACCAATGTACCGACCTTCAACAAAGTGTGCCAAATGTTGCACATATTTTCCATTTCGTGTATACATAAACAATCAACTAATTTAAGAATTGAAAATCATGGAACCTATCGTTACCTATAAAGAGCGCTGCCGACGGTGTTACTCCTGTGTTCGCAGTTGTCCGGTCAAAGCCATCAAGGTTGACGGAGGCTTTGCACAGATCGTGTATGACCGCTGTATCGGGTGCGGCAATTGCCTGAGCTGCCCGCAACATGCCAAAGTAGTGGTTGACCGCATGGCAAGAACGCAAGAGATGCTTGCATCCGGTTCCCCGGTCGTTGCAGTACTCGGCTGCTCCTTTCCGGCTTTTTTTCACGCCTTCCTGCCTGGACAACTGGTTGCGGCCTTGAAAAGCCTTGGATTCTCTGAAGTCCACGAAGGTGCATATGGCGCCCGAATGATTGCCGACAGCTATCGGAGCGCCCTGCAGTCCGCCGACCGTCCCCTGATATCATCTCACTGCTCGGCGGTGGTCGATTTAATCGAACGCCACTACCCAACTCTGGTTCCAAACATCATGCCGGTCGTTTCCCCGATGATAGCGATGGGACGTTTCATTAAAAATATTCTTGGCGAAGAGACCAAGGTAGTCTACGTCAGCACCTGTATTGCCGCAAAATTTGAAATCCAGGGAGAGTCTTCCGGAGCAATAGATGTCGTGTTGACGTATCAGGAAATCGAAAAACTTTTTAAAAACAGGGGAATCACTCCGGCCAGCCTGGCTGAAATGCCATTTGATGGAGTTGACCCGGGTTCCGGACGCCTTTTTACGCTTACCGACGGCCCGCTTAAAGTTTTTGGCATCGAGAACGATTTTCAGGACAATGAGACCATCAGCGCAGAAGGAGAGACGCACACGATCGGCATCATTCGTGACTTGGCTGCCGGGCGGATTTCACCGGCATTTGTCGATCTCCGCTTTTGTGACGGCGGTTGTGTTGATGGCCCGGCCCGCGATAAAGGGCTTAATCATTTTTTCAAGCGCAAACTGATCGTATGCCACAACAATTCCAAGCTGCCCTATGGCACTGCAGCCCACTATCTTTCAACCACACTTCCACCCGAACTTTCCCGCTCCTACTCAGATAAGTCACTGAAACTGGCGAGCCCCGGCAAGGACGACATCAAGCGCATCCTTCAAACTACGAATAAATTTACGCAAGGAGACGAACTTAATTGCCGCGCCTGCGGGTACAACAGCTGCCGGGAACATGCAGTGGCGGTATTTCAGGGTTTTGCTGATATTGAAATGTGTCTTCCCCACAATATGCAGATGATTGAAGAGGAACGCGGGCGCCTCAAGCAGAAGTGTGAGCTGGTGCAGCGGGAATTGGACCGGCAGGCAGGAGACGACATGATCGTCGGCAGCGATCCCGGAATTAGTGAAGTAATGGAACTGATCCGTCAGGTGGCACCCACACCGACAACGGTGCTGATTAGCGGTGAAACCGGGACCGGCAAGGAACTGACTGCCCGGGCCATCCACCGCCAAAGTCAGCGCAATGACAAACCGCTCATGACGGTCAATTGCACGACACTTACAGACTCGCTGCTTGAAAGCGAGCTTTTCGGCCACAAGAAAGGCTCATTTACCGGAGCGATTGCCGATAAAAAGGGACTGTTTGAGGCAGCCAACGGCGGTACCATTTTTCTCGATGAAATCGGTGACATTACTCCCAAGCTTCAGGCTGAACTGTTGCGTATTCTGGATCTGGGTGAGGTGCGGCCGGTCGGCAGCGTCGCTGCCAAAAAGGTAGATGTGCGCTTGATAGCCGCGACCAACAAGGATCTTGAACTGGGCGTGCGGGATGGATGGTTTCGAGAGGATCTGTATTATCGCCTCAATGTGTTCTGCATAACACTTCCGCCATTACGCATGCGCGCTGAATCCGTGCCGGAACTGGCCCGACATTTTCTCGACAAAGCCAGGAAAAAACTCAACAAAACCATTGCCGGCATTGAAGATCGGGCAGTCAAAGCCATGCAGCTCTATCCCTGGCCCGGAAATATCCGCGAAATGCAGAATGTTATCGAACGTTCGGCTGTACTGGCCAAAGACGGCATCATCAGGCTGGAAAACCTCCCCACCGTTTTTATCGATACCTTCGAATCTTCTCCCGACGCGGATGTTAACAGGCGCAGGGTCTCATTCAAGGCTGAGCGCGAACTTCAGGTCGTGCGTACCGAAAAGAACATTATGATGCGCTATCTCGAAGAAACGAATGGGAACGTTGCCAAAGCCGCCCGCTTGGCGAACCTCACCCGTCGTACCTTTTATCGTCTTCTCGAAAAGCACAATATTACGGTTGTCCGTCAGCCAAAATCAATTATCGTCTAGCCCGTCATCATCCCCTAAAAACAATCACTCGAAGAAGCGCATACTGTTTCAAAATAGTGTATACTTTTAGCCATGTATGTGCCGTTTTTGTCACACTTTTTTAGATTATACATCAATAGGCCCGGAAAAATCCCATTGCAACATCTTGTAACTATTAGCAGTTTTTTTAATATCGCTTGTTGGCATGATATTGGCTAGTGTATACACTATATTCGTAAATGCGAACTCGAAGAAAAATATAAAACAGGGAGGTAAGTACAATGGGAAGAATGGGCGAAAATCCGCGTTACAATGTCATTTCAATGAGGGTGAGCGATGAAGAACGTATTCAGCTGGAAAAGCTGGTGAAAACTACTCACAAAAGCGTTTCGGATATCATGCGGGAAGCTATGGAATATTTCTCTACCCACTATGAGCAGAATGATCTGGGCAGAAAAGCCGCTTAACTGCACTCTACGCCATACCACGAAAAAAACGAGGCGGGGAAAATACATCCCCGCCTCGTTGCATCTAAACACCATCTCTGAAACAGATCAGTTTATCAAAATCTCAAACTGCTCCTGATGAAAGCCCGGCTTGGCCCGCACCGTGATCCTTTTTTTGAATTTCTTTTCCAGTTCTTCAAGCCCGCGGCGTTCCTCGTCATAGAGCAGATCAGCCACCTGCGGATGGACGGTTACCGTCACTTTGGCTCCGCGGATATCAAGCATTTCGCGTCGCAATTCACGAAATATTTCATGGCAGACGGTAATTTTTGACTTGATATACCCACGCCCTTCGCAGTAACTGCACGGTTCACACAGCATCCGGCTGATATTTTCCCGCACACGCTTTCTGGTCATTTCGACGAGGCCAAGCTCAGAAATTTTCAGAATATTTGTCTTCGATTTATCCGCTTTCAGCGCCTCTTCAAGCGCCCCGTAAACTTTTTCACGATTGACCTCTTTTTCCATGTCGATAAAGTCAATTATGATAATCCCGCCGATATTCCGCAACCGGAGTTGGTACGCAATCTCCTTAACCGCCTCCAGATTGGTCTTCAGAATTGTATCTTCCAGATTATGTTTGCCCACAAAACGGCCGGTATTCACATCAACGGCGCTCAATGCCTCTGTCTGCTCAATAATAATGTAGCCACCCGACTTGAGCCAAACCTTCCTTCCCAGCGCCCTGCTGATTTCAACTTCCAGCCCGTAATGATCAAAGATCGGCTCTTCTTCATCATACAGCTCGATCGTATATTTCATTTTTGATGCAAAGGTTGAAATAAAATGCACAATACGGTCGTAATCAATCTGCGAATCGACAATAATCTTGTCAACCTGCTCGGTAACGATGTCACGAACCACTTTCTGGACAACATCCAGATCTGAATGCAGTAATGACGGCACCCCCGCCTTTGCTTGCCGCTTGGATATTTCCTCCCACAGGGTGGTCAGATACTGCATATCCGCGATAAGATCCTCTTCACTCTTTCCTTCCGAGACGGTTCTGACTATGTAACCGGAACCCGGTTTTTTGAGTCGGTCAACAATCTCGCGCAGGCGTTCCCGTTCCTCTTCATCTTCTATCCGCCGAGAAATGCCAATATGGTCAACCGTCGGCATATACACCAGATGCCGCCCCGGCAAGGAAATATGAGAAGTGATGCGAGCACCCTTGGTACCAAGAGGCTCCTTGGATATCTGCACCAGCAGCTCCTGCCCCTCCTGCAACAGATCCTCAATCGGGTGGAGAGGGCGGAACTCCGGACGATCAGTACCATCTTGGCCCTCATCAGCTGGCTCATCGTCCTTTTTACTGCCGGCGTACAGGAGCGATTCATACTCCTCAATGGCGTCGAAGACATCGGCAACGTAGAGAAAAGCAGCCTTTTCCAGGCCTATATCGACAAAGGCTGCCTGCATTCCGGGAAGTACGCGAATGACGCGACCTTTGTAAATATTGCCCACTATTCCCTTTTCGCGGCTTCGTTCGATATACAGCTCGGCAATAGTGCCGTTCTCAATCAGCGCGATGCGGGTTTCGTGGGAAGCAGCATTAATGACTAACTCGGCTCCCATAGTAATTTTCTCCGTTATATATGAAATATGTACAGTATGTGACCGTTACGGGGCAAAGATGACTTCAAGCTTCTCTACCTGAATATCATCCCCATTCAGCGCCTCAACGCCGGTAATAGCTCGGGCAAACTCGAGCGGCTTTCCCCTTTTTGCGACCAGTTCAAGCGCCTGGCCGCTTGCAGCAAGCGAAACGGTTTCTTCCCTCAAATCGACTGACTGGGTCTGTCCTTTTTTTGTTCGCTGAATAACAAAAACATTGTGTGCCAAAAACTGCACACATTGATCCAGCAACGCAGCCGGATCAGCAGAGGCAATGGTTATCCGATAGCGGGTCGCATCGATCAGGGTCGAAATGGACGGCGATTTGGCGTCAACCTCTTCCGATTCAAGGATCAGTAATCCTTCAGGCAGCACCGCATTGAGACGTTCCTGCACCTCCCGAGCGCTAATGCCGGAAGCGACAAACATGTCCATATATTCTGCCCGTGACTCAACCCCGACAGACGTTGCGGTTCCAAATGAAAAGCGGGGGTGCGGGTGAAATCCGAGCGAGAAAAGGATCGGCACCCCTCCCCTGCTGACAGCACGCGTAAAAACAGTAATCAGTTCAAGGTGACTCAAATAGCGCATCACCCCGTTTTTGGAAAATCGAAGGCGCATCCGGGCGGCTACCGGTTCATCAGGTGATACATTCTCACGAGGCGGCACATTTTCCTGCACGGAAATCCGGTTTGTTACCACGGTGAAATCACAGACGCCACAGGCACTGCAATTACCATCTCGACAATCTGCAGTGGCAGTTTCCGCTTCCGCCCGTTCACGCTCTGACAGCAGAAACTGACGTGTCACGCCGCAATCAAGGTGATCCCACGGCAAGACTTCATCCAGCTCCCGGCGCCGCAAATACCATTCCGGCTCGACCCCACAGTCGGCACATGCCTGCAGCCAGCGCTCAAGAGAAAAGTGCTCACGCCAGCCGTCAAAACGACAGCCCAATTCTACCGCACGGATCAAAACCGGTGCCAGACGCCGGTCTCCGCGAGCAAAAACTCCTTCCATAAACGAGAGCGGCGCATCCTGCCATTTAAATTTAAGCTTGCGCTTTTTGAGATCACAGTGGAGCTGGTACTGGAGATCGGCGGTTTGCTGCATCGATATCTGGGGTTCCCACTGGAATGGCGTATGCGCCTTGGGAACAAAGGTACTGACGGCCACGTTGACATCGCCGGAAACACCGCTCCCCTTGGCCTGGTCCTTGACCTGACGCGCCAGCGTTGCGATCTGGGCAACATCATCGGCTGTTTCGCCCGGCAACCCGATCATGAAGTAGAGCTTGATCAAACGCCATCCGGCCTGATAAATTGCGGCCGCTCCGGAAATCAGATTTGCCTCGGTGATCCCCTTGTTGATGACCCGCCGCATCCGGTCGCTCCCTGCCTCTGGCGCCAGGGTAAAGCCGGTCTTCCTCACTTTTTTAATCTCGTCAATCAGCTCATCCGTTAAGCTCCCGACCCGCAGGGAAGGAAGTGAAACAGCAACCCGATCTTCGGCATAACGTGCCATAAGCTCGGTCACCAGCGGAGTAACACAGGAATAGTCCCCGGTTGAGAGCGAGAGAAGTGATATTTCATCATAACCGGTAGCTTTGAGCGATTTGGCGATATGATTTAAAATCGTTTCGGGAGAGCGCTCTCGCAACGGACGATACACATAACCGGCCTGGCAGAAACGGCAGCCACGAGTACAGCCACGGGCAATTTCTACGGCAACCCGGTCATGAATAGTTTTCATAAATGGAACAACAGGAGAATCAGGAAAGGAAGCTGCATCAAGATCCGCCAGGAAGCGCCGGCGAACGGAAGCATAGCCCGACTTGAGAGGCGTGATTGCCGTCAGAGTGCCATCAGAAGCATACTGCGGCTCAAAGAATGAGGGGATATAAACACCTTCAATATGCGACAAACGCTCAAGCAGACGATTTTTATCTTCGCCCGACCTTTTTGCCTCTCGGACCATACGGGCGATTTCCAGAACAGCTTCTTCGCCATCCCCCAGCAGCACCGCGTCAAAAAAAGGAGCCAGCGGTTCCGGATTGTAGGCGCAGGGACCGCCGGCAATGACCAGTGGGAAAGGCGCCTCCCGATCGCTCGCCAGGAGCGGAATTCCGCCCAAGCGGAGCATGTTGAGGATATTGGTATAGGAAAGTTCATACTGCAGGGTAAAGCCTATAATATCGCACTCCGCCAGAGCTGTGCCGCTTTCAAGTGTTGCCAACGGGACAGCGGCGGCACGCATCTGCGCTTCCATATCCGGCCAGGGGGCGAAGACACGTTCTGCCGCAATCCCTTCAACTTCATTCAGAATGTGGTACAAGATCCGCAATCCCAGATGACTCATGCCGACTTCATACACATCCGGAAACGCAAGGGCAAAGCGCAGATCAGCAGCATCCTTGCGAATGGAGCCCATTTCACCACCCATATAGCGGGCAGGTTTTTCGACGGAGAGAAGATTCATTAATAAAATTCAGTTCTTGTGCGATATTTAGAAAGTCTGGAAATATAACAAATCGACTGGGTCTATGCAAGGGAAATAGCCTTTTTTACAGCTTTCGCAGCCGAAGGCATCACCCGCACTTGCACTTTTTACTCATGATGCTTATCATGGTTTCAGGTTCAGTATTAGCTGATAAATTAATTGATGCACTCATGAGGATAGCAATGAACACCTTGAAGACAGCTGTGTTGATGACACTTTTGACGATGCTTCTCGTGCTTATCGGAGGTGTCGTTGGCGGCAGAGGAGGCATGACAATCGCTTTTTTGCTGGCGGGCGGGATGAATTTCTTTTCCTACTGGTTCTCTGACAAGATCGTGCTCCGCATGTATCGCGCACAGCCGATAGCAGAGCAGGACAATCCGCGCTTCTACAGCATTGTCAGACGATTGGCCACGCGAGCCGGAGTGCCGATGCCGAAGGTATACATCATTCAGGACGATAGTCCGAATGCCTTTGCAACCGGGCGCAATCCGGAGCATGCTGCAGTTGCCGCCACAACCGGCATAATGCGCCTGCTGACTGATGAAGAACTGGCCGGCGTCATGGCCCATGAACTGGGGCACGTCAAAAATCGGGACATCCTGATCTCCACGCTGGCCGCCACCTTTGCCGGAGCAATCACCTATCTGGCCCATATGGCTCAGTGGGGGGCCATATTCGGTGCCGGCCGAGGCGATGATGATGAGGGTGGCGGCATATTCGGCATGCTTTTCATGGCAATTCTGGCGCCGATTGCCGCCATGCTGGTTCAAATGGCTATTTCCCGATCACGGGAGTTCGGCGCCGATGCTGCAGGGGCACACATCAGCGGCAACCCGCTTTCTCTTGCCAGGGCACTGCAAAAGCTTGAGCTGGGAAGCCAACAGATCCCGCTTAGCGCCAATTCCGCAACGGCACACATGTTCATCGTTAATCCATTAACCGGCGGTGGCATGATGTCGCTCTTCTCCACTCATCCCCCTATTCAGGAACGTGTTCACCGCCTGGAAGACATATCGAGGGCTCATGATTATTAGACGCGCTGCACCAGGCCCTTCTACTGCCAACCCACGTCAAGCGGCCTGTGAAACCCTGCTGCGCATCAGGAAAGAGGGTGGGTTTGCCGATCGCCTGATCGACAACGAACTTTCCAACGGCATATTAAGCGGGCCTGACCGGGGTTTGTATGCCGAGCTGGTATTCGGTGTCCTGCGACGACAGGGGACTCTGGACCATATTCTCCAGCAGTTGCTCGAGAAACCAATGGTTGAGCTTGATCCTCAGGCGCTGGTCATCCTGCGCATCGGCCTGTACCAACTGACCTGCCTCGACCGTATCCCCGAGTCGGCAGCAGTTAACGAATCGGTCAACCTGGCAAAACTGATCACACCGGGCACCAGCGGCCTGATAAATGCTGTCCTGAGAAACTTCCTCAGGCGCCGCGACACGATCACGTTTCCAAACATCACCACTAATCCGGCAGCAGCAATAGCGGCCATCCATTCCCAGCCGGAATGGTTGGCAGAGCAATGGCTTGAGCAACTTGGAGTTGATGAAGCCCGACAGCTGGCAGAGGCTTCGTCACAACAACCACCGGTGACACTGAGGGTCAACACGCTGCGCTCTACTCGCGACAAATTGCTGCAGGAATTTGACACGCAGGGTATTGAAGCAACGCCCTGCCGCTTTTCACCCGACGGCATTACGCTTACGGGACGCCACATCATCAGTGCTCTTCCCGGTTTTGACGCCGGCCTGTTCGCGGTACAGGATGAAGCATCGCAACTGGCCGGACGACTGCTGGGGCCCGAGCCGGGAGAACGCATCTGGGACGCATGCTGCGCTCCCGGCGGCAAAAGCGGCCACATCGCTCAGTTGATGGATGATACTGGTGAATTGATCGCTACCGACATCTCCCGTTCCAAATTAACGCTCGTCCAGGACAACGTCCGGCGCCTCGGGATCAACTCCGTGACAACAGCTGTTGCCGACCTGCACCAACCCGACACGTTTCCTGATGGAACTTTTGACCGCATCCTGCTTGACGCTCCCTGTTCGGGGCTGGGAGTTATCCGGCGCAATCCGGAAGCGAAATGGCGTCTCTTCTCCGGTGATATCACCCGTCTTGCCGCTGTCCAAAAAACCCTGTTGAAGAACGCCGCTGTCAGACTGAAGCCGGGCGGCACATTGCTGTATTCAACCTGCTCAACCTCAGAGGCGGAAAATGAACTGGTCGTTGAGGATTTCCTTTTGCACCACCCCGGGTTTGTGCTAGAAAACCTGAATGACCTCTTTCCCGCCTGGAAGGAACTGTTTGCGTTTTACGGCATGTTCAGGGTCTGGCCACACCGCCATGGCATGGATGGCTTCTTCGCCGCACGCCTTCGACGAATATCATAATGTCAAATCAGGGAGTTCCCGCATGAAAAAAATTGCTCCGTCTATCCTGTCTGCCGACTTTTCGCGTCTTGGCGATGAAATACGGGCCGTCGAGGCGGCTGGTGCCGACTACATTCACATAGACGTCATGGATGGTCATTTCGTCCCCAATATCACGATCGGTCCATTAATTGTTGAAGCCGCCCGGAAGGTGACATCGCTGCCACTTGATGTGCATCTGATGATTGAGAATCCCGATCGCTATATTCAGTCTTTTGCTGCGGCAGGGGCCGATATCATCGTTGTTCATGCGGAAGCGACGCATCATCTGCATCGCAGCATACAGCTGGTCAAATCATGCGGAAAGCGCGCTGGCGTTTCTCTCAACCCGGCGACTCCGTTGAATGTTCTCGACTACATTATCGATGACCTGGATCTGGTGCTGCTGATGACTGTTAATCCCGGTTTTGGCGGCCAAAGCTTCATTGAAGCCTGCCTCCCCAAGATTCATTCATTACGGGCACTGTTGGACCGCCGCGGCTCAGAGGCGGAACTGGAGGTTGATGGAGGAGTCAAACCGTCAAATATAGCCCTGATCTCCCATGCGGGAGCTGATGTCTTCGTCGCCGGTAGCGCCGTCTTCGGTACCTCTGATTACACAGCAACAATTACGGAGATGAAGCGCCTGGCACAAGAACCGTTGTTGTAATTTATTTTTATTCCCGCAGAGATACCCGTTTTATAATTGAGTTTCGAGACGACTTGGGCTACACTTCCACGCTATGTTTACCAGTGTACTGATCATAGATGATTCGGTTACCGTTCGGGAGCGAATCATCCGAACTCTTGAGTCGTTCAACCTCTTCTCCCGCTATTACGAAGCTGAAGACGGCCTGGAGGGATTCAAAAAGTTGCTCTCATCACCTGTGGATATCATCCTGTGTGATCTGGAGATGCCGCGTATTGACGGCTTTAAATTCCTGAGCATGCTGAAGGCCCGACCCGACCTCCAGGACGTCCCTGTCATCATTCTGACCGGCATGGATGATCGGGAACGCAAGATAAAGGGGCTTGAACAGGGAGCCAGCGACTACATCACAAAACCGTTTGATCCGGAAGAACTGGTCGCCCGGGTCAAGGTCCACCTCAAGATCAAGAAACTGCAGGACGAGCTGAAGCGCTCCAACGAACTGCTGCTGGAACTTTCCAACACCGACCACCTGACCGGGCTCTTTAACCGCCGCTACTTGATGAAAGTTCTCGACAAAGAGGTTCAGCGCGCCCTTCGCAAAGGGGGCGATTTATCGCTGATCATGCTTGACATAGACCACTTCAAGCAGGTTAACGACTGTTTTGGCCATTTGCAGGGGGATGTCGTACTGCAGAAGTTGGCTTTGCAGCTGCAGAAAGAGTTGCGCAGCTATGACTGCGCTTCCCGCTATGGCGGCGAGGAATTTGTCGCCATTCTTCCGGATTCAACCCTGAAAGAGGCTGTTTTCGTCGCCGACCGGGTTCGGCTTGCGATCCAGGACACCAAATTCAGCGAACCGCTTGTCAATCTCAGTCTTACCGTAAGCCTTGGGGTCGCAAGTTTTTCTCCAGAGCACTCTCCTACCGTTGATGGTTTTATCAAACTAGCTGATGATGCCCTGTACCTGGCTAAGGCCAACGGCAGAAACCGGGTCGAGTTCTATGATCCGGCAGGAGCGATTATGCCTGCAACTGCTGCCGGCACAGTGGACTAAAACTGAAAATCGAAACCAGGCTAAAGAAGCCTCACACGGTATAATTTATTGTCAAAGTATCCGGACCTCATAACGCCACCTGCTATCAGCCTGCTTTACGGCATCTGAAAGCAGGTGGCGCTTGCATATTCTCAATAAAAGGAAATGTACATGAATCTATATTTCAAGTTATTCACAGCAGTCATACTCGTGCTGTGCACCAGTCTGGTCTCCGTGGCAGCCCCATTTGGTAAAATCGATATTCCGCCGCTCTCTGAACGCTGGTTCGGGATCTATGTAAACGGTGAGCGGGTCGGATTCTACCGGGAACGGATCGACAAGGAGGAAGGCGGCTACCGGATGGAGGGGAATGGAAGCGTCCGGATGAACGTAATGAGCTTCTCCAAAGAGGCATCAATACATGAGACCTATCTGGTGACAAAAAGTCTGGCACTCCGTTCCCTTGATGTTGAGCAGACCATCAACGGTTCATCGTCGCACCTCAGCGGCAAGGTCTACGGCGGGGCCATCCATATAAAAAGTGAAGCCTACGGCAAAACAACCAACAGATCGATTAAATTCAAAGGTGAAGTCTATCCCGGTCCGGCCCTTAATTTATATCCTCTGATGCGGACAGTTTCACCGGGGTCATCATATAAAATCCAGGCATTCGACCCTGAAGAGCCGAGGATCAAGGTGATACAGATTACGGTGCTCGGTGAGGATAAAACGTCTGAAGGCGTGCCTGCCCTAAAGCTCCGCAACAATCTGTATCCCATTGTAAACAATGATATCTGGGTCGATGGTCACGGTAATACGCTTGAGGAATCCGTTCGGGATGGACTGGTAATAACCAAAGCTGAACCACCCGCGGCTCTTGGCGCTTTTATCTGCGATTGGGCCCTTGCCAAGAAGGACCTTATTTATGACTTTAGCCTGGTGCGCGTACAGCCACCAATTAAGGACCTAAAGAAGTTGACAGGCCTGGAAGTTGAGATCCGCGGTTGGGATGATGCTTTGCCGCTGTTGCAGGGGGGAGGACAGCAGGTAATTAAAGGCAGCAATGGCCTCGTAACCTTTAGAACCGGTTCTCTTGTCCAGATTTCTTCAGAATCGAAAGCACAGGGACCGACAGATGCACAGCTGAAACCGGCTGACAAGATTGAGGCTGACGCACCTGAAATTATGGCTCAGGCCAAAGCTCTTGCAACAGGTGTCAAAAGCCAGAAAGATCTGGCCAGGGTGCTGGCTTCCTGGACGGCGAATTGGCTGAAAGATACCATTGATGACGGCGGCAGTGCCGTTGAAAGTTTCAAGTCAAAGCGCGGCAACTGTCAGACACATGCACGTCTCTACACTGCCTTGGCACGGGCTGCGGGTATTCCGACCCGTTTTGTTTCCGGCCTGGTATATCTGGATGGAAAAGGCTTTCTCTACCATAGCTGGGCCGAGAGTTTTATTGAAGGCCGCTGGGTTTCAGTCGATCCCACGTATAATCAGATCCCGGCTGACCCCACCCACCTTAAACTGCTCGAAGGTCATCTTCCAGAGGATATGGCACCGATTATTGCAATTATCGGCCGAATCAAGATAACAATTCTTAACTCGGCATACTAAATACTGTTTTTGATGAAGAATTGCAGAGTTTTACCGGTTAGTTTAATTCAGTAATAAGGGAGGGACCATCATGTCGATGAAACCAGAGACACTTGCTGCGATCAACATGACCGAAGATCAACTGATTAAAAGCCTTATCAAGGATGTCCAGGATGTTTTTATCACTATGGTCGGGGTTGAGGACCTGATGCACCTGCCGATCCAGGTAGATGCTACCACGCATTTTAAAGAGTGCCTCACGGCCATGGTCGGGCTTGCAGGCACCTATAACGGGCTGGTGAGCGTACACCTTCCCTGGCCACTGGCCATATCGTTTACATCATTGATGCTGGGCATGGAGGTGACTGAAATTGATGATGACGTCAACGATGCCATGGGAGAAATTGCCAACATGGTCGCCGGTTCTTTCAAGCAGCACCTCTCTAAAGGCGGATCGGACATTCAGCTATCGACCCCTTCGGTTGTTAATGGCGCTGACTACGTTGTCTCGACCGGAAACAATCTTGAAAATATTACGCTCAAATTTGCCACAGACGAAGAGTGGTTCATGGTAGCGCTCTCGATCGAAGATTAACCTGCCGGCATCCGCCGAACACCACTGAGAACTATTCTTATGGATACCGACATTCGGGTACTTGTTGTCGATGACGACGAATTTAATATTGATTTGATCGAGGTCATGTTGACCGGCCTTTCCGGGCTGGAAGATCTTACGATTCTTATTCCTGGCTGTGAACATAACCCTTTTGAGGAAGTACTGAAATCCCGGCACATTGCCTGATACAAGAGTGAGGAGGGACATTCATCGTTGATTTGCAAGCCGAAAGATTCCGTATTGGAGACCCGCTAACGATTCTGATCCCGGAATTCGGCTGCCTCATACCGGCAGAAGTACGCAGAATCAAACCGTGGGGGATTACGCGCCATGCACCCGGCATCGGCCTCAGTTTCGGCACTCTGGACGAAACGGTTGAAGCTGTTATTGCAGGTATCACGCGAACTCGCAAAGAATTCGACCGGGACCGGTTGACTGCCTGAAAACAGACCTGATTAAAATTGTTGTTGGTACTCCACGAGCAGTTCCCGTAACGATTTCTTCATTCCGCGCTTCCACGGCCCTACCGCGACCAGACGGAGATTTTCGGGGGCAAAGAGTTCCCGGGCGGTTTCCTGAAGATCGGCAGCAGTAATCCGGCGCGCTTCGCACTGATCTTCTTCAATGCTCCTGACAACCCCCATCAACTCTCCCCAGCCATATCGCCCCCCCATTTCGTACGCAGAATCACGGCTGAATTCAAGATCAAAAATATAGGAATTCCGGATTCGTTCCAGCTCCTCTTCAGGAACCAGGTCTACTGTTATACGGGTCAGTTCCTCAAATGCAGCCCTAACCGCATGGGCCAGGGTATCCGGAGCCGTGGACAGGTCAAACGTCAGACAGCCGGTTTCATCGTAGGCCCCGATTGCACCGTCCACAGAATATATGATACCCAATTCCTCCCGTAAACGGAGATGAAGACGGGAACTGCCACCGCCGGCAAGAATTCGGCGCAAAAAGCGAAGCGCCATAAAACGGCGATCATTACGCGCAAAACCAAGGAATGCCAGTTGCAGATTCATCTGGCTGTCAGAATCCTGTACGCAGCGGATCTGTGGTGCGAACCGGCGATATGTTACCAGATGGGTTGCCGGCACACGCTTATCAGACCATTGGGCAAAGCAGTCCTGTGCAGCAGCAATGACAGCCCGATTTTTCACCGGCCCGGAAACAACCAGAACGGCATTTGAAGGGACATAATAGGTATTCAGGTGACCTTCAAGATCGCTCCGCTCAATGGCGGCAATGCTTTCAAGTGTTCCGACCGTCGGCATTCCCAGCGGGTGCCGGGGCCAAAGGAGCCGACTGACGATGGTATCCGAATTGACCTCCTCCCCCTGTTCGTTCAGGTCCTCCCTGGCTTCCTCGGCAATGATCCGCTTTTCAATATCGATCCCGGCTAATAGCGGCGTCGTCAACATTGAAGCAAATATTTCCATGCCACGCTTGATACTGTCCGGATGGACCCGTGAATAATAGTAGGTCGATTCTGCATCAGTTGCGGCATTCGGGGCCCCGCCAATGATTTCGAAAGCCGACTCGATTGCCAGCGATGACGCAAACTCTGCCGTTCCTCGAAAGAGAATATGCTCCAGAAAATGGGAGAGCCCTTCCCTCCCTGGCGGATCGTTACGACCGCCAACCTTGAGATAGATCGCCAGTTCGGCGGCATGCAGATGCGGCATTTCGACACAGACAACCCGCAGTCCGTTTTCCAGGGTATGAAGAAAGGAGCGAATCATATCAGCGCCCCCCGGATGGTATCTATATGCTGCCGGTATTCGTCAGGAGACAGGAACCGCTCTTCATGCGGCTCAGCCCAGATCGGGCGCGGCCAGAGCAGTTCAGAAGTGAAGCGCGGTACAATGTGCCAATGAATATGCGGCACCATATTTCCCAAGAGCTCATAATTGATTTTGGCTGGAGTGTATATCGAGTACAGCGCCTGCGCTACCGAAGTGATTTCCTCCATCAGGTTGGTGCGCACACCCCGGTCAAGATGAAACAATTCCGTCGCATGAACCTTGGTGAACAACAGGGTATATCCGGGGAAATACTGATCCCGGTTGAGCATTACATACGAGTGCGGCAGTTCAATAATCCGCAAATCCGGATCAGTATCCCAGCGGCAACACATCGGGCAGTCGGACATATTATTCATACCTCAGAGCATCAATAGGATTAAGTCCGGCGGCTTTTCGGGCAGGATAAAAACCAAAAAAGATCCCCACCGCAGCGGAGAAGAAAAAGGCGATCGTGATGGATTGGATTGAAATCATGGTTGGCCACCCAAGCAGACTGGATACTATAGTGGCTCCACCGGTTCCCAGAGCGATGCCGATCAAGCCGCCCAGCATGGTCAGCAACACCGCCTCAGTCATGAACTGCAGCAGGATGTCATTCTTTTTGGCACCGATTGCCATCCGGATGCCGATCTCGCGGGTGCGTTCGGTAACCGAAACCAGCATGATATTCATGATGCCGATACCACCAACGATCAGCGAAATGGAGGCCACGGCACCGAGAAGCAGCGACATGGCCTTGGAGGATTGCTCTGCCACGGCAAGAATCTCCGACAGATTACGGGTGGAGAAGTCCGGTTCCTTGTCGCCAGTGATGCGGTGGCGCTGATTGAGAAGGCCCTTGATTTCCTCCTCGGCCTTGCCCAGTAACGCTTCGCTTTTGGCCTTGACGATCAAGGCTCCGACACTATTGGTGTGCTGGGATCGAACCAGGTTACGCTGGGCGGTGCGGAGCGGAACAAATATCGTATCATCCTGATCGGTCCCCTGGGGGGACTGTCCTTTACTCTCGAGAACACCAATAACGGTAAAGGGGATTTTTTTGATGCGGACGATGCTGCCGACCGGGTCCGCGGAACCAAAGAGGTTGTCAGCCACGGTTTGCCCCAACAAACAGACTTTTAAGGCACCGTCCACATCCTGCTGGGTTATACTTCGACCACTGGCAACTCCCCACTCACGTATTTCGAACAGCTCCGGGCCGCCTCCCATGATGACGGTTGACCAGTTCATATTGCCGTAGACAACCTGACCGGAGGAGCGTACGGTACCGGCCGCTAAAGCCACCGAGGGACATTCAGTCATGATCGCTTTGACATCGTCGCTGGTCAGCGTCTGCGCTCCCCCGCTGCCGGTACGGAGCCCGCCACTGGTGGTAGAGCCGGGGATAACAAGGATTATATTGCTGCCGATACTGGCGATCTGTTGCGATATGACGTAGCTGGCCCCGGTTCCGACCGCCATCAT
>JABBNX010000071.1 GCA_019352135.1 Pseudomonadota bacterium
GCATCGGCTACATCCTGTTTTATAACCTCGGGTTTTATCTGGCCAATCCGCTCAAAATTTTTGCTGTCTGGGAAGGAGGGATGTCTTTCCATGGCGGATTTTTGGGAGTTACGCTGGCCTTTTATCTCTACGCGCGCCGCAAGAAGGTTCCGTTTATGGCACTGGTTGACATGGCAGCGCTCTGTGCACCGGTCGGGTTGGGATTGGGGCGGATCGGCAATTTCATCAACGGGGAATTATACGGCAGACCGACTGACATGCCGTGGGGAATCATTTTCCCCAACAGCGACGGCCTTCCCCGGCACCCGTCCCAGCTTTACGAAGCATTTCTGGAAGGGCTGCTCCTGTTTTTAATCGTTCGGTTTGTGTCACGCAGATATTCCGCAACCGGAATTCCCACGTGGACATTTGTTGCCGGATACGGTCTTTTCCGCTTCATTGTTGAATTTTTCCGTCAACCCGATGCCCAACTGGGTTTCTTTTTCGGATTATTCTCCATGGGCCAATTGCTCAGTCTGCCGATGTTTATTGCAGGTACCTGTGCCGTTGTAATTCTGGCTCGCCGTAAACCGATGCCATAACTTTGCACACCGGGAATTGAAAAAGTCCTGAGGTGCGGTATAGTTGTCAATAAACAATCGGAGGATTACGATATGATCAGCAAGAAAATGTCAGACTCGCTTAACACCCACATGAACCTTGAGCTTTTTTCCGCCAACCTCTACCTCTGCATGTCGTCAGGCGCCAACGAGCTTGGACTGAAGGGAGCTGCCAACTGGTTCTTTGTGCAGTACCGTGAAGAGATGATACACTTCATGAAATTTTACACCTACCTGACCGATCAGGGTGTGGTTATTTCCATGCCTGCTACCAAGGCTGTACCGAACAAATACAGCTCCTTGCTCGATATGATGCAGAAAACACTGGCACACGAAAACCTGATCACCTCCTGTATCAACAATCTCAGCGAACAGGCCGTTCAGGAAAAGGACCATGCCACCCAGATCTTCTTGCAATGGTTTGTAACCGAGCAGATCGAAGAGGAAAATAATGATCGCGATCTGATTGCCAAACTGAAACTGGTCGGCGACAACGGTCACGGCATTCTGATGATCGACGGGGAAATGGGCCAGCGCGTCTTTGTTGCGCCAGTTGGTTCTCCACTGGCGGTGTAGCTGATGCCTCTCAAAATTCGCTTCTGCGAACATAACAAGGGTAAAGGCAAGGTTGTCCGGAAGCTTGAAGAAGAGTTTCCAGATCTGAACATCAAAATAAAAGATTGTGTCAAACAGTGCAGCAGCTGTCGAGAACAACCGGTGGCGGTCGTTGATAAAAAAAAGGTGACCGGCAAAGACGGCGATGATTTATATTTAAAAATTATTGAGCAGATCCGGAAAGACGCCGCATCAGAGTAACGGGAAAAAACCGGACCCATCAGGGCCCGGTTTTTTTCTGCGGCAACCACTCATTATTCACCAGGTTTCAGCCGGCAGGTGTTATTTCATACCCTGACGCCCGCAGCTCCCCCACCACCAGTTCAGCCAGACCGGTCAGTTTTTCCGCCAGCAGCGGAGATAATTCTACTCCCGCATCATATGATTGCGGGATAACGCCAAACAATGAGATCTTTTCCGGGCAGCGGTCGCGAAGCTCCGACAGGGCCAGCACCTCCTGAATGCCGATCTGGTGCGGAGACATCTTGATCGGCAGCCTGCCCAGCATGAAATCTTCCTTTTCGTAGCGGCAGATATCTCCCGGTTCCCCTTTGGCATCGATCACGTCCACCAGATAAACATGATCGGCAGCTTCCAGCATGTGGGTAACCATTATGCCAAGCGTGCCGCCGTCATACAACTCCACGTCTTCCGGAAAACGATAGTGTTTTTGCAAGTACGTTATAAAATGAACACCGAACCCCTCATCGGTGAGGAGCAGGTTGCCAGCACCAAACACAAGTGTTTTCAATTACATCACCTTCACTTTCATTATCTCTTTCCCTTCCGGGTCAATGGTATGCACCGCACAGGCGATGCAGGGGTCAAAAGAATGGATCGTGCGCAGCACTTCCAACGGCTTTTCACTATCCGCCACCGGATTACCGACCAATGATGCTTCATACGGACCCATGGCACCCTTTTCATCACGTGGTGAGGCATTCCACGTGGAAGGAACCACCGCCTGGTAGTTTTTAATTTTTCTGTCCTTGATCACCATCCAGTGTGAAAGAGTGCCGCGCGGTGCTTCGTGAAAGCCGACACCATGATACTCCCCCTTGGGAATTTCGGTATGATTTGCATATTCCTGGTCACCTTTGGCGATATTTTCCACCAGCTTATCAAGGTACTCAAGCGAATAATCGGCCATCAAATGAGCACGGATGGCACGTGCACCAAGCCGCCCCATGGTCGAATGAAGATCACTGACTCCGACACCGATCTTCTTGCAGGAATCATCCACCAGCTTTTTGACCTTGTGGTTGCCGCCGGCATAGGCTGCAAAAAGTTGGGCTGGAGGGCCAACCTGCACCGGCTTACCGTCCAGGCGTGGCGCCTTGCACCAGGAGTATTTCCCGTTATCCTGAAAATCGGTGTAATCTGGCTTGGTTTCACCTTCCCACGGGTGATGACTACCGTTCCCTTCATACCAGGCATGCGCCACATTTTCCGTAATGCTGTTGATCAAGCCGGGATCCTGATGATTGGTAATGATACGGGCGTTCTGTATGTCGCCATTGTTGATGATTGCTCCCGGCAGAGCGAACGTGGTGTTTTTGGTATCTTCCGGCATTTCCGGCACGGCCAGATAATTAACGACGCCTTTGCCGTATTTGAACCACTCCTTGTAAGCCGAAGCAATGGCCAGCATGTCCGGGTAATAGACCTTCTGGACAAAATCACGGGTCTCTTCCATCAAAGTGCGCAGTGCAGCAATCTTTTCCATATTGATGGTTGCCAGGTTATCCATATTGATGGCAGTTGCGACACCACCGACGCAGAGATTCTGAATGTGCGGGTTTTTGCCACCGAGAATGGCACCAACCTGGGCCGCCCTGCGCTGATAATCCAGCGCCTTCAGATAATGGGCTACCGCCATCAGGTTAGCTTCAGGCGGCAGTTTCATGGCCGGGTGCCCCCAGTAACCGGAAGAAAAAATGCCGAGACGGCCGGTTTCTACAAACGCTTTCAGCTTGGACTGAACCGCCCGGAACTCGGTTTCGCTGTTGCCGGGCCAATCAGAAATGCTTTGGGCCAGCCGGGCGGTTTTCTTCGGGTCGGCCTTCAAGGCCGAGACCACATCAACCCAGTCCAGCGCCGACAGGTGATAGAAATGAACGATATGATCCTGCACCGAATGCTGGGCCATGATCATATTACGGATATACTGGGCGTTGAGCGGCACCTCGACGTTGAGGGCGTGTTCCACCGAACGGATCGACGAGATGGCGTGCACCGTTGTGCAGACGCCACAGAAGCGCTGGGCATAGATCCAGGCATCCTCGGGCGGACGCCCCTGCAGAATTGTTTCAATGCCGCGCCACATCTGGGCCGATGACCAGGCATTGGTAACAGCGCCGCCATTAACTTCCACATCAATTCTCAGGTGACCTTCGATACGGGTGACCGGGTCAAGGGTGATTCGAGCCATTATATAACCTCCAGTAAAGTTAAGTGTTTTGTCTTTATTCTAAAAAAATTGGTACGAACAATATCATGCCTTATCCGCAGTTACGTCCCCCGCATCGAGCTGCTGCCGTGTATGCAGCTTCGGCAGAACCGGCAGGATCTTGACGATCACCTGATACCCGAGAATTTCAAAGGCCACGATACCGACAGTGATCAGCAATTCGGCCAATGCCGGAAAGTAATGCCATCCCTTACCAGGATTGAATCCGATCAGGTAGACATTAAAGCGGTACAGCGCACCGCCCAACACAATCAGCGCAGCCGAGACAAAAAGCCAGCGGATTGATTCGCGTTTTTTCCCGCTGAACATCAGTAATGAGCCACCCGCCACGAGACAGAACTCAAGCAGGAAAAAGCGCGAGTAGAAGTCAAAAGAGACCGCCGCGCCCAACTGTCCGCGCCAGGCAAGATCGCCGATAACGACCGAGAGCCAGATAACCGTCAGCCAGGGAATGATGCGGGCAATGCCTGACAGCTCTCTGGTTTCAAAGGGGCGTTTAAAGGCATAGCAGGAAATAACCGATTCCAGGATGGCAATGGAGTAACCGATATACATGCAGTTGATCAGGAACAAAAGCGGCAGAAAGCCGGTGTACCAGAGCGGATGCAGTTTGGTGGAGGCGATCAGCAGCAGCGAACCGAGTGATGACTGGTGCATGGTCGGCAGGGTGATACCGAGCACTATGATGAAGATGAGAACCTTGTCCAGACGCGGCTTCAGCCAGGCAGCCAGATCCTTGACCTTGTCCAGGCGGTCGCCGATCCGTTCCGGGCGCTCCATCCCCATGCGGGAATACAGCATATCAAGCAACAGCTGAAGAGTTCTCCATTGTGTTTTTTCCAGCGCTGTCAGGACAGTCGGCAGGAACTCCAGCAGCAGCACGGTTGTATACGCCATGACGCACACCGCCACCTCGAACATCGCCGAGTTGGCCTGCCACTTGGAAGGTATGAAGAAGTTATAGGCATTCCAGGGGCGACCGACGTCCACCATAACCGAGAAACCGGCCAGTCCGTAGCCGAACATGCTGGTCAGGATGGCGGAACGGATCATGGGATGATAGTGCATCCGGTTGCGGATGTAGATCAGGATCGCCATGGCATAACCGCCGCAGGCGATGGCGGTTCCGGTGGCCACATCATAGGTGATCCAGATGCCCCACGGATAGCCGTCATTCATGTTGGAGACCGCACCGATCCCCTTGATGAAACGTACCGCAATCAGGGTAAAACCGATCAGGGTCAGCACCAGCAGTACCACAAAAGAGGGGGTCAAAATCTTGGCCCGGTAGGTTTGATACTCGTCATGACTCATTCGACATCCTCCCCGTGTTCCGTTTCTGCTTTTTTCCGTTCCGAGCCGCTTTTATCCTGTTCCTCGACATCGTCCGCGCGCTCTTTTTTCTTATTTTTGACGGCAATGAAACAGAGGGTGCTGTACAGTGCCACCGGCGCGATAAACCCCTTATAGATGGTGTGTTGGATCTTCTCTGAAAATTCGGCCGGCGCCTCGTGTTTCAGAACCGGCAGACCGAGTTTTTTGAATGGCATTGCCGACAGGTAGAGATGATTGGTGCCTCCCAACTCCTTCTCACCGTAAATATGATTGACATATCTGCCGGGATTCTCAGCCAAGCGTTTTTTGGCCTCTTCCAGCAGGTCCTTGCGTTTGCCAAACATGATCGCCCCGGTCGGGCAGGTTTCGGCGCAGGCGGTAATTCCCTTTTTCACCATGTTGGTGTTTTTGCACAGATCACACTTGACTATCTGGGGAATGGCTTTTTCCCACTGGAACTTGGGAATATTGAAGGCGCAGGCCACCTGACAGTAACGGCAGCCGATACAGGTATTCTTGTTGTAATCGACAATACCGGTCATTTTGTCGCGGGTCATGGCACTGACCGGACAAACCGACACACAAGACGGTTTCTGGCAGTGCATGCATGAATACTTGACGTAGGACCACTCTTTCTCGGACTCCTTGAAGAGCTTGATCAGCGTGCGGGTACTCCCGGACAGGTCTTCAGGCGCATCCCACAGGCCATCACTGTCGAACGGGGCCTGTTCATACGAAAGGCTGCCGAAATCACTATTAACCCGTTTGCAGGCCGACATGCAGGCCTTGCAACCGACACATTTGGTGGCGTCATAGAGCATCCCGAGAGTATCGTTGTTGACCTGGTGCTCCTCAGTTGCCGATGCACTACCTCGGCCGACCACAAGGGCTGCGCCGGTTGCTCCGATTAATTTGAGAAACTGGCGTCTACTCGGTTTTCCCATGATCATCCCCCTTTTCAGGCCCATCCGGGAGTTTTTTCGCCATCATCACACCCGCTCCGATTGCGGCTCCTGCAGCCAGGCCGATGACTCCAGTGGTCAGCGGATCAGGACCTTTACCCCTGTTCTTGAGATCAACCGGAGCATAACTGTCGAACGGCGTCGGTTCATGAATCTGAACCTTGTCGGCAATGGCGGTTTTAAAGAGCAGATCCGGTTCGGTGCAGCCGATACAGGGGTGGCCGATGCCCACCGGCCAGGCGATGCCATCATTGAAACGGACAACCGAACAGTTGGCGTAGGTTGCCGGCCCTTTGCAGCCAAGCTTATAGAGGCAATAGCCTTCGGAGTGGGTTTTATCTCCATAAGCCTTGGCAAAACGGCCGGCATCAAAATGAGCCCGGCGTTCGCAATGCTCATGGATTTTTCTGCCGTAAGCAAATTTTGGACGCCCCAACTGATCCAGTTCCGGCAGCTTGTTGAACGTTATATAATGCAGCACTGTCGACAGGAAGTTATAAGGGTTGGGTGGACAGCCGGGAATGTTAACAATCGGCTTATCTTTTATGATATCACGTACGCCTACTGCACCGGTCGGATTCGGCCCGACCGACTGGATACCACCATAACTGGCACAGGTGCCGATAGCGATAATCGCTGCAGCGCCATCAGCCGCCTTTCTTAATGATTCCAGGGCGGTTTTTCCTCCCACTTTGCAGTAGATGCCGTTGTCTTTGGTGGGGATGCCACCTTCCACCACCAGAATATACTTCCCCTTGTTAGCAAGCATCGAATCATGAAGAGATTTTTCAGCCTGATGACCGGAACCGGCCATCAGTGTTTCATGATAATCAAGTGAAATCATGTCGAGGATCAAATTTGCCACAGCAGGGTGCGATGAGCGGAGCAGTGATTCCGAACAACCGGTACACTCCTGGAAATGAAACCAGATAACCGCTGGTCGGTTATCACTCTTTCGTGCCGCAGCAGCAACCGTACTGACCATACTGATTGGCAACCCCAACATGGCCGAGACAGTTATGCATGTTTTGATGAAGTCCCGGCGAGTTACGCTTGGGAACAGATCCTCTTTACCCATACTTTCCTCCGCTTCCTGATTAGATATGTGATGCATATACAAACTTGTTGTATACGGCAACAGACATGCCAAACTTAGAGGCGGGATAGTATGCAAATAAATACTAACAATTACAGTGCATTACACTATTTCACGTCGTGGGGTAAAAAGCGGGGAGAAACAATTGTTGCATCTTTTTGTCTGTGTATGTATCATTTTGTCTAGCAATTACTGTTTTGTTTTTCCGGACAAATGGAGCTCTGCAGGTCAGGTTACGGCGGTAAAACTAATTAAAACCACACGCAAAAGGAACGATCACACATGCCCTCCATTTTTATATGTGATGATGAACCGGAAATACTCCGCTATCTCGATAAATTGCTGCAGGCCAGCGGCTACCGGGTAGAGACATTTTCCCGTGGGGCAGAGCTGCTGACGCGGCTTGAAAACGGGGGGGTGATGCCGTGCGATGTGATCCTGCAAGATGTGCGCATGCCGGACCTTGATGGTTTGCAGATGCTTCAGCAACTCTGTAAAAGCTGGCCGGATATACCGGTGGTTATCATGACCGCTCACGGTACGATTGACGATGCAATCAATGCCATCAAGCAGGGCGCATACGATTATATTACCAAACCGTTTCCCAAGGAAAAGCTGCTCGGTATGCTTGAACGGCTGCTGGACCATCGCCGCCTGGCCAGGGAGAACCAACTGCTGCGCGAAGAAATGCAACGCGGCAATGGCAGCGCAGATGCGATCATTTTCCGCAGCCAAACGTTCCGTGACGTCTATGATCTGACTCTGCAGGTTGCCGAAAGTGATGCCAACATTCTGATCATGGGTGAGTCCGGCACCGGCAAGGAATTGATCGCCAGCGCCCTGCACCGTAACAGCCAGCGACGGGACAAGCCGTTTATATCCCTTAACTGTGCCGTACTGTCCGATACCCTGCTGGAAAGCCAGCTATTCGGCCATGTACGAGGTGCCTTCACCGGCGCGATCATGAACCAGAAAGGGATCCTTGAGGAAGCCGACGGCGGTACGCTGTTCCTGGACGAAATCGGTGATGTCAGTCCGGCGGTACAAGCCAAGCTCCTGCGGGTCACCCAGGAGAAGGACTTCATTATTCTGGGCTCAACCCGCACGCGCAAGGTTGATGTCCGCTTCGTGGCCGCCACGAACAAAGACCTGATGAATGAGGTCAAAGAGGGGCGCTTCCGGGAGGATCTGTACTACCGGCTGAACGTTATCTCCATCAACCTTCCACCATTGCGCGATCGACGCGATGATATCGAACCACTGGCCCGCCACTTTCTGAAGGCTTCTACCAGGCGGATGAAAAAGAGTGTGCTCGACATTGACGACGATGCTTTGCAGACGCTCCTGCAGTACGATTGGCCGGGTAATGTGCGCGAACTGGAAAATGTCATGGAGCGCGCAGTCATCCTTGCCCGCGGCACCACGATCACCACCGGACTGCTGCCGCTGGGCACACAGCGGGAACCTTCCCCATCTCCTAAAAACAGTGCTCCGCTCGTTGCTCTGGAGGAGATCGAGCGCAGGCACATCACATCAGTTCTGAAAGAAACCGGCTTTCACAAAAGCAACACTGCAGAGATTCTGGGAATTTCACGCAAAACCCTGGACCGCAAAATCGCCGAATATCACATGAAGGAAAAGGAAACCGTGTGAGACCATACCTTCGGTATTCGATCCGCCTAAAGTTGACGCTGGCTACATTGACGCCGCTGGTAACTGCCGTTGTCCTCTTCTGGGTAATTGGCGCCTTGGCGCTCCACCTGGGGATACCTGAAATATCTTTTTTTGATTTACGCTCCCGCATAAACATTATTTTCTCGGGAATTCTCCTGTTCGTGACGGTAATCGGCGTATCCCTTTCGGCGTGGCTCGGCTCAAGCCTGGCCCGCCCGATCAAAGCGGTGGAAGAGGGCGCCCGTTTACTTGCACTTGGCGAACATATTCCGGATATCGTTGTGGGCGGGCATGATGAAATTTCAGTCATGGCGGAAGAATTCAACATCATGAAACATCACCTGATTGAGCGCGAACAGGAAATTCTGCTGCTTAATCGAACGCTGGAAGAAAAGGTTGCAGAACGGACCGCACAACTGGATGAAAAAAACCAGTGGCTGCTTGTGGCCCAGCAGGAGCTGGCCCGCGCAGAACGACTGGTAGGCATCGGCATATTGGCATCGGGCGTGGCCCACGAGATAAACAATCCGCTGGCGATAATCCGTGGCAATGCCGAACTGCTGGAAATGTCATCGTGCCTGAATGACTCGGATCAATCGGAAGTGGAAACCATCATTTTGCAGGTCGGCCGGGTGGAGCGGATTGTCTCCAATCTGCTGACCTTTGCCGGAACAAAGAAAATGATCATCCGCCTGTTTAATATTGAAGCTTTTCTTGATGACATCCTGAACCAGATCGGTCATCAGATCCCGCTGGACGCATACCACATCGAACGCACATATCAGAATGCAGCAGGTGATATTGAAGGAGACGAAGATCAACTGCGACAGGTATTCACGAATCTGATCGTAAACGGTCTGCAGGCAATGGAAGCTGGAGGGACCGTGACGGTGTCAATCGTGGTTGAGCAAGAGGCTGGGTATTGCTCGGTAACGATAGGTGACAGCGGGCCCGGCATACCTGCAGATGTCCAGGAAAAGCTGTTCACACCGTTTTTCACCACCAAGCCGAGAGGAACCGGTCTGGGGCTGGCGGTCTCCTACGGGATCGTAAAAGATCATGGCGGAGACATCAGAGTCGATAGCAAACCGGGGCAGGGCGCCGCTTTTACCGTGCAGCTGCCGCTACAGCAGACGCTCCGCAATTCCGGTACATACTGACGGTCCATTCCCCTGCGTAAAAACTAAACATCCCTACCCAACTATACAATTCACTCAAACCATTTATACTTAGTGAAGAACTATCGAGATCAGGCACTCAAGACTACCATCGACTGTATCAAATACGTAAAAGGGATGCACCATGGGCGTTGGCACTCTTATTGGTTACTTCGCGAATAAACAGGAAGCTCGCAAAGCCCTCCATAAACTGGCGCGGCTAGGTTTTCGCCGCGCCGCACTGGTGCATAAGGATATGGGCGGAGACGTCCGTACGACAGATCCATTCCTCTGGCGCCGTGCCCTCGTAGTAACCCTGTTCGCCTGCCTGTTCGGGGGGTGTGCCGGATTGGCAGCCCTGTTCCTGCAGTGGACAGAGCTGTTTCCGGGCTTAGACCTTTCCACTCCCTTGGCATCGAGCCTGGCAGGAGCTTCAATCGGGGCTCTTGCAGGACTCCTGCTGTTACGACGTTCCAGGTATGGCATAGAGTCAGGGATCATGCAGGATCACGCCCGCTGGCTCGTGTCCGGAGAATCAGTGGTTATTCTCCAGGCGCCGGTCGGAGCGTTACAACGTCCGGTGACGATGCTACGCGAAAGCAGTGATACCCCTCCGGCACTGTTCATCATGCATCCCAAGCGCGAGCGGCGGGTAGAGGCGCGAGGCCCCGAGGTAAAACTTTCCCTGTTACAGCTCCAGGAGCATGCCCAGCGCCATGCCAGAGAGCAACAGGTGGACCCGAGGCAGCAGCGCAGCACCGAACTGCTCAAGCGGCTCAAACAGTCCCGTCTATGGGCTCGTCAGGTATGCGAGGATCTGACTGCGGCGAGCCAACTGGAACAGAATGCCACGCCGGCCGCCGATTGGATTCTGGATAACGATTACATCCTGGAGGGGAACACCCGCGATGTCCTGTTAAACCTTCCCCGGCGGTTTTACCAGCAGTTGCCTACCCTGGCGGCTGATCCCTACCGAGGGCTCCCCTGCATTTACGGTCTAGCCAAGAATCTTGTTTCCCATACGGAACTGCACCTTGACCGTGAGAATATTCTGGCGTTTATCGACTCCTACCAATCCGTGCGCACGCTGACGACCGGAGAGCTCTGGGCGATTCCCCAGATGCTGCGCATGGCGCTTATTGAAAGCATCCAGAATCTGGCCGTCACCGCCCTGACAAATCTGCGCGAGCGCCAGTTGGCCGATTTCTGGGCAAACCGGCTGATCTCCGCCAATCGCCGTGATTCCAACCAACTTTTCGCAATCCTGGCGGAACTTGCTGCCACAGAACCGTCACCCTCCCCTTATTTCGCTACGCAGCTGGTAGGTCTGCTCTATGACGAGGCCGCCGCATTGGTTCCGGTTAAAAACTGGCTTGAGCGCACTCTCAAAACCATTCTGCACGACCTCATCCTGCGTGAGCAGAACCGGCAGTCCAGAGAACAGTTATCCTGCGGCAACGCCTTTACCAGCCTGCGTCAGCTGGCCCTGCTGGACTGGCGGGAACTATTCGAACAGCTCAGCCGGGTGGAGCAGCTGTTGCGTTTCGATCCGGCCGGGGTCTATCCAAAAATGGATTTCGCCACTCGTGACCGTTGTCGTCGGGCTATTGAAGAGCTCGCCAGCGCTGCTGCCCAGACAGAACAACAAATCGCAGAGCGCGTCATCAAACTGGCAACGCAGGCAGGGCATGAAGCAACAAGCGGTGAACTGCGCAACCACGTCGGCACGTGGCTGGTCGGCGAGGGAAGAGCCGAGTTAGTGCGGCTGCTCGCATGTCGTGAAACGCTCCGTTACCGCACCCTGGAATGGGTCAATTACCACCACGCTGCCGTCTACACACTTGGCATCGGCGGTTTATCTGCTCTGTTTTTAGCCGTAATCGTCGCCATCCGACCGGTCGGACTGTTTTTACTCTTCCTTCTGTTGATTCCGGTCAGCCAGCTGGCGATTGAGATGTTCAATTATCTGGTAACGCGATTTTTGCCACCCCGGCCGTTACCCAAGATGGATTTCAAGAATACGGGGATTCCCGACGCCTTCCGCACGTTGGTAGTCGTGCCGATGATGCTGACCAACGCAGAGACGATCCGCGACGAGGTGGAGAGACTGGAGATCCGCTACCTGGCCAACATGGAAGCGAATCTGCTCTTCAGCCTGTTCTCGGACTACACCGATTCAGCCACGCCCTCGCGTGATGATGACAGCCACCTGCTCGATACTGCCTGCGCATGCATTGACGCGCTCAACCTGCGCCATGGCGGCGAACGCTTTTTCCTGTTCCACCGGGAGCGGAGCTGGAGCGAATCAGAACAGAAATTCATCGGCTGGGAGCGCAAACGGGGCAAACTGGAGGAGCTGAACGGCCTGATCGACGGTACGCGCCCCGAAAACGCCGCGCGCATGGTCTACGTGGGCGACCCGCTTCACCTGGTGGACGTGCGCTTTATCATTACCCTGGACAGCGACACCCAGCTACCGCACGCGACGGCCCGCAGGATGGTAGAGACTCTGGCGCACCCCCTGAACCAGCCCCGTTTCGATGCGGACGGGGGCATCATGGCCGGCACCTATACCATCATCCAGCCGCGGGTGAGTCCAAGTCTGCCGAGTACGACCGCCTCGAACTTCAGTCGCCTCTTCGCCGATGCAGCCGGCATCGATCCGTACACCCAGGTTGTCTCCGACGTCTATCAGGACCTTAGCAGTGAAGGGTCGTACCATGGCAAGGGGATCTACGATGTGCGCGCCTTCAGCCGCGTGCTGTCGGGGCGGTTTCCTGAAGACTGGGTCTTGAGCCACGACCTAATCGAAGGGGCCCATGTCCGGGTGGGGTTGGCCAGTGATATTGAGCTCTACGACGAGTTCCCGCAAGATTACCAGAATTACAGCAGCCGGACCCATCGCTGGATTCGCGGTGACTGGCAGATTGCGGAGTGGATTTTCCCCAGTGTCCCCCTGCCGGGAGGGATTCGCGGGGCAAATCCGCTCTCCCTGTTCGACCGCGGGAAGATTCTCGACAACCTGCGCCGCAGCCTCCTGCCCGCAATGAGCCTGGCCCTGCTGACCGCCTCCTGGTTCATCTCACCGGAGATCGGGTGGATCGTAACGCTAGTGGTTGGCATACAACTCTATTCCCCCCCCTTGACGCAACTCTTCACCACGGTCACCACCCGCACAGGTATAAAATATTTTTCCCTCGCCAAAGTGCAGCATGGTCTGCTGCGAGCGACAGCCGATGCCACACTGCTGCCACACCAGGCAACTGTAGCCCTGGATGCCATTATCCGGGCCTGCTACCGGCGCTTCATCTCCCGGCGCAATTTGCTGGAGTGGACGGCCCAGTCAACCGCGTGGATCTCCTCGCGCCGGCAACAGCTCTTCGTCGCGACCATAGCCCTTGGCAGCATCTTCAGCGCTGTCGTAGGCGTGACGATCTGGCGTGTCATGCCGGCCAGCCTGGTGCCGGCCGCCCCCTGGCTCGGTCTCTGGTTTCTCTCCCCGCTGCTCGGCCGGTTCCTGAATCTGCGACCCGCCGACCACCAGCAGTGCCAGCTGCCGGAGCCGGACCGCCGCTTCCTCAGGCTTGTCGCACGGCGGACTTGGCGCTATTTCTCATCCTTTGTCACCGCCGAAACTTCCTGGTTGCCGCCTGACAACTACCAGGTTGCCCATCAAAACCGCCTGGCCATGCGGACCAGTCCGACCAACATCGGCCTCTGGATGGCCAGCGCCCTGGGAGCCCATGATTCCGGCTACCTGACGACGAACCAGGTCGTCGAAAGACTGTCCCGCACCATGGAGAGCATCGGCCGCCTGGAACGATATGAAGGGCACCTCCTGAACTGGTACGATATCCAGACCCTGGCGCCTCTTGAGCCTCGCTACGTCTCCTCTGTTGACAGCGGCAATCTTCTCGGCGCCATGTGGGCACTGGAACAAGGGCTCGAGGAGTTGATACACGCCCCCCTCCTGACGGGCAAGACCTTCGCCGGCCTGGCCGACACCGGAGAAATTCTGCAACAGGACGCAACCTCTGCAGGGATTACCGGCCAGTATCGCCAAATACTCGACGAACTTTTGGCTGAGTGGAATGCCCCGCCGTCCGGCATCCTCGATCTCCTCCGCCTGCAACGGCGGATGCAGATCAAAGTCGACTCTGTTGTCGCTGCCGCAGGTGCAGCGCCGTGGGCCTCTGAGCTTGAACAACAGGTTTCTGCCTGGGTTCAGAACAGCGACAGCTATCTCACCTGGATCGAAATTCTCGCCGAAAAAAGTTTGCAGGATCTCGCCCCACTTGGCGCGGAAGCTCTGCTCGCCATCCAGCAGGATCTTTCCCGGTCACCTTCGCTACACGACATTGCCCATGACCGGATCGACTCGATATCGATTCTTCGGGCGATCCGGGAGGATTCTGCCCAAGCGGCCGCACACTTAGACCCGTGGCTCGACCGGGTTATAGCAGCATTCGCCACGGCGCAGTGGCTGGCCGGGGAAACCCTGGGAATGGCCGAGCGGTTGATCGTCAACGTCCGCGAGCTGTCCGCAGCCCTCGACATGCGCTTCCTCTACGACAAGGAACGCAAACTGTTCGCGATCGGCTTCAATGTTTCCACCGACGTGCTGGACGGCTCCAGTTACGATCTCCTCGCCAGTGAGGCACGCTTCGGGAGTTTCATCGCCATTGCCCGGGGCGACATCCCGATGGAGCACTGGTTCTCCCTGGGCCGCCCCTACGGTGCTGTCGGCCGGCAGCGGGTGCTGCTCAGCTGGACCGGGACCATGTTCGAATACCTGATGCCGCTGCTGTTCCAGCACTCCTACGGCAACTCGCTCCTGGACAAGGCGGCCCGGGAAGCGGTGTCGATCCAGATCGCCTACGGGCGCTCGCGGCGTGTGCCGTGGGGCATTTCCGAGTCCGCCTTTGGCAATATGGACCTCAACAAAACGTATCAATACAAGGCCTTCGGCGTTCCGGCGCTCGGATTGAAACGCGGTCTTGAGGAACAGCTGGTGGTCGCTCCCTATGCCACTCTGCTGGCGCTGAATGTAGCACCGGGTGAAACTGTGCAGAACATGAAACAACTCGCCGGGATGGGGCTGCTCGGTGATTACGGGTATTACGAGGCGATGGATTTCAGCCGGCAGCCGCAACGTGAGGGGAGGCGTGGGGTGATTGTCAGGGCGTATATGGCCCATCACCAGGGGATGGCTTTTCTGGCTTTGACCAACTTCCTCCATGGCAACCCGTTCCCGCGCCGCTTTCATAGCGATCCACGGGTGCGTGCTTTTGAGGCCCTCCTGCAGGAACGCATCCCGTCCCTGCCGACGCTGCAGCTGGCCACGACGCGGCAGTGTAAGCCCGTGGTGATGGGCATCGACCAGATTGCGCCGGCGGAAAGCACCTTTACCACGCCACATACCGCCATTCCCCACACCCTGCTCCTCTCCAATGGGCGCTATGGTTTGATGGTCACCAACAGCGGCGGCGGCTACAGCCAGTGGGGCGGCCGTGAACTCACCCGCTGGCGGTCGGATCAGACCTGTGATGCAATGGGCACCTTCTGTTACATCCATGAGTCCGATGCGGATCGTATCTGGTCCAGCACCTATCAACCGGTCGGAGGGAAACTGGAAGGGTATTCGGTCAACTTTGCCCTCGACCGGGCCGTGTTCCGGCGTGACGATAACGGGCTGCATACCGAAACAGAGGTGATTGTCTCGCCGGAAGATGACGCGGAGATTCGGCGGATTACCCTGATCAACAGGTCGGACCGCGTCCGCCGCCTCAACATCACCAGCTATGTTGAACTCTCCATGGCGCCCCACAACGCGGACCGCCAGCACCCGGCCTTCAACAAGCTGTTCATCCAGACCGAAGCGCTCCCGGAACAGCAAGTACTGCTCGCACACCGGCGACCGCGGAGTGAAAGTGAACTGCCTCTGTATGTGGCCCACCGCCTGACGTTTGAGCACACCGGGGATGGTTGCCCGCATGAGAAGGAGTGGCAATTTGAAACCGACCGGAAGCGTTTCATCGGCCGCGGCCGCACCCTCGCCAATCCCATGGGTGCTGTTCAAGAGCTTGGCAACAGCCAGGGCTTTGTCCTGGATCCTAGCTTAAGCCTAAGGCGGACTCTGACCCTGGAACCGGGCCAACGGGTCCAGCTCTCCCTGGTGCTCGCCGCCGGGGGGGAACGCGAGCAGGTCCTGCACATGATGGATAAATACTGCGATCCCCATGAGGTCAATCGGGCGATGGATTTTGCCTGGGTCTCGGCCCAGCAGGAATTGCAGATAATGCACATCCAGCCTGATGAAGCGCGCCGGTTTCAACAGCTGGGAAGTCACCTGCTGTTTCCCAACCCGCTGCTGCGTGCCACCGGCGAGCGACTCGCCGAGAATCGCAAGGGGCAGGCCGGATTGTGGCCCTACGGCATCTCGGGCGACCTGCCGATAGCCCTCGTTACTATTGGTGAAACGCGGGATATCAGCCTGGCCCGCCAGATGCTCCAGGCTCACACCTATTGGCGGATGCACGGATTGTCGACCGATCTGGTGATGCTCAATGAAGAAGCGGGGAGTTATGAGCGGCCGCTCCAGGAACAACTGGAACGCCTGATTCAAACCCATACACTCTTTAACGGCACTGACCAGCCGGGTGGGATCTTCCTGCGCAATGCGGCGCTCATTCCGGAGGAAGATCTGAAGCTTCTCAAATTCGCAGCCAGCGTCGTGCTGGTGGCGGCGCGCGGCACATTACCCCAGCAATTGGGGGCCCCGGTGGAAGCTCCTGAACTGTTGGAAAGGCTGACCCGAAAACGTGTTCCCCGGGAGCCCTCGGCCGCGCTCCCCTTTATGGAGTTGAACTATTTCAACAGCTTGGGCGGGTTCACCCAGGACGGGCGTGAATACGCGATTTATCTGGGTCCGGGCACCAATACCCCGGCACCTTGGGTGAACGTCATCGCCAACCCCGCCTTCGGCACCATGATCAGTGAAACCGGGTCCGGATTCACCTGGTACGGCAACAGCCAGCGCAATCG
>JABBNX010000274.1 GCA_019352135.1 Pseudomonadota bacterium
CGATAAATGCTACTCTGGCCTCCTTTGCCACCTGAGTGTAGATCTGTTCAATGCGCGGTTCCACCTTTTGACAGACGGGACAGAACCAGTCGCTGATGAAGTACACCGTAATCGGACTCTTCTCCTTCCCCAGGAAAAAATCGAGGGATGCCTGGCTCTCTTTGGCTACACCAAAAGTGGCGGCAGTAACTCCCACAACAAGCGCCACGACCATGATGGTAATGCGTTTAAAGTTTGTTCTCACTGTTTCGCTCCTTAATGTTTCATATAGCAGCACGCCGCAGCCAAGGTAGACCATCGCCGCGATTGTCAGGCAGATGGGACACCACTTTCCAATTTCATACTTTTGCAGCCAGATAAAATGTAGCTCGGCCCCGGCTGCGCCGAACAGCATCAGCGGCAACACGAATCCTGCAAGAGGTAGACGGTTTCGTAAGGCAAGTGACAGCAAAACAACTGTAAAAAAGACAAGACCAAACAATGCGAAATTGAGGCCGAAAATGTTATATTTGGCGGTCTCGCTGCACGCGTCAGAGCAAATTCCCATCATATCCATAAGCGACAGGATAAATCCCGCAACGGTTGCAAACCACAGGAATCCAGTTGTAACAATCAAATTTATCAGCGTTTATCTCCTTAGTTGTATTTCAGTGAACGCCAAATACCTTCAACGCTTCGCACGGCTCATTATCCGTAGTAGCGGATTTTTGAACCAAAATGCCTTCAGAAAACTTCCTCATTGCGCCTTTCTCGACCATATGTCCCGTTTCAATTGCAGCGCGAATGGTCTCGTCATCAATACCCATTTCCCGAGCTTTCTCTATATGCCATGTCAGGCAGGGTTGGCAATGCGCTCCTACTGATGCGCCGATGGAATAAGTTCCTTTGTTTGTTCGTCCACGGTGTTATCCCCTTTCTTGAATTCAGGTACAGATCAACCTATTAACATGCCAGCTTCTTCTTCATTTCCAGCACGTTCCCACCATCTGTTTTTTTGTAAGCGACCGAATCCATCAACGATTTAATCACAAAGATTCCACGCCCCGTATCAACAAGATTGTCCGGATTAAAGTCAGGATCAGGAATAGAGCTCAGATCAAACCCATGTCCACTATCGTAAACATTAATTGAAAGTTCTTTGTCGGAAACGTTGATAATAATCTTTACACACGTATCAGGATCAGCGGTACTTGCATGTTTAATTGCATTCACTACAGCTTCTGTTGCAACTACGTTTATGATATTGGCACATAATTCATTTTTGTCCAGTAATTGACATATCTCCTTAACCAAGTTTTCGCTTGTTCATTTTTTTTGCTCGAATTCTCATATATCCAGACACTCCTTTATTTGGGCAGGAAGAGCATGTTGGCGTAGCCGGAAAGCTGTGAAAGCCGCAATGAGATCAGCAACAGCCAGGCCCACAACAGCAAGATGCAGCCTTTTTCTTTTCGCCCAGCGTTACTGCGAGACCGGCGTTTTTGAGAGCCAGCTGTAATTGTTCATTAGCTGGATAGCATCTCTTCGAAAGCAGCATCCCATCTAGATATATCAGAGGCAGACACTCTGGACCATCACTTTTTAAAAGTTCGGCTACGGAGGTATTGGCGACAAATGCTTGCGGATCGTTTGAGAGGCCATAGCGCTCGACGATTACTTGCGGTGCCTGTTTCTGTATCTGCCGAAGTGCCTCTTGAATTCTGACAAGTTCGGGATCAGCACTCGGTCCGCAATACTCCGGTTGGACAGCATATGGCAGGATCATAGATTTGAATCTTCATTTTGTTTTCTCCTTTTAGGGTGATGGTCGGTGATTCTTTTTTCTGCAAAATAAATATATAGGGCTGTCAGTATTTTGTTGGTTCCGGCTTCCAGGGAATAAGGAAGGTCGGTAAGCCCTCCCGGACTACTTCATCGATATAACGGAATTCACGCGCACGACGTTGCGACGACACCGGATCAGTTACGGATAGGGGGGCGAAGCTCTGGTTGATAATCCAGCCTGCCGGTTCGATACCGGCCCGGTGCAGATCAGCCTGGAGAGCCAACGCCTCGTGTACCGGCGTCGCCTCCGGCAGGGTTATCAGAAAAACTTTTGTAAATGCAGGGTCACGCAAGCGAGGGAGTAATTGTCGGACCGCCTCAGGGATATCGCTCATGGAACGTGACACCTCCCGGTGGTACGATTCGGAGGCATCCAGAAGCAGCAGCGTGTGTCCGGTCGGTGCGGTTTCGATTACCACGAAGCGGTCGGTTCCCTGGTCGACAATTTTGGCAAAGGCCCGGAAAACGGCAATATCTTCCGTACTGGGTGAACGCAGATCCTCTTCCATCAGTGCCCGGGCTTCATCATCCAGACTCGCCCCGACGGTCGCGAGGACTTCGTTGCGGTAGGCCTTGGTTTTAGTCCGGATCAACACGGCTCAGCTGGATACCCTCAGGTGCTTTCCCCATGGTCAGGGCGACATGTGCAGCCGGGTCGGTGGTAGTCAAATGCACCTTTTTGCCACGCGCCGACAAAGCGGTTGCTATGTTCACCGCTAGTACCACGTAACATTTAATATTTCGTTTATATGCAACATATGGCATACTGGCGCAACTCATTCAAGG
>JABBNX010000072.1:0-1117 GCA_019352135.1 Pseudomonadota bacterium
GCGGAACAGTATCTGATCTTTGCCGAAGGTCAGGCGACACGGCGGATTGCCATGAAGATGAAGGACTGGATTACCAAGCTGGAGGGCTTCCTGACGCTGAATGACCGAGATATTTTGCGTGATGCGGGCAAGGTGTCTGCTCTGATCGCCAAGGCCCATGCCGAACAGGAGTTTGCAAAGTTCCGGGTGATTGATGATCGTAAGTATGAATCAGATTTTGATCGCCTGGTGAAGCTGGTGCCGGGAAAAAAGATTGAATCATAAAATCCAAGGCCAACCATATCCACCCTGATCCCCGGTTGTAACTCACCTATCCGATACGGCTGTTGCATTTCCCGAACAAACCTCCCCGTTACAGCGTGTTACCCGCACGGAAACTTCTTCGTTTACAAGCGCCTTTTCACCGGGAAACGAAACAGTGATGTAGTTGCGCGACAATCCACTGCAGAATCCGGCTTTAACATCGTATCTTTGAACCAAAATCCTTAGATCCTTGTCCATAAACCGCTTTAGAAATATTTCTTTTTTCCGTTTCGCTATGTTTCGTAAATATGCTGCCCGATCAGTAACTGTCTGGGGAGACAGGTGCCCCGGCATACCGGCAGCTTTGGTTCCGGGACGACTGGAATAAGGAAAAACATGCAGATCAGAGAATGGCAGATCTTCAAGTAATCTGACAGTTTCCTGGAACTCCTCCTCTGTCTCTCCCGGAAATCCGGCGATGACATCGGCACCGATAAATGCATCCGGCATGGCAACAGAAATCCGCGTCACCAAATCCCGGAATTCACTTGAGGTGTACGGCCTCCCCATGCGGTTCAATACTGAATCAGAGCCGCTCTGCAATGGCAGGTGCAGGTGCGGGCAGATGCTCTTTGATGCGGACATGAGGTCCAGCAGTTCCTCGCTGACTTCATTTGGCTCCACCGAACCGATGCGCAGGCGGGGAACAATGGACTTGGTAGCAATCTCTCTGACGAGAGCTGTCAGTGATGTCGGTGACGGGAGGTCCAGGCCATAAGCGCCAAGATGGATACCGGTCAGGACGATCTCCTTGAAGCCGTTAGCGGCAAGGTCCCTCGCACCCTGCAGGATGTCAACGGGGCTGACGCTGCGG
>JABBNX010000072.1:1127-16792 GCA_019352135.1 Pseudomonadota bacterium
ACGCTGCGGCTGCGGCCACGGGCGTAGGGGACAATACAGTAACTGCAGAACGAGTTGCAGCCGTTCTGGATCTGGAGAAAAGCGCGGGTATGTTCGGCAAAGCTTGTCAGTTTGAGCGGTTCGGCCCGGCTGACTGTGGCGATATCAGAAACCGAGTTAGTGGCCGATTCGAGAAAAGTCGAGATGTCCTGTTTTTCATGGTTGCCAAGGACACAATCGAGCTCTGGCATCTTCTCCAGTTCGCCGGGTGCCACCTGGGCATAGCAACCGGTTGCTATAATGCGTGAGGCCGGATTCAGTCGGCGGGCGCGGCGGATCAGTCGGCGGGTTTCCGCGTCTGTTCGGGCAGTGACGGTGCAGGAGTTGATGATATAAATGTCGGATGGTTCGGTGAAGGGGACAATACGGTACCCTGCGGCTTTCAATTGCTCAATCATGGCAGCGGATTCGAATTGATTGGTTTTGCACCCCAGAGTGCTGATGGCTACGCGTTTCATATGTTGACCAGATCCTTTTCAAGTTTGGCAAGTACCTTGCTGACATAGATAACAACGACCAGTGTCGCTGACCATGTTATGCCGAATATTCCCCACCAGATACCGATAAGCCCCAATCCCATGACAACTGTGAGCAGGTGGAACACAAAGGCGGGTCCGGCAATCTGGCGGTAGAGTCCGATGAAGAGACCGAACAGGGGCATCCGTATACCCTGCATGGCAGAAATAGAGATGTAGAGTAGAACATATGCCGGCATTACTAATGCTTCTACAGCAAGAAATCCGACCCCTGCGTTAATTACCAAGGAATCATTGGTGAAGAATCCCATTAATTCACGGCGATACAATAGTGCAGCAATCGTTCCACACAGGGCAAACAGAACACCGTAGCGGAGCGAGACCAGGACGGTTTCCCGGATGCGGCCAATTTTCCCGGCTCCAAAATTCTGTGCGGTTAGAGCCAGGGTTGAAATATTCAGTCCCATAACCGGCAACAGGGCGATTTGTTCAATACGTGTTCCAATGCCATAGGCTGCTACGGCATGTTTTCCATAGCGTCCTACGAACCAGGTGATAATAAAGATGCCGAGCGAGACGGTCATCATATTCATAGCTGATGGCAATCCCTGTCTGAACAATTCCCGGTAATAACTCCAGCGCGGGCGAAGGTCGGCAAGGCGGAAGGATGGCATGCTACCGGTTTTCGATATTTGGCTGAAAAGGTAAAAAACTCCGAGGCACTGGATAAAAACAGTCGCCAGGGCAATTCCTGCCAGGCCAAGCGTCGGAAATCCTGCTCCGCCGTACATAAACCACGGATCAAGGACAAGATTGAGGCAAAAGCCGCCGATCAAGAAATTTCGGTATGCCACGGTATTGCCGTGTGAGTTGAGAATGGCATTCATAACAAAGTTAAGGAGAAAAAAAATACTGCCGGCAAAGATGATATTCATATAACTCAGCGCAAGTGCAAGGTACTCCCCTTGTGCACCCATCAGTATGAAAATTTTTGGGGCCAGCGCTATTCCCGCAGCGGTGAGGAACAGCGCATGGAGCAGGGCAAAAGAGAGTGATTGGGACAGATATCGCCGGGCCTCATTGTGATCCTTGCGGCCGAGGGCATTGCCGATCAGGGTGGTAGCGCCAGTTGATACGCCGCTGCCGACCGCCAGAAGCAGAAAAAAAACCGGGAAAGAAAGCGACATGGCGGCCAGGGCGTTGGTCGAAAGTTGCCCGCCATACCAGGTGTCGACAACATTAAACATGGTATTAAAGAAAAAACCGGTTCCGGCGGGTATCGCCAGGCGTCTGACGAGGGTGGAAATTGGGGCGGATGTCAGATCGGAAGTCATGTGTGCAGGGTAAGGTGTCCCGTGCCACTGGTCAAGAAAAAACAGTTAGCCGTTTTAGTTGAAAAATACGGAAAAAACGGCTAAAACGGAACACGTTTTTATTTTGTCAGGAAAATAAGCAATTTTACTACTTTCAGGAGGCATTCATGAGTTTAGTCACGTTGTACGATACAACCTTGCGGGATGGTACCCAGGCTGAAGATATTTCTTTTCTGGTTGAGGATAAAATTCGCATTGCCCACAAACTCGACGAATTGGGTGTTCATTATATCGAAGGAGGGTGGCCGGGGAGTAACCCCAAAGATGTCTCTTTCTTTAAAGATATAAAGAAAGAGAAGCTGACGCAGGCCAAAATCGCTGCGTTCGGTTCTACTCGCCGCGCCAAGGTGACTCCTGATAAAGACGCCAATATCATTACATTAATAAAAGCCGAGGCCGATGCGATCACGATCTTTGGCAAAACCTGGGATTTTCATGTACGAGAAGCGCTGCGCATTTCGTTGGAAGAGAATCTGGAGTTGATTTTTGATTCACTTGAATATCTCAAAAAACATGCCCCGGAAGTTTTCTATGATGCGGAACATTTCTTTGACGGCTACAAGGCTAATCCCGAGTATGCCATAAAGACTCTCCAGGCTGCTGAAAAAGCGAATGTGGACTGTATAATTCTGTGTGACACCAATGGTGGAACAATGCCGTTTGAGGTCGCCGAAATTATCAAGACGGTCAAAAAACATATCAAGACGCCACTCGGTATTCATACCCATAATGATAGCGAATGCGCCGTAGCCAACACTATGATTGCCGTCGAACAGGGCATTGTCCAGGTGCAGGGCACTATCAACGGTTTTGGTGAGCGCTGTGGTAACGCCAATCTCTGCTCCATCATCCCGGCGTTGAAGGCCAAGATGAAGAAGGAGTGCATCACCGACGAGCAGATGCGGCATCTGCGCGAGGTCTCCCGTTATGTATATGAGCTGGCCAATATATCGCCGGACAAGCATCAGGCGTACGTCGGTAACTCGGCATTTGCACATAAAGGCGGGGTTCATGTCAGTGCAATCCAGCGTCATCCGGAAACGTACGAGCATATGCGACCGGAGTTGGTTGGTAATTGTACCCGTGTGCTGATTTCCGATCTGTCCGGCCGTTCCAATATTCTCGCAAAGGCCGAAGAATTCAATATCAATCTGGATAGCAAGGATCCTGTCACTCTGGAGATACTTGATAACATCAAGGATATGGAAAACCGCGGTTATCAGTTTGAGGGGGCTGAGGCTTCATTTGAATTATTGATGAAAAGAGCGCTCGGTGCTCATAAAAAGTTCTTCAGCGTTCTAGGGTTCCGGGTGATCGATGAAAAGCGGGGTGAGGATCAAAAACCATTGGCTGAAGCAACCATTATGGTCAAGGTTGGCGGGAAAGTGGAACATACCGCCGCTGAAGGCAATGGTCCGGTCAATGCACTCGATAACGCCATTCGCAAGGCGCTGGAAAAATTCTATCCCAAGTTGAAGGAAGTGAAATTGTTGGACTATAAAGTACGTGTCCTTCCTGCTGGTCAGGGCACCGCCTCATCGACTCGCGTACTGATTGAATCCGGTGATAAGCAGAGCCGTTGGGGCACCGTCGGTGTTTCCGATAATATTATTGACGCCTCCTATCAAGCGCTTATAGATAGTATTGATTATAAACTGCACAAGTCGGAGGAGTAGACTGAAGGCTGAAACAATGCGACGGGTCGTGGTGATTATGTGTGCGGCGCTTCTTTTTGTGCCGCTTTCAATCAAAAACCGCATGAGTCAGGATATTCCTGCTCCTGCGGTTTTTCGTGTTTTATCGAGTGGTAGTATAACCGTCAAGATAAGCGGTGAAGTCCTTCATTCGGGCATATATGAAGTACCCGCCAATTCATTGGCGAAAAACGTCATTAATATGGCGGTGCCTTTGCGCCCTCTGGAGCAGTTCACGGTCAGCTCTTCTGCCGTTACTCCTCTGCACAATGGTTCGGCAGTCAAGCTTGTCGTTCAGTCAGACGGGACATCATTACTGACAGCTGGTAGAATGACTGTTGCCGAGCAGATGGTTCTGGGAATTCCACTTGATATTTCAAGCATGAGTGATGCCGATTTTGATCGCTTGCCAGGAATTGGACCTGTTTTGGCAGGGCGAATTGTTGCGTATCGTCAAAATAATGGCGGTATTTTGCACGTCAATGACCTGCTTGGAATCAAAGGGATCGGTAAAATGAAATATCAGAAGCTTCGTACCTACTTCCAACGTCCTTAAAATATTAAATAATTTAATTTGATATTGTTGCCGGTCAATAAATTATATTAATTGGCATGCAAGGTGTATCTGTTCTGCTATCTCAATTTTATTACAGTAGCAGGGGGGAATTCTATGCATTGTCCACGTTGTAAAGGCCGAATGTTTGCTGAGAAGTTCTACGATTTTGTCCGCTCCTTTGACGCTTGGAAGTGTACCTGCTGCGGAGAACTGCTGGATTCCACCATTCTTGCAAATCGGGCAAGAAACAACAATAATCACCTCGGGTAGCTCCGATCGTACCGGATTCTAATTGAATCGTCTCCAGGGAACCTGATATCAGGTTCCCTTTTTGTTTGACACGACACGGTTGACAGGTTAATGAACAGCTCCACGTTTTGATTTTTTGAAGTTGAGGAGTATTATATATGAGGAATGACGGTCGCAGTGCCACTGCTTTACGTCCTGTGAAATTGACGCGCGGTTTTACCAGGCATGCTGAAGGTTCTGTTTTGGTAGAATTTGGCGATACAATGGTGCTCTGTACGGCATCGGTAGAGGAATCCGTACCCCCTTTTCTGAGGGGTAAAGGCAGCGGGTGGGTAACTGCTGAATATGCCATGTTGCCGCGAGCCACTCATACCCGCTCACAGCGTGAAGCGGCAAAAGGGAAGCAAACCGGACGTACACTTGAAATCCAGCGTCTGATTGGTCGATCATTACGGGCGGTGACGGATCTTGAAAAGCTTGGTGAACGATCAATTTATATAGATTGCGATGTCATACAGGCCGACGGTGGAACGCGCACCGCTTCAATAACCGGCGCGTATGTTGCTCTCGTTGATGCACTTACAACGCTGAAGTCCAGAGGTCTATTTGCTGAAATCCCGCTCAAGGAAGCTGTTGCGGCCGTCAGTGTTGGCATTGTGAGGGGGGAAGCTCTGCTGGATCTGAATTATATAGAGGATTCTTCTGCAGAAGTTGATATGAATTTTGTCATAACCTCCAGTGGCCGTTTTGTGGAAGTGCAGGGTACGGCCGAGGCCGAGCCATTTACGAGCGCCCAGATGGACGCCATGCGTGACCTTGCTCTGGGGGGCGTACAACAACTCTTTGCATTTCAGCAAGAAGTGCTTGCCGGATGAAGCATTTGGTTGTAGCAACCCGTAATAAGGGTAAAATTCTGGAAATAAATGCACTGCTGACAGGTTTGGTAGATCAGATCAGTAGTGCTGCAGACTATCCCGATTTTCCCGAGACTGTTGAAGATGGAACCACTTTCGAAGAGAACGCCCTCAAAAAAGCTCGGGAAGCGGCTTGTTTTACCGGGCTTCCGGCGCTGGCAGATGACTCGGGTCTGGTTGTTAATGCCCTGGGTGGCCGTCCCGGAGTTTTTTCGGCTCGTTATGCCGGCGAGGGTGCCGGTGATGCCGCCAACAATGCCCGACTGCTGGAGGAATGTCAAAGTGTACCAGCTATTCACCGCCAAGCGGCTTTTGTCTGTGTGCTGGCATTTGTGATTCCGGAGGGTGTGGAACGACTGTTTACCGGCAGGGTTACTGGTCGGATTCTTTCTGCACCCAGAGGGGAGGGGGGCTTCGGATATGATCCACTTTTTCTGGTGGATGGTTTTGAACGCAGCATGGCAGAACTCACTTTGGCAGAAAAAAACTCGGTAAGTCACCGAGCCCGGGCTTTTGGAATGTTCCGGGAATATCTTGAAACGATGAAACGATGAAGTACCATGTTCTTTGGGTAAAGGCAGATCGGCGAAAAAGGAATTAACACTTTGAAAAATACTAAGTTCGAACATACAAAGACAAAAACGGCGCGTATTCCATCGCACAAAGCGGCTGAAACGATGGCTGCAGACAAACCATTTGTGCCTTTGACCCGTAAAAATGTCCTGGAGTTGCGCATATCCTCTCTGGATGAAGACGGCTATGGAACCGCCCGCAACGAAGACGGGATGACGCTTCGTGTTGGCGGGGCCTTGCCGGGTGATGTTGTGCTGGCCGGTATCGATCATGTTGCCGGTGGCACTGCATTTTGCCATGTGAAAAAGCTGTTGCAGCCATCTCAGCTGCGAAGTAACAATCCTCCTTGTCGCGAAAGTGCGGATTGTTTCGGTTGCCCGTTAATTGCCATGAAATATTCCGAGCAGAAAAACTGGAAACGGGGCATGATTCTGGCTGAAATGGCCAAATATCCCGGTTTGTCGGATAGTGTGGTGCATCCGCTGCTTTCGCCGGATAATCTGATTCATTATCGCACGACAGCGAAGCTGACGGTTGCCGGCAAGTTTTCAGAGCCGTTTATCGGCATCTACCGACGTGCAAGTCACGATGTCTATGATCTGGAACAGTGCCCGATTCATCATCCGCTTATTGACAAGGTGGTTGAAGCGGTCAGGAAGGGGATCAAAAAAGGAAAGGTGCAGGTTTATAATCCGCAAAGTAAGATGGGGCTGCTGCGCTATCTGGTAGTCCGTGTCTCGGTACATGAGAAAAAGGCGATGGTTGTTTTTGTCACTTCCACGCGCTCCTTCAACGAGATTCATCACCTGGGGCGTTTTGTGCAGGAGTTGGTTCCCGAGGTTGACGTTGTTGTCCAGAATGTAAATGCAACTGAAGGTAATGTGATTATGGGGCAGAAAGATTATTTTCTGACCAAGAAACTGTACCTGACGGAACGGATTGGTGATGTCGCTTTCAGGATTTCCCCCCGTTCATTCTTCCAGATCAATAATGGTGGTGCCAATCTGATTTACAGTAAGGTGCGCGAATGGGCCGGGCTTACCGGCTCTGAAACGGTTCTCGATCTGTATTGTGGCATTGGCGGTATCGCACTGTTCCTGGCCGGATCCGCCAAGAATGTGATCGGGGTTGAAGTCGTTGAAGAGGCTGTAGCCGATGCACGTATGAATGCTCGAATAAACGGCATCAAAAACTGCCAATTCGAAGCCGGAGATGTTGCTGACCTGCTTGATGAGATGACCGCTGATCAACTGTCGGTCAATGTGGCGGTGCTAAACCCGCCCCGTAAGGGGTGCGATCAAAATGTGTTGGAGCATGTTGTCGCTCTCGGGCCGAAATCGATTATATATGTTTCGTGCTCTCCGCAGAGTCTTGCGCGTGACCTTGATATTCTGAACAAGCTGGGATATCTCTGTCGCGAGATTCAACCGGTTGATATGTTTCCGCAGACGGTACATGTTGAGAATGTGGCCAGGCTGGAGCGACGAGATAATCTGGCAGTAAAATCAGCTTGACATCTATGGCGTAACTTGCTATTACTCTCCAGCTTTTTGATGTAGGCGCGTAGCTCAGCGGGAGAGCGCTACCCTGACACGGTAGAGGTCGGCGGTTCGACACCGCCCGCGCCTACCATTAATTAAGCAGTGCGAAGCGAGCAGGATGCAGGCATCGATGTATCGATGCCTTTTCTGTTTGCCCTCTTAAAGGAAACATTATGGCTACTATTTCAATCACACTTCCTGATAATTCTACTCGCGAGCTTTCCGAGAGCGCTACTGTATATGATCTGGCAGCCTCAATTGGTGCCGGTCTTGCCAAAGCGGCGTTGGCGGGGAAGATTAACGGACAGTTGGTAGATCTTTCCTCCCTGCTCGCTGATGGTGATTGTGTTGAAATTATTACTGATAAGAGTCCGGAAGCACTTGAGATTATTCGTCACTCAACCTCGCATCTTATGGCTCAGGCTGTCAAGGAGCTCTTTCCCCAGGCCAAGGTTACGATCGGTCCGGCTATTGAGACCGGTTTTTATTATGATTTTGATGTAGATAAGCCGTTTACACCGGAAGATCTGGAGCGGATTGAGGCAAAGATGCAACTGCTGGCTTCCGCAGATCAGAAAATTGAACGGCATGAGTATACCAGCGCCGATGCGATCAGTATGTTTGAATCCATGGGAGAGCCGTATAAAACCGAATTGATTAATGATCTCGGTGTTGAACGTGTATCGGTATACACCCAAGGCACGTTTGCCGATCTCTGCCGCGGCCCGCACCTTCCGTCCTCCGCGCGGATCAAGGCATTTAAATTGCTTTCGATTGCCGGTGCTTACTGGCGTGGTGATGAAAAAAATCGTATGCTTCAGCGTATCTACGGAACCGCCTTTGTTGATAAAAAAGAGTTGGAAGCGTATCTCCACCGCCTGGAAGAGGCAAAGCGACGTGACCACCGCAAGATCGGCAGGGAGCTGGATCTGTTTTCTTTTTCTGATGAAGTTGGCGCCGGTTTCCCTATCTGGCATCCCAAGGGCGCCATGCTGCGCACTATTCTTGAAGATTTTGAGCGCAAAGAACATTTGAAACGGGATTACGACATTGTTGTTGGACCGCAGATTCTTAAGAGCGAGCTCTGGCAGCGTTCTGGACACTACGAAAACTACCGGGAAAATATGTATTTCACCGAAGTGGATGAGCAAAGCTACGGCATCAAGCCGATGAATTGCCTCTCCCATATGATGATTTACAAGTCCCAATTGCGGAGTTATCGGGATCTTCCGCTTCGTTATTTTGAACTCGGAACGGTGCACCGTCATGAACGGGCCGGCGTACTCCATGGTCTTATGCGGGTACGATGCTTCACTCAGGATGATGCCCACATACTCTGCACTCCTGAACAACTTGATGCTGAAATCAAAGGTGTTCTCTCCTTTGTCAATGACGTGATGACAATTTTCGGTTTTGAATATGAGATGGAACTTTCAACTCGGCCGGAAAAATCAATCGGATCAGATTCGGATTGGGAGCAAGCGACAGAAGCATTACTGTCGGCTCTGAAGGATTCCGGCCGACCCTATGAGATAAATGAGGGCGATGGCGCGTTTTACGGACCTAAAATAGATATAAAGCTTCGCGATTGTCTTGACAGGAGATGGCAGTGTGCTACTATCCAATGTGATTTTACCCTGCCGGAGCGCTTTGATCTTACGTATGTAGCGTCTGACGGTGAACGTCGACGTCCCATCATGGTACATCGTGTTATCCTCGGCTCGATTGAACGTTTTATTGGTGTTCTTATTGAACATTTTGCCGGCAGTTTTCCTCTCTGGATTTCTCCGGTTCAAGCTATTGTTGTTACGGTGACGGATAATCAGGTGCCGTTTGCCCAGGATGTGTACAGGTTGTTGCGTAATGCCGGAATACGCGTTGAACGTGACGTTCGTAATGAAAAGCTCGGCTTCAAAATTCGTGAAGCACAACTGCAAAAAATACCCTACATGCTGGTTATCGGTGATAAAGAAGTTGAACAGGGTATGGTAACACCTCGCTATCGCGATGGCAAAAATCTCCCGGCTATGAAGCCTGAAGATTTTATCGATTTTGTAACCCGGGAATGCAAGAATTATAAATAGATGTAAGTCAGATAGTAGCGAAGAATAATCTGCTATCAGGAGGTGTCGCCATAGCAAAACCGACCGTCAATATCAATCAGGCCATCAGGGTTTCTGAAGTTCGTGTAATTGGTGCAACTGGAGAGGCGCTCGGTGTGCTTACCCTTTCACAGGCATTAGAGCTGGCCGAGCAACAACAGCTTGATCTTGTTGAAGTTTCACCAACTGCAGTCCCTCCTGTCTGCAGAATAATGGACTACGGTAAGTTCAAATATCAGCAGAGTAAAAAGCTTCAGGAAGCAAAAAAGAAACAGGTTCATGTGCTGTTAAAGGAAGTGAAGTTACGCCCTAAGACAGATAGCCATGATCTTGAATTTAAAATAAATAACGTTAAACGTTTTCTTGAAGAGGGCAACAAGGCCAAGATTACCCTCGTTTTCCGTGGCCGTGAAATTACCCATATGGACGTCGGTCGGGCGGTGATTGAAAAGGTTGCGAAAGAATTGCAGGATGTTTGTGTTATAGAAAATCAACCTCGGGTTGAGGGGCGCAACATGTACATGATTGTTGCTCCAAAACCGAAAAAATAAAGACGTATAGACATTATAGTTACGCTATTATAACGAAGAAGGAGTTTTACATGCCAAAAATTAAAACCAATCGTGGCGCTGCCAAGCGCTTCAGAAAATCAGCGTCCGGACGTATTAAACGCGGCGCAGCCTTTACCAGTCATATTCTGACCTGCAAGAGTACGAAGCGCAAACGGAACCTGCGCATGGGCGGAATGGTCGCAGCTGTTGACCAGAAGAATATAGCCCGTTTGATCCCTTACAAATAACAATATTCTCTCATTTACGTGGGGAAGCATAATGCCACGAACCATGAGGAAATTGTCTCCCCTTGTGGATCTGGCCAATTCAGCAACGAAGGAGTAGTGACGTATGGCACGTGTAAAAAGAGGTTTTAAAGCGAGACGCAGACGTAACAAGGTACTAAAGCTGGCTAAGGGTTACCGTGGCGCACGCAGCAAGCTGTTTCGCAGTGCGACAGAGGCGGTTGACCGGGCTTTAAATTATGCCTTCCGCGACCGTCGCGTCAAAAAGCGTGATTTCCGCAGCCTATGGATCGTTCGCATTAACGCGGCATCGCGTCTTAATGGGTTGTCGTACAGTAAGTTCATCTTTGGTCTTAAAAAAGCTAATGTTCAGATCGATCGCAAGGTCCTGGCTGACATTGCTGTGACAGATCCGGATGGATTTGCACAGATTGCAGTGCTTGCCAAAGCCGGTATCTAGGCGTTTTGTAAGTTTATTTTATGGAAAGGGAATGGGACTGGCTCCTATTCCCTTTTTTGTACAGCATATACGCTGTTACTACTATTTATTCTCGAAGGTAATCAACTATGCGGGAACAACTTGAGCAATTGAGAAGTGGCGCCTTGCAGGCCATTGCCGCCGCGTCCTCGGTGGAGCAACTTCAGGAAATACGTATCAGTATGCTTGGGCGCAAAGGCGAATTGACAGCTCTGATGAAAGGGCTTGGTGCTCTATCAGCTGCGGAGCGTCCACTAGTCGGGCAGATGGTTAATGCAGTACGTGACGAAATTGAATCGTCTCTTGGCGCTGCAATCAAGTCGGCACAGGAAGAGGTTATTGCAGCTCGCCTTCAATCAGAGCGCATTGATACTTCTCTTCCCGGTCGTCGCCCGGTCAAGGGTTCTAAGCATCCTGTCTCGGTGGTTATTGAAGAGATCTGTTCTATTTTTGCAGGGCTCGGTTTCGCGGTTGCAGAAGGGCCTGAGATTGAACATGACTGGTACAATTTTGAAGCACTTAATTTTCCACCTGAACATCCTGCCCGTGATATGCAGGATACATTTTTTGTTGAAAACAACCTGTTGCTGCGGACTCATACCTCACCGGTGCAAATTCGTACCATGCTCAAGCAAAAGCCTCCGGTACGCATTATCGCTCCAGGGACCGTGTATCGCTGCGATTCAGATGCGACACACTCCCCGATGTTTCATCAGATTGAAGGTCTAATGGTCGATTCTGCTGTGACCTTTGGTGATCTGAAAGGCATTCTGACAGTGTTCACCAACCAGCTTTTCGGGCAAAAAACCGGAGTGCGGCTTCGCCCCAGTTATTTTCCTTTTACGGAGCCATCGGCTGAGGTGGATATTGCCTGTGTCATTTGTGGCGGCAAAGGGTGCCGGGTTTGTAAAAACAGTGGTTGGCTCGAGATTCTCGGGGCAGGCATGGTTGATCCGGAAGTCTACCGCCACGTTCAGTATGATGCTGAAAATATTTCCGGTTTTGCTTTTGGAATGGGGATCGAACGTATTGCAATGCTTAAGTATGGCATTTCTGATATGCGCCTCCTGTTCGAAAATGATGTCCGCTTTCTTCGGCAGTTCTAATCCCACTATATATTATGGTGCATTGATATGAATGTTACGTACAACTGGCTAAAAGAATTTGTCGATTTCCATGAAACCCCTGAAGAACTTGCTGCGTTGTTAACCATGCTTGGGCTCGAAGTAGAGTCAATGGAAAAGCTTGGCGAAGGAATGGATAGTATTGTCGTGGCGCTGGTTGAAGAAAAACGCCAGCACCCCAATGCCGATAAACTTTCGTTATGTCGGGTGAATAATGGGACGGAACTACTCGATATCGTGTGCGGAGCCCAGAACTTCAAACAGGGGGACATCGTTGCGTTAGCCCAGATTGGGTCCGTGCTGCCCGGTGATTTTAAAATTAAAAAATCAAAAATACGCGGTGAAGAGTCGTGCGGAATGCTTTGCTCTGAAAAGGAGCTGGGTTTGGCTGAGGAGAGCGCCGGTATTATAGTTCTGCCTCCACAGTGCGCACCACTTGGAACGCCGGTTTTTACCGCTCTTGGGCTTAAAGATACTTTATTTGAGATTGGCCTGACTCCCAACCGCTCGGACTGTTTGAGTGCGATCGGGATTGCGCGTGATATCGCTGCCAAGCTCGATTTGAAACTGAAATACCCTGGTTCCCCCGTGGTGGAAGGCGCTCAGAAGGTTGAGTCGATAATCGGAGTTACGGTAGAGGATACTGATAACTGTCCGCGTTATGCTGCCCGATATCTTTCCGGCTGCACGATTGCCCCTTCACCGGAATGGCTGGTAAAACGTCTCAACACAATCGGTGTACGATCTATCAACAATGTCGTTGATATTACAAATCTGGTCATGATGGAGTTAGGGCAGCCGCTGCATGCCTTTGATTGTGACCGGCTTGCAGGACACCGGATTATTGTGCGTACGGCACAAGAGGGAGAGCAGTTTACAACTCTAGATAATCAACTCCGCATACTGACATCAACTGATCTTGTTATCTGCGATGCAGAGCGCCCTGTCGCTCTGGCGGGCGTTATGGGCGGATTGAACTCTGAAATTGAAAACACGACTACTTCAATTCTTCTTGAGAGTGCTTTTTTCAAACCGGCTACAATTCGTAAAACCAGTAAAAAAGTCGGTCTGCATACTGAATCTTCACATCGTTTTGAGCGGGGCATAGATATCGATAATGTAGCCCGTGCCCTTGACAGGGCAGCCGGGTTGATTGTTGAGTTGGCTGGCGGTGTTTTAGCTCACGGATGTATTGATGTGTATTCGGATAAAAAAGATCGTGCAGCAATCACATTCCGACCCGAAAAAGCGAATAAACTTATCGGGATTGACCTGGAGAGGGATGCTATTATAAACATTCTGACTCGATTGGAGTGCCGGGTTTCTCCGGGTTCCGATGGTTCAGTGTTGGTAGTGCCACCGCACTATCGTATCGATATAGAGCGTGAAATTGACCTGATTGAAGAAATAGCTCGTTTGAACGGCTATGATAAGATTCCTGCAACCATGCCGCATGCAAGAGTTGTCTCAGATAGAGCAACGCGTCATCAGGAAATTGAAAAGCAGATACGAGATCTTCTGGTAAATAACGGAATGACTGAAATTATCAACTTCAGTTTCACCGCGCCTGACGCTGCCCGCAAGCTGCTGCTGACGGATGATGATCCGCGACACCTTGCTATCAAGTTGGTCAACCCGTTAGTTGATGAACAATCGGTAATGCGCACTACCTTATTGCCCGGGCTTTTGGAAACCATTGCAAGAAATATTAATTACCGTTCACTAGATCTTAAGCTCTTTGAAATGAGGCGTGTCTATCTTCCTGGCGAGGCGGAGAATATGCCACAAGAACCACTGTGCCTCGTAGGGGCTATCACGGGATCGCGGGATGGAGACGAATGGAGTCGTCCCAATGAGCTGGTTGATTTTTATGATGCAAAGGGACTTATTGAGACAGTCCTGGATTTTCTGGACATCGGAGGGGTGTCATGGAAAACGGAAGATCCGGAAACTTATTTTCATCCAGGAAAGTCGAGCCGGATTTATGCCGGTCGTGAATATATCGGATCGGTTGGGGAACTCCACCCATCGGTACAAAAAAACTTTCAAATTGAAAAGCCCGTATATTGTTTTGAGCTCAATATTGAAAAAATAGTAAAGCTTTCCAGAACCAAAAAAACTATCATAGCTCCTTCCCGTTTCCCTGATAGCAGTCGCGATATTGCCATGCTGGTTCCGGAAGAACTTGCTGCCGTCAAAATTGTTGAGTGCATCAGGGCAGAAAAATCAAAAGAAATTGAAAATGTACAGATCTTTGACGTCTATCGAGGCAACGGTGTCCCTGATGGGCATAAAAGTATTGCGGTACGCATTAAATACAGGTCCTTTGAGCGCACATTAGCCGAAGATGAGATCGCCACGCTTCATAATAAAATAGTTGAAAATCTGATAAATAAATTACAGGTAATAGTGCGATAAAATTTATTGCGTAATAGATGCCCCTGTGCTATAAAATTTCTCCTTTTGATTCAGTGCATTAACCGATAAAGATTGAGGTATCTATGACAAAAGCAGACATCGTTGAACGTATTCATCAGAAAATCGGTTTTTCAAAAAAAGAGTCAGCTGAAATGGTAGAAACCGTCTTTGGACTTCTTAAGTTAACATTGGAATCCGGAGAAAAAATCAAGATTGCCGGATTTGGCAATTTTGTTGTAAAACAAAAAGCTGATCGTCGCGGACGAAATCCGCAGACCGGTGAAACAATAACAATCAATGCGCGCAGAATCCTGACATTCAAGCCAAGCCAGGTTCTTAAAAATGCAATAAACGCTGAAGTCAAATAGATTGCTGTGTAGGTTTAATCCTTATGGCTTCAACCTTGCCTGAAAAAATATACTATAAAATCGGTGAAGTAGCTGAAGTTGCTGGTGTTAAAACCTCTGTCTTGCGTTTTTGGGAGTCTGAATTTTCTTTTCTGAAACCAGTGAAAAGCAGCTCCGGCCAGCGGTTATATTCAAAAAATGAAGTTGACCTTGTTATGCAGGTCAAGCGCCTCTTGTACGAAGAAAAATTTACAATTGAGGGTGTTAAGAAGCGTATCACTTCAAAAGGTAAGCTGGTTAAAACTGAAGACCTTCTTGATAATGTGGCCTCTTTGGAATGTAGTGAGGTCTTGAAAACAGTTCGGAATGAGCTGAAAGTATTACGAGATTTACTGTAGAATAGTTTTATCGGTGCGTAGCGCAGCCTGGTAGCGCACTAGACTGGGGGTCTAGTGGTCGCAAGTTCAAATCTTGTCGCACCGACCATAATATCAAGGGGTTAGCCAATCGGTTAGCCCCTTGTTGTTTTTGTAGGGCACATATAGGGCACACCATAAAGAAAGCATGACGCCGGTGGATGCAATATAGTTGACATTCCGCTTCGTGTATTCGCACGCAGATAAAGCCTTGCGCGTGCTCTCCACTCGCTCCCTTGGTTGTGGCAGAGTAAAGGCAGTCATTGTGTTGATGATGCCAGCATTATCGCAGTTCCGGTTCGTGTATTCGCCGCAAAAAACCTTGCGCGGCTCTCCACTCCCTCCCTTGATCGTGACAGAGTAAAAAAGCCTGTTAGGCCGCATGTTACCTGCATTGCCAGCTCATTTATCTGTGCGGAGTTTGAAAGGCATTCACATCACACCGCGTTCCATTCCACTTCGGTTGCCCCGGCGACGCGCATACAGCCGCGCCCCTCCGGGACGCCCTTCGTTCCATTCCAGCGCCGTCATGTTCACCAAACCTACGACGCCCCGCAAAGTGCGATGAG
>JABBNX010000073.1 GCA_019352135.1 Pseudomonadota bacterium
AAAAATAAAGTTAACCATATCCCCGGCCGTGGCGGCATACGTCCGGCCGGGGACAGCTCTGGAAATAAGGCTCTCCGGTTTTGCCGCCGCTGAGAGCATGGCAACGCTAGACCGGCTGATGCTTTTATTCTGTCTTTCAAAAGATCCAGAACCGACCGTCCGCACCGCAGCAATTTCCTGCATGGAACAACTACCGGGGGAAGCAATCAGAGAGTACATGGATTCCGCCAATCCCCATCCTCTTGTTCTCAAGGCAGTATCTACTCTATGCCGCAATCATCCTGAAGCCTGCCAGCCGCCTGATGCTCTCGCTATTGATGCCAGTGAGCGGGAAGATACGGAGACAGATGGTGCCGACCATTGTGCTGAGCCTGATGATGAAGAACCCGTGAATGAGAATGACGAGGAGTTTCTCAGCAAATATAAAACGGCCCAGCTTATGGGAATTGGCGAAAAGATCAAGATGGCACTTTCAGGAGACAAAGAGTGGCGCTCCATTCTGGTGAAAGATTCAAACAAGCTGGTTTCAGGAAGTGTCATAAAGAATCCGCGCATCACCGAAGCTGAAGTGCTGACGCTTATCAAAGCAGGCATTCAGAATGATGAGATCATGCGGCTGATCTGCGCCAACAAGGAATGGATAAAAAACTATAACATCAGAAAAGCCCTGGTCGAGAACAACCGGACACCGGTTCAAAACGCCATGAGATACCTTGGCACTATGGGCGAGAAGGATCTGGCTTTTTTTGCCAAAAGCAAAAATATCTCTTCCGTCATTTCAACCATGGCAAAGCGTCTTGTGTTGAACAAGAAAAAGTAGGTCATTCCGGAGTTTGACATGGCACTCGTAAATCATGCAAAGAAAGAGATCAACGCTAAAATTGTATTTTATGGACCGGCTGGAAGTGGCAAGAACACCGCTCTCACCTATATTTATTCACGGATCAAGCCGTCCTTGCGCGGCGATTTAAAGAATGTTCCGGCTGGCGCGGATAATCTGGTGCTCTTTGATTTCAGCCCTTTTGAAACTCCGTTGCCGAACGGATATCATGTTCGCTTTCATGTCTACACGCTTACAGGAACAGTTGCCAATCCGGCAACCTGGAAAATGACGCTCAAGGGCACCGACGGGATCATAATCATGATCAACCCCGCCACTGAGCAGGCAACTGAAACCAGAGAGAGCCTATTGCAATTGCGCGATTTTCTATCTGCATATGGAGTCGGCCTTCACGAGACACCTGCAGTTTTGCAGCTTAACAGCTTTGCTCCTGGAGCTCAGCTCGATGATGTGGCGGGTATTGCAGCAGCGCTTGACCTCTCAATGCTGACAACGTGCCGTTCTAACGCCGCCTGCGGAGAAGGGGTTCTTGAGTCTTTAACAACTCTTTCCCGTCAGATTCTTGACCGGGTCAATGCAAAAGATCAACAGAGTGAACAGACAGGCCACACCAAAACGCCTGATCTGCCTATTGTCCCCACAGAGACGGTTTCCCTGCCTCCATCTGATTCAAACATTTTCGCTGGATCAGAAAACGGTCCCGTCACACAACGGTCTGGCAACAAGCCACTGGTAACACTGCTGTCCAATGACCTTTACGTTGAAGGGGCTACGCTTAAAATTCCGTTGGAGGTACAATGTGGCACGACTCAAAGCAGGCTTGTGGTAACAGTATCGGTAACGGTAGCAAATTAGAGAGAATTTTTCGGCAAATAGCCTTTCTTTTCTGAGACAAACCTATCGCGTGAAGATGCGAGGGAACATAAAAGGGACCGCATGTTGATAGGCCCGATATTCATCTCCAAACTCCAAAACCAATCGGGATTCCTCAAGACGGGCACCAATGACGAAATAGATTGCCGAAAACAGAGTCAGCAGGAGCCAGCGGGTGCTTATAACCGGATTACACAGAAGAAACAATAATGAATACAGGTACAGCGGATGCCGTACGACCCGATAACAGCCACTGGTAATTAATGTGTGGGTTTGTACACCGGTGGCAGACAGTCTGTGAACTCCGAGAAAGTCGGCAACTCCGGTCTGTCGGGTACAAGCAATCAGAACTATGAGAAACAACAATTGCATAAAGTACATGACAAGACTCCATACTCCTGGCACAACATACAGAACAGTAGAGTTCCGAAAGGCAGCCATTGTCCAGCCGAAGAGCGCCAAAGACAGAAGGTTATAATACACACGGTAGAATCTACTCAGGTGTTTATTTTTTTCGGACACACGTATTTTAAGGGCCGGTATTGCCAAAATTGAATGTACTGTAACAAAAAGAAGGAAGCGGAATAAGAATAGAACTGCATCAGACATGCACACCACCATATAAGTCATATAATTGAATATATATCACGATCGTCTTGAATACACAGCTATTACGTGGTATAAGCGACGAAACTGCTTCACCTTATTGGAGGTTGGATAATGGCAATTATCACCGTATCACGCGAAATGGGCACCGGAGCCTATCAAATTGCTTCGGAAGTTGCCAAAAAGCTCAAATACACTCTTATAGACGGGCCACGAGTAAAATCACTGGCAGCCAAATATGGCCTGACTCCGGAAATACTGCAACTGGTTGACGAAAAGCCGCCGTCCTATGTTACAGCAGAAGACCGCAAACGTGCGGCAGCTCTTAATGCAATCGAATTGATTATCCTTGACCTCGCCCGCAAAGGTAATGTTGTCATTTATGGCCGGGGCGGCCAGGATTTGCTGAAAGATTGTAAAAACATTCTTCGGCTCAGATTTATAGCCGATTTTGAAGAGCGGGTAGAGCGTTTTGCCGAACGCGAGTGGATTGATCCGGATATGGCTCGCACACTGATACGTCGCAGTGACCACCAACGGGGCGGTTTTATTCATTTCTACTTTGATCGTGACTGGAATAATCCGAATTACTATGATCTGGTTTTTAACACCTCCCGTCTTTCGGAGGCGACAATTGTCGACAGCATTATTGCAACGGCAAAAGAGCCCGCCTTAAAAGAGTCTGACAAAGCTGCGGGTGCAATCATAGATAGTGTTATTTTGTCAAAGAAGATCGAAACAGCCCTCTTAAACGCTCCTGCTTTAGAGGACTATCGCCCTTTTACAATTTCTGCGGACAAAGGAGCGGTGTCGATCAGCGGGTATATTGTTTCTGAAGCTCAGAAAAAGGCAGCTATAGAAATTGTTTCATCAATTAAAGGAGTAACCTCGGTTAGCGAAGATATCCAGGTATTTGATTACAAGGCCTACAAGGAAAAAATGTAGCCGTTTACCTTCTTATGTGCTGTAACCGTTCATACAAGGGGGCGAGCAGGGCGCTGTCAAAGCGCATACCTTCTCGCCCTCTTCCAATTTCTAGTCCTTCCTCTATCCCGTGGAAATCCGAACCGGCCGTCACCAACAAACCAAGTTCTTCAGCAGTGCGCCGCAAAAATTCAATTTCAAGCGGCCAGCCCATATTGTTATAAACCTCAATTCCGTCAAGACCCGCTTCGTGGAGAGCAGCAATGACCGAGCCAAGTATGGCCGAATCCTTGGATATGCTGGTAGGATGGGCAAGCACTGCAACTCCTCCGATACGATGGATCTCATCTATGGCTTCATTCATCGGCCAATAACTTTTAGGTACATTACAGGGTACAAGATAGCGCCGGAACGCATCTTCCACCGAAGTGGCATATCCCCGTTCCAGGAGCGCCCGAGCAATATGCGGACGCCCAATAGAATCACGGGCAAAAGCCAGGACGATCTCGCGGCTCAGCCCGCTTCGCCCTTCAGAGCGTAAGCTATCGTTCACGCGCACGAGGATCTCATCGTTTCGAGCTTCACGGCAGCGTCTGTACCCATCAAGATCCTGCAGGATTTTTTTATCAGTGCAGTCGATTCCATATCCAAGCAGATGGACATCGTGCCATTCTTCAAACTGCACTGAGAGTTCGACAGCGGAAAGCACTTCAATTCCTGCAACAGTCCCTGCAACAGACGCTTCTTCAACCCCTGCAACTGAATCGTGGTCTGCAATGGCGATTACGCGTATATCATGCTTTTCGGCAAGAGCAACAAGTTCCGTTGGGGTAAAAGCACCATCCGAAAAGCTGGAGTGTATATGCAGGTCGATATTCATGCGGTGCATACTACCGCGTCAGCACAAAAAAGTAAAACCGCTATTGCAGAGAAAACCTGCATAGGCTAGAATTCAGCTGATGAAACGTGGCGAGATACATACCGTTATCAAAATTCTGCGCGAAGAATACAAGAACTGGCGGACTCCGGCCGTTACGATTGTGTCCCAGTGTAACGGCAGCCCCTTCAAGGTCTTGATATCCTGCATTATCTCTTTGCGTACCAAAGATGAAGTGACCGCCCTGGCTTCTGAGCGAATTTTTGCTCGGGCCCAAACAGCTGAAGAGATGGCGCGACTCTCTGCCGATGAGATATCTCAACTTATTTATCCTGCCGGATTCTATCACACTAAAGGAGCACAGATCGCTCTGTTATCCCGGAAGCTGTTGGATGAATACCAGGGGACCGTACCGGACGAGATTGATACGCTGCTGGAATTCAAAGGAGTCGGGCGCAAAACCGCCAATCTGGTGATGACCCTCGGCTTTGGCAAACCGGGGATTTGCGTGGATACCCATGTACATCGCATATTAAACCGTCTCGGATATGTTGCGACAAAAACCCCGGAAGCCACTGAAATGGCGTTGAGGGTCCACCTCCCACCAGAATATTGGATCGAGATCAACGATCTTTTGGTTGCCTTCGGTCAGAATCACTGCCACCCGGTCTCACCGTGGTGTTCAAACTGCAGATTATTGAGCATTTGCGACAGAATTGGTGTTAAAGTGTCTCGGTGATGTTACAAACACAAAAAAACAGCGACCATTGTATTTGATTATTGCCAGTTGACAAAAACTCATATAAATTGAAACACTATTTTATCGCAGCCACCTATGGAGGTATTGCATGTTACAAAAAATTGGTTTTATTGGACTTGGAACTGTCGGTCGGCACATGGCCGCCAATCTGTGCAAGGGAAGCTACGAATTGACCGTATATGACACTGAACTGGCTGTAGTGCAAGACCTGGCCGCCCTGGGGGCCAAAGCGGCATCTTCAGCGCTTGAAGCTGCCAAAGGTCGTGATCTTGTTATCGCTATCGTCCCTGAAGGTGATGAATTGGGGCCGCTCTTTTTCGGTGAAAAAGGCATTTTAGCCGGTATCGATAGCGGAACCATTCTGGCTGACATGGGATCGCACTCTCTTGAAACAACAATGAGACTGTCTGAAGAATGTACACATAAAAAAGTTCCTTACCTGGATGCCCCGGTATGGGGTAGCAAAGACCACGCAGTCAACGGACTCATGACGATCATCACGGCAGGTGACCCCGCTCTTGCAGGCAAATGCCGAGAACCATTCTCGTTTTTTGGACTTAACACGATCCATGTTGGTAAAATCGGTGAAGCCACCAAGATGAAGTTCATCGTAAATCTGGTGCAGGCAGAATTGGTTCAAGTACTTGCGGAAGGTCTGGTTTTTGGAGAAAAAATGGGCTTCAATGCCGACAAGATTCTGGAAGTGCTTGATACGCGTGGAGTCGCATCACCACTTTTCCACCAGAAAGGGCGCGCAATGGCTCGCGGAGATTTTTCCCGTAGCCTGGCCCTCAAATATGTCAATGACCAACTGCATATGGTCATGAATGCCGCCCGACTGGTCGGCCTGACACTGCCGGCAGCTGAGGCTGCCAGCAAGGTATACCAAGCAGGAGTTGACGCAGGCCTTGGAGAAGAAGATGTCTCCGCAGTCATCAAAGTTTTGCGCAAGTAGTGCAGGCAGCGAAATTTTCTACATCAGGCGTCCAATACAATTGGGCGCCTCTTTTTTTGAGCGAAAGGAACGCAGTATGATCGTACTCGGCATAGACCCGGGATCACGCATTACCGGCTACGGAATTGTAGAGAGCGTGGGTAATCGTCTGGTTCACATTGATAATGGCGCCATTTTTACCGATACTGCGCTCGACTTCCCCGGTCGCCTCAAAAAAATCTTCGACGGGCTTTTGGAGGTAATAGCCCGGTATCATCCCGAACAGGTTGCGGTTGAGAACATATTCTTTGCGACCAACCCGCAAAGTGCGCTCAAACTGGGTCAGGCCCGCGGAGCCGCGATTGTCGCGGCCGTACATTGCGGTTTGCCTGTCGCCGAATATTCTGCACTGCAGGTCAAACAAGCCGTTGTAGGCCAGGGGCGCGCCGAAAAAGAGCAGGTACAGAAGATGCTTAAGGCACTGCTCGGCTTACCGGAAACCGCCCAGGCTGACGCTTCAGACGCACTTGCAGTCGCAATCTGTCACATCAACTCAACCGGCCTCAAACAGATAACCGGTGGAACTGTCCGCGCGAAAAAACAAAAAACATCCTGGAGAGACATGAAACTATGATTGCACTTTTAACCGGCCTTATTGCCTATAAATCGCCCGACCATATCGTCCTCGACGTTAAGGGGGTAGGCTATCGGGTTCACATTCCATTTTCGACATACTATGAGCTTCCTGAAGAGGGGGGATCCGCGTCGCTGCACATTCACACCAGTGTCAGAGAAGATGCTATATTGCTCTACGGTTTCCGTACGCGACTGGAAAAGTCATTCTTCCAGTTACTGATCGCTGTATCTGGAGTTGGCCCCAAATTGGCCCGCGATATCCTTTCCAATATTCAGCCAGGCCCACTGGCTCAGGCCTTGGTACAAGGCGATCTTAACAAACTTTCCACCATTCCCGGCATCGGGAAAAAAACGGCTGAACGTCTGGTGCTGGAACTGAAAGAAAAGGTTGGCAAATTGGATCTATCTTCGCTTCCTGCCGCTGATGCCCGGGAGATACCGGCCGATGACGTTACTGAAGATGTAATTTCAGCATTGCTCAATCTTGGCTACAAAGAGCCTCACGTACGCAAAGCCTTGGCTGGACTCGATGCAACGGGAGGTGTTTCAGTAGAAGGGCTTCTGAAGCAGGCCTTAAAATCGTTGATGAAGTAGATGAAGAGTGAAACCTGCCCATCTCTACCCTATACAATACAGGTGCCGCATGGTATAGAATCCAGGCAAAGGAGGCCATGAGAAATGGCATGTCTGTCAATATTTTTGATGCTTATTTGTGTGCCCATTACAGCCTTTGCTGATTGTATAATCACAGATACGCCATATAAATTTGAGGTTATATGCTCCGGCTATAACCCCACATATCCACCGACAGCTTCAACAAAAAAGAAGATAAAAACTGCGAAAAGAACAAATAGGGCAAAGAAGGCATGCTTTGAAGACAGGAAGAGCGTCACGCAGACTGTTGTTATGAATGCAGAAGAGTTACAATTCATGCAGACAAGAAATCGGCAGGATGGTTATCGCGGCAAACAAAAACCTCAGGAACAAACCACTAAAAAAACTGCTGTGGAGGCAAATCACGATTCCTGATTAGAAATCATGGTACCCCCGTTACGTGCCTTCATATTGATCTCATCCGATTACCTTTAGCCGGTTGTCTTTATCCGGCGCAATGCCGCGTATCTCATTTTAAAACGCTTTGGCCTCGACCTCAGTGCCTTGGAATGTGATCCACTCGGAGGGGTCTTTTCGGCCATGACTGATAACGATGTACCACCAATCAGAACCTTTTGTTGGGTGGCGTTTGATGCTCATGCATGTACCGTAGTTTGATCCTTTAGCACGTCGAGCACCCATGCATTGATACTTTTGCCGTGGGCGGCGGCTTGTGTAGCCAATCTCTCATGCAGATCAGGCGGCACCCTCAGATTGAACTTTCCTGAAAAATGTTTGCGAGGCTTAATACCCCGCGCAAGGCAAGCGTCCAGAAAGACCCGCAAAGATATTTCACCCTCTTTACGCAGACCGGCAATATCTGAAGCATAGAAATCAGCCCCGCCGTTAAGCCCTACGAACTCTCCGCGAAACATATCAATCTCTTCATCGTATGATACGACCGCATTATATCCATTAATTGTCATCGTGTTCATGGTATCACCCCGTTTTCTTCAAGCCATTTTCTGATTGACGATACAGCACCTTTATCCGTGTCTGGCGACGGATGGGGCCGATGAAACACCTTCACCACGCCAAAGAGATATATTTCCAAGCGCGACCCCTCACGTTCTATTGTCTCAGCTCCAAGCGATATCAGAAACGCTTCAACGTCTTTCCACTTGATATTACCGGACACAGGGCGGTGAAATATCAATTCAAGTGTCTTTGAGTGTTTACGTTTCATAGATACATAGTACCACTTATTAGTACCATGTCAATTATAAATAGCTTTTGAGGTCACTTTTAAAAATGGCACAAAAAAGGAGCTACAGAATAAACTGTAACCCCTTGAATTTGCTGGTCGGTGAGACTGGAATCGAACCAGCGACCCCCTGCTCCCAAGGCAGGTGCGCTACCAGGCTGCGCTACTCACCGACGAAAGAGTGATTGTATAGCATGGCCATCGTTGTTACGCAAGAAAATTATTACTTGCCGGTAAATTCCCGTACCACCGAAATGTGCAATTCGATTACCTGGGTATATTACGTCAGTGCGGAGTTTACGGGCTGAGAGAGATAGTTTCGAATGGACGCAGTTATCCCCGCAGTGTCCAAGCCCAGCATGGCACGCAGTTCATGCTGTTCACCCTGAGGAATGTAGGAATCGGGATATCCGAGGCGCAGTACCCGTATCCCGCTCAGACCACGCTCTTCAAGCAGCTCCAGGACGGCTGAGCCAAAGCCGCCTTGCAAAGAGTTTTCCTCAATGGTTATCAAGATTCCACACTTCTCTACCAATGCAATGATTAATGTTTCGTCAAGCGGCTTTACGAAACGGGCATTGACAACCGTCAGCGCGATTCCTTCTGCATCCAGTGCGGCAGCAACTTCCAAAGCGGGGTGCACCATCGTACCGAGTGCGAGCAGTACGGCGGTATCTCCTTCACGTAGCAGCTCAGCACGTCCGACTGGAATAGTTTTAAACGTCTGGTCCAAGGCGACTCCATACCCATTTCCGCGGGGGTAGCGAATCGCAGCCGGACTCCCGAGATTTATAGCGGTCGCCAGCATGTGCTGCAGTTCATTTTCATCTTTGGGAGCCATCAGTGTCATATTGGGAAGGTGGCGCAGATAGGAAAGGTCAAAGGCGCCGTGATGGGTCGGGCCATCATTCCCGACAACCCCGCAACGATCAATAGCAAAGGTAACCGGCAAGTTTTGCAGACATACATCGTGGCACACCTGGTCATAGGCGCGCTGCAGAAAACTTGAATAAACTGCAAAAACCGGACGATAACCGCCGACCGCCAAACCGGCAGCAAAAGTGACTCCATGCTGTTCGGCAATGCCAACATCAAAAAAACGCTCTGGAAATTCTTTAGAGAATCTTGCAAGCCCGGTGCCGTCAGGCATGGCTGCAGTGATAGCGACAATGCGTTCATCCTCAGCAGCCAGTTTGCAAAGTGCAGCGCCAAAAACGGCGGTATACGAAGCTGCCCCACCCTTCCCCTTGAGCACCTTGCCGGTTTCAATTTCGAACGGCCCGACCCCATGAAACAGCGCCGGATTATTCTCGGCAGGCTTATACCCCATCCCTTTCTTTGTAAGAACATGGATAAGTACTGCAGTATCGAATTTCTTCACATTTTCGAGGGTCTCAATCAGTGCCGGCAGATCATGTCCATCTACCGGGCCGATATACTCGAATCCGAACGCCTCGAAAAGCATTCCGGGTGTAAACATGCCTTTGAATGACTCTTCCATCTTGCGGGCTATATGAAGGACACCTTTGCCCACTTCCAATCGGGTAAGAAATGATTCAGTATTTTTTTTGAAGCGCTGCACAAATTCGCTTGAAGCCGTACGGGTCAGAAAATTTGACAGGGCACCGACATTTTCGGCTATCGACATCTCATTATCGTTCAAGACAATAATCATGTCCTTGTTGAGTTGTCCGGCGTGATTGATCGCTTCATACGCGATACCGCCGGTCATGGAACCATCACCGATGACCGCCAGCACCTTATTTTTGCGCCCAGCCAGATCTCGGGCAACCGCAAAGCCGGTTGCAGCAGAGATCGAGGTAGAGGAATGACCAACGTCGAATGCATCATGCGGCGATTCATGGCGCTTGGGAAATCCGCTGATGCCGTTCAGAGTGCGCAGCGTACCAAAACTATCCCGGCGCCCGGTCAGCAGCTTGTGTGCATAGGCCTGATGTCCCACATCCCAGATAATCTTGTCCGATGGCGTGGTAAAAACCCTGTGCAGGGCAATTGTCAATTCGACAACACCCAGCGACGGCGCCAGATGCCCGCCAGTGGCGGCACAGGTCTGGATAATAACCCGCCTCAGGTCTGCGGCGAGCTCAGGAAGCCGAGAAGCGCGAAGTCGTTTGACATCTTCTGGTGAATCAATTGTTTCAAGAATTGACATACGTAGTCCGTTTTTATTCTGGGTTAAGTAATTTTAGTTTTTGCGTTGCACGATATACCGCGCGATATCCCGCAAAGGGTCAGCTTCTGCACCAAAAATTTCCAGAGCTCTCAGTGCCTCATCCATCATAGACTGAGCCTCTTCCTTGGCAGCAACCACCCCCATTACAGCAGGATAGGTTGCCTTGCCACGGGCCTCATCACTGCCGGCATCCTTACCGATTTCTTCTGTCGTGCCCTCAATGTCAAGGATATCATCGGCAATCTGAAAAGCCAGTCCGGCCGCTTCACCATAGCGGGTTATCGCCGCCAACTGCTGCCCGGCAGCGCCTCCCAAGAGAGCCCCGGCCACAACCGAGGCCTTGATCAGGGCACCGGTCTTGTGGGTATGAATGTATTGAACAGTCGCCAGATCAATATCCGTGCTCCCTTCACTCTCCATATCAATCACCTGACCACCTACCATGCCGTAGGAGCCGGCACAGGTTGCAATCTCATGGATTACAGCCAGCAACCCGGATGGCTCGCTGCCAGCTGTGTAACGTGGATCACTCGCTAACTTGAAAGCCTCCGTCAGGAGCGCATCTCCGGCAAGAATCGCAATCGCCTCTCCGAACACCTTGTGGTTTGTTGGATTGCCTCGCCTAAAATCATCATCATCCATGGCCGGCAGGTCGTCGTGAATCAGTGAATAGGTGTGAATCATCTCCATAGCACAGGCAGCCGGGACAGCACACTCGGTATTCCCGCCAACCGCTTGACAAGCTGCCAGCATCAGGATTGGCCGCACCCGTTTGCCACCTGCAAATATCGAGTAGCGCATGGCCTTATGAACACTATGCGGCAGCTCTGTTTCTCTCGGCAAAAAACGATCAAGCGCCGCATCAATACGGGCACATTGTTCTTTCAAATAATCTTTAAGCTCCATGAACAACTTCCTTTCTGTTAGTCTTCTCCGGATTCAAAAGGCTCCCGCTTCAGCGTACCATCCTTCTGTTTCAGGAGGATTTCGACCCGGCGCTCGGCATCGTCGAGCTTGCTTGAGCAGAAAGCCGCATGCTTTACCCCCTCTTCAAAGGCTTTCAAAGAATCCTCCAGCGTAAGCGAACCGGTTTCCAGACGTTTTACAATTTCTTCCAGTTTTTTCAGCGATACTTCAAATTTTTCAGTAGCCATAGTCGATGTCTCTCGTAATCAATTGGTACGTTGCACGCGATTTCAGTCAGAAAAAAAACTTCACAATCGTACGTTTCCTGCTTAGGGCTGGGGCGATTGTATACTAGGAATAGCGGAGGGCGTCAAGTTTTGCCGATTTCAAGCGACTCTATCCGGCAACAGGCTTGCCCCCGATAGAGCCTTAGTAGCAGTTGTTCGCCGGTTACCAGCGAACCGGCATCGGTCACCACCGTTCCGGTACCGCCATGCGTTGCAATTGCATACCCACGGGCAAGTGTTTTGAGAGGGGAAAGCACTTCCAGGCGAGCGGCATTGTCGCCGAATTCCTGCCGGATAGCCTCCAGGCGTTGCGCCAGCAAACCTTCAACCCGCAACACCACGAGCGCAATTTGTTGCCGCAGAGCATCTACCCTCCCCTGCGGATCGTTATGTTGCAGAGCATCATGAAGGCGTTCAAAACGGTCACGACGGCGTGAGACAGTCATGCTCAGACCCATTTCGAGTCTTCCGGTCAGATCATCCATTCTTTGAGCCAAATGCCCCAGCATTGTTCGAGGATCATGCAACGCTCTGCGCAAGCCTTCAACATGAGCATCGTGCGCAGCAAGCAGACTTTCAACCGATCTTAGCAAACGGTGGGTTAACGCTTCAATCCGGCCACGAAGTTCATCTGCGCTTGCGATTACCAATTCGGCAGCAGCAGACGGCGTTGGAGCCCGCAGATCGGCGACAAAGTCACAAATCGTCCAGTCAGTTTCGTGTCCGACAGCCGATATGACCGGGATCCTTGACCGATAGACCGCCCTGGCCACCGGCTCTTCGTTAAAAGCCCACAAATCTTCCAGCGAACCGCCGCCGCGGCCGACAATAAGGATATCCGCCTCAGCCAGTTTGTTCATTTCATCAATGGCCCGTGCAATTTCCTGTGCCGCGCCTTCTCCCTGCACCCGCACCGGATACAGCACGACCTCCAGCGAGGCAAACCGGCGCTTCAATACATTAAGAATATCGTGGATAGCCGCACCTGTAGGCGATGTGATCACACCAATTGTTCGGGGAAAACTCGGCATACCGCTCTTGTGAGTATCGGCAAACAGCCCTTCACGGGCCAATTTTTCTTTTAATTGCACGAAAGCGGCCTGCAGAGCCCCAATCCCGGCCGGCTCCATGTATTCGCACATCAGTTGATATTCACCACGCTGGTCGTAAACCGAAATACGTCCACGCACTATCAGCGCCATCCCGTCAGTCAGCCGGAATTTAACATTCTTTACGGCGCTCTTGAACATCACGCAGCGCAATTGGGCTCCAGTGTCCTTGAGGGTAAAATAACAGTGGCCGGAAGCAGGATAGGAAAGATTGGATACCTCTCCCTGCACCCAGAGCTGCTCAAAGTTTTCCTCAAGAACTCCGCGGAGCAGGGCCGTTAAACGGCTGACAGAGAGAATTGTTTTTTCAGAAAAAATGTCCACAGAAAGCGTTCACCACATACCCATTTTGAAGGAGAGGAGATATCAAAATCTTAACGTACATAGGCGATTCAATCAAAATTTGACTTTTGGTGCTACCTTTGCTCCCTCTTCGGCTTTGAACGCCTCTTTGCGTTGCAGATGGAGCATCAGCGAATTTGTCAATGAATTCGGGAAAGTCCGAATACTGGTATTGAATATCTGAACAGAACTATTATAGCGTTCACGGGCGACATTGATGCGGTTTTCGGTTCCTTCCAACTGCTTTTGCAGATCGAGAAAATTCTGATTGGCCTTCAGGTCCGGATATTTTTCAACAACAACCATCAGCCGTGACAGTGCGCCGGAGAGCTCGCCTTGCGCCTGCTGGAATTTATTCAAACTGGCAGGGTCATTGAGGATATCTTTTGACACCTGCATGGAACCAACTCTGGCCCGGGCCTCTGTAACGGCTTTGAGAGTGTCAGCCTCATGAGTGGCATATCCTTTCACGACCTCAACAAGATTGGGAATCAGGTCAGCCCGGCGCTGATAGGAAGATTCAACATTACCCCAGGCCGCAATAACCGCCTCTTCATTGGCCTGCATCGTGTTGTACCCGCATCCTGACAGCAGCGCGAAAAGTGTAATCATCAAAAGTCCGGTAATGATTTTTTTCATGGTGTCTCCTCCACATAATATGGTTGTATGTCGTTCACATTCGCTTAAATGTCGTCAGCGCCATAGCATATTTTCATACCGGTCAGAACGATATTACAGATCAATGGTGTAATATTGGCTAAGATCAGCGGTAAATCATTGATAAGGATACCGTATATCATCCAAAGTGCAACACCAAACGCCAGCAGAAGCGGCTGCCAGACAGAAATATCGCGGACATGGCGGGTTTTCAGCGTTTTTACAACCTGTGGGATGGAGGCGATGCTGGTAAGCGCTCCGGCAACAAGACCGATTGTCGTTGGACTCACGAACGCTTCCTCCCGTCAAACGCCGAGCTGGACCAATCAATCTGAGTCAGCATGCCACGCAATACGGTCACCTCACGACTATCAAGGTCTGCACGAAAAAAGATCCGGCGCAGAGAGCGCATCATATGCGCCGGGTTTTGCTCATTCAGAAATCCGATTTTGTCCAGAGTGGCATGAAAGTGTGCAAAAAGCGCCTCCATCTCTGCGGATTTTGCCAGGTCGAAAGGGCGCCCTCCCCCCGCTGATTCGGAGGCTTTGCCAAGTTCATAGCAGAAAAGCAGTACCGATTGGGCCAGATTGAGCGATCCATAGTCATCTGATGTCGGAATGGTGGCATGCCAGCGACAGAGCGACAGCTCATCGGTGGTCAGGCCGCTGTCCTCACGCCCGAAAACAATTGCCGCGCGACAATCCGGAGTCACGTGCTCCCTGAAACGATCGGCGACTTCTATGGGCGAAAGGATTTCCTGGCGGTATTTACCGTGACGCCTGGTCGTACCAACAGTCAGGGTACAATCCTCCATGGCTGAAGCCAAGTCAGGGAAAATCCGGGCCGATTCAAGCAAATCCCGTGCAGCAACAGCAAATTTAAGCGCTTCCGCATCAAAGCGATCGCACCCTTTTACAATTCTCAACTGAGAAAAACCCATATTTTTCATGGCTCGGCAGGTCATGCCGATATTGCCAGGCGATTGAGGTTCAACCAGAATAATGATGATATCTTTTTTCATGAAATAGTCCTTCGCACCGCATGTGCTGCCCTCATCCGTGCGAGCCGTTCTCTGGCAGGTTTTTTGAGGTTCCAGGCGTGATAGACATGAGCACACCACGCTATACAGATTAATCCGAACAGGGCCAGGACAAGATACTGTTCATAGTTTTCGACATTATTTAAAAAGAGCGAGGCACTTTTGCCGAATAGATACCCACCCAGAGAAAAGGCAACAGACCAGACGAAAGCACTGGCCAGGTTAATCCATAAAAATGTGCGGGGAGCAAGATTGGTTATGCCGAGAATCAATGGTAAAACGATTCTGAATCCATAGGTAAACCGGGATATAAACGCCACATATTTTCCGTACTTTTCAATTAATTTGAGAGCCTCACGAAACTTTCGGGCAATGGAATGAAAACGTTTGAGCAGTGCCCTGCCTTTATAATGACCAAGGTAGAAATAAAACTGATCACCAAGGAAAGAACCTGCCCAGGCCGTGCATATGACACCCAGAATCGAAAAATACCCCTGAAAAGCAAAAAAACCGGCCAAGAGGAGAATTGCTTCACCCTCGAGAAGTGTGCCGACAAATAGCACCCAGTATCCGTGCAGTTCCAGATATTCTTTAATAAATTGATGAACGTGCACCATCAACACCTATTATACATTGCATTATACTGCAAGGCGTGCGGCAATTTCTGACTTCATAAGATCAATCATCTCACCAATGCGGGCATGTTCATCCGTATCCATGGCATCGGCCTCGACCCGAGCAAGAAAAAGTGTACGACTCGCCTCATCCAGCAACTGTGAGGGACCTCCACGCTCTTTAATTCTCTTTTCAACGATGGAGCGTCCTTCCCTGGACAGATATGCGGAGGCAACTTCAGCAAGATCATCAACTAGTTCAAGCAGTTTCTGATCACTACAGGCTGCTGAAACGGAAGCATCGGCTGCAGTTTCTGCTTTCGAACGTGGCGCCGTATTCCGCAGTCGGGCGGATTCCCATAGTTTCTGGAGGTTAACCATTTGCAAGAGATTGTACTGCATTAACTCTTCAAGTGTTCTGGTCGAACAGATTTCAACACGAGCACCGGGTAACGCAGCTATTTCCCGCGATTCATCCGGAGATGATTCAATAGTGCTCGCACCATCGCGGTAAAAACCAATCGGCAGACCGTCCTTGTAGAAGATCATGGCAGAGCGTTCAGGCGTATAAAAACGCACAACTCCGTTTGTTCCCTGGTTTTTTAAGCGGGCCAACACACCCTTTATGTCCACCTGCCGGACCTCTTCGCCATTAATAAGTCGAGGCCCAAGAGACAAGGCATGGGCACACACGGCAAGGTCTGCCGTCATGCGATACACATTTATTTCTCCACCGACAAGGATCACCGTGTCAAACAAGAGAGCAATCGCTTCAAACCCGGTTTTGTCCCGCCCGTTGCTGCTGCTGACAGCGCACAACATCTTCCCTTTTGCAAAGATCCCACAGAATTCAAATTCCGGAGCCACATACGAAATATACCCGGTAAAACCACCGGCACCAAGTTTTTCGAGAACATCCGGGATAACAATTTTAGCAGCTGCTATTTTTTCGTAGAGCGGATTTGCTTTCGGCAGGAAACGCATCCTAGAGCCTCCATAGTAAGGTATACACACCTAGAGTTGTCATGATATTTTGTCGGGACATATGCGCGCCCCAGATAAAAGAGTGCGCAGAGAATTAACAAACATACTTATTGTCAAAGCAGCTCATAAAAACAGCTTCTAACTTACTAAAGATTTGA
>JABBNX010000074.1 GCA_019352135.1 Pseudomonadota bacterium
CCTAACATAATGGATTCACAGTACTGTATCGGTATGGGTCAGTCAGACTTTAATATATTGGTGTTAATACACAAAAATAACTACTCGGTATCATGGAATATTATAAGCAATCGCCCTGCATAACTATACCAGTGCATCCTTCAAAAGAGTGACGTAGTTATGCAGTTGTTGCTGCAACTGTTCACCGCGGTATTGCTCGAAAAGCTTGACGATTGCACTGCCGACAACAACCCCGTCTGCAAGGTGTCCTACTTCGGCAGCCTGTGCCGGTGTAGATATGCCAAACCCGGCCATGACCGGCAGCGCAATGGTTTGTTTCACCCGGGACAATTCTTGTGCCAGCGTATCTGAAACAGAAACTCTGGCACCTGTGACGCCGGTTACGGTGACATAATATACAAATCCGCTGCCGAGCCGGTTTACTGTGGATATGCGGGCGGCATCGGAGGTTGGGGTAAGGAGAAAAATTACATCCAGTCCGTATCGCTTGGCCGGGACAGCCATCTGATGCGATTCTTCCGGCGGCATATCGACCAAGAGGACGCCGTCGACGCCGGATTCTGCAGCATCCCGGCAAAAGTTGTCGTAGCCGTAGGCGTGCACAGGGTTAAGGTAACCCATTAAAATAATCGGAATCTGGGAGCGGGTCCGAACATTTCTCACCAGTTCAAGTATACCATGAAGTGTTGTTCCGGAGGCCAGAGCTCTTTCCGAGGAAAGCTGAATCGTCGGCCCGTCAGCCATCGGGTCCGAAAATGGAACCCCGAGTTCGATAATGTCTGCCCCGGCGTCTTCAAGCACATATATCATTTCTTCTGTTGCGGTCAGATCCGGGTCACCGGCGGTAATAAATGTTACCAACGCTGTGGCATGTTGTGCCTGAAGCGCACTAAAGCGTGCTGTAAGTCTACTCATGGTTGTTTGGCCGATCATATTTTGAATCCGGCCATCTCCTTCTCAAGCAGATCAATCTGATGGGTCAGATCCGTAACGGCGCCATTCATGGTTTTTGTCGCATGGCTGTTTGCAACTGTTGCGCTTTCTATGTTGTTTACCGATTTTGAAATCAAGGTACTGTTATCGACCTGGGAACGGCATGCTTCGCGAATCTGATCAACCATGGAGGTGACGTCCTCCGCTGAATGGGCGATCAAGCTGCTGGCTCGGCTCTGTTCGCGGGTTGAAGTGCGGACATGGATGGTGAGATCCTTCATCCGCTCAACCGCCGCAGAAATCATATCGGTGCCACGAGAGTGCTCACGCGATGAGTTGGCAATACTTTCAACCATATCTTCAACACGTTCCATTGCCTCCCGAATACTCTGGCTGCCCCGAGCCTGTTCAACCGTTGCCTTGGCAATCTCGCTAACCTGGATTCCCGCCCGCTTAACTCCCGTAACGATCTTTTCAAGCGCAGTACCGGAACGTTGCGATAATCTTTCGCCCGCGGCAATACTGCTCTCAGCTTGGCTGATGGCATCGACGGCACGGCGCGTTTCTTCCTGGACCCCTTTTATCACGGTTGCAATTTCCCGGGTGGAGCTGCTCGTGCGTTCGGCCAGTTCACGGATTTCGTCGGCAACTACTGCAAACCCTTTGCCATGCTCACCGGCCTGGGCTGCTATGATGGCCGCATTGAGTGCCAGAAGATTGGTCTGCTCTGCAACTTCGTCAATAACGGAAAGAATGGCTCCGATATCGTTTACCCGTATCGAGAGTGTTTCAACCACCTCCGACGTTATCCGGGATGATGCCCTGATCGCCTGCATGCCGGCAATCGCTTCAAGTACAGCGTTTTTACCGATCTCTGCATCGCTTCGTACCGTCTCGGAAATAGCGGCCGAATCCATGGCATTCTTTTCTACCTGTTTAATGCTCGCATCCATCTGGGCGATTGATGAAGCTGTCATGGTGGATGCGTCCAGCAGGTTGACAATGTTCGTGCCGATCTCTTTAATTGACGCAGTCATCTGCGTAATGGAAGAACTTACCTCTTCAACAGCCTCTTCAAGCTTTTCGGCGCTCATTGCGATCTCTTCAATTGTTGCGGCCATCTCAAGTGACGACGCGGATGTTTCGGTGGTTGATTCCGAGAGTTTATCGATCCCCTCGTAAACTTCATGTACCGATTTGTTGATTTGGACAACAGCGTGCGATGTTTCGAGCACAGACTTTTCCTGCATCTGCGCGGAATTTACCACCAGACGGGCACTGTTTTCCAGATTGTTGTCAATAAAAGTGAGTGCTTTTGAAGTGGAACCTATTCGCAAGACAATACTATGGAGATTTTCGGCCATGGCATTCATGGCATGTGCCAAATCAGCGGCTTCTTCGCCGCCACGCACTTCAAGGCGGGCGTCAAGCCTGCCGTCGGCCATAGCCCGTGCGAACTTGACACAGCTTCTGAGTGGTCTGGTAATAGAGGTCGTAATGAGATATGAAAACAGAGCGATAAGAAAGATTACAGCGATAGTAACCGTTGCAGAGACAATGGCTTTTGTTTTGATGCTTGTTGCGGCCTGTTGTTCGGTGGCGCTGACATCCTTCCGGATATGGTTACTCATTTGAGCAACGGCCGTGTTGAACAGACTGAAGCGTTGCGCCTGGATTCCTGTCATAAGGGTGTTGGCCTTAAGCGCATCACCTTTTGCTACGGCTGGTAATACCTCGTCCAGCAACGTTTGTTGATATTTCTTCCAGATGTTGTTTGCTTTGTTAATAGCCGCAAGCTTCCCAGGCGACTCAACCGACTCAAGAACAATCCCGAAGTTAATCTCGATATCATGTGTGAGATCTTTAATAGAGGCGCTATTCTTTTCGACAGTGGCGCTGTCAGTCCCACGCGTTAAATTCTGCATGTCACTGTTGATCTGGTAAAGGTCAGATTTTAGTAGGGCAATACTTTCAAGAGCATCTCTGTTCTTCTGGATGTATCGGTAGGCAGTGCCGCCAATTTTTACTTCATTCATCATATACAGACTGATGGATCCAACCAGCAGAATGCCAAGAAAAACCGCAGCAGAAAGAAGTGCCATCTTAGTTCGAAGGGTGAAGCTGAGGCCAGTTGAACTGGCGGAAAACGTTCCGCTCTCCACAAAAACTCCTCTCCGGACTCTAAAGCTGGATAAATGAATACAATGAAGTCATTATTTTACAGATAACGGCAGGAAATAACGTCTATATGCACTAAATAAATGCCGATGATAAAAAAGCCGCCCGACTATAGCAGAGCGGCGACTTTTATATCAAGCAAAAACACCCGGGCACGTGCCTGGAGCATCGTGTTGTACGGTAGTAGGCAACGTACTGCACCTTTTGGATCAACGGGTTAGCGAAGCCGAGTCGGCCAATGCCAGTTTGTCGCTCTGAAGGTCCAGTTCCGCCATCATTTCCCGGCGAACTTTTTGTATCTTTTTTAAATAGGCATTTGCTTGCGGTCCTTGGCCACAGTAATATTTCTTGGCACGTTCGAGGTTTCCCCGAGCCATGCCAAGTTTGGTATAAAGCTCACAGACGGCGGCTTCGGCGCATTTCCCGTCATCCAGCATATCTTTTACGGTAAAGCCGTGGCTTTTGGCACGGCGCGGCATCAACTGCCAGACTCCGAGAGCTCCTTTTGTTGAAACTGCCCGGGAGGAGAGCCGGTGCCCGCCTGTTTCAACCAGCGCAATCTCGGCCAGATCGAATGGCATGAAAACGGTACCGGCCGTCTTGTCAAAACAGATTGCTGCTAACTGATGTGCTCGTTCGGGTGACGTTATGCGGGAAAATGCCAGCTCAATTACTTCTTGCTGTTTTTTCCGCTGGGTAAGTGAGACGCTGTTGTTGTCGAGGATGGAGGGTTCGGTGGCCAGCGACGTGGTCGATTGGTTGTCTGTCGGTTTAAACGGGGCGTTTTCACACGCGGTCAATACTAACAGACACGTAAGATAGATAAGTTTTTTTCGCATAATATAAGAGTAGGGAAGTTGTATCGGCTTTGCCGGAGCGGCGTCGTTGCCCACAGACTTCGAGGGCGTATCTCCGGCGGGGTACTCCTTTCTTAGTTATTTTGTCCCTGAAACGTCAAAATCCCGATTTCCGGGACTTTGATGATTCTGTACAAGGTGGCTGGACATTATCGTGCCAAGCGCTATATGTCAACCTGATTTCTATAAAACTCAACTATATCATATTGTTATGTTTGTATTACCCTTCTTCTGACAGCTCTTTGAGGGTGACGCCATTCAATACGCCGCGAACCTCTCCTTGGACCCGCCTCCACACCGGATGAACATTGCAGGCCCCTGAACGGTCACAATTGGCAGGAATAGCAACGCAACGGTTCGGAACTATCGGGCCTTCAACCGCTTCGACGACTTCCAAAAGGGTAATGTTCTCAGGTGCTCGCCCCAGCATAAAGCCGCCGCCAGTGCCTCGAAACGACTTTACCAGTCCTATTTTACTGAACTGCTGGAATATTTTGGCGAGAAACGTTGGCGGGACATCAACTGCAGCAGCTATGTCGCTCAGCAGGCAGACCTTATCAAGCGGTTTTCCCGCCAGATACACGATGCCCCTGATTGCATATTCGCCTTTACGAGTAAGTTCCATCATACAAAACTCCTAACCCTGATAGACAGGAAACTGTGTGATATTGAAGTCATATGTTAACCAGGAAAGAGCACAAAATAACTTCTTGCAGGCTAAAAGACAATTTATATCTTTTTAGGAGGTTTTGCAGAGTTTGTCAACAGTATTTTATTGGGTTATGCTGTATGCCCCTTACTACCTATAGGCAGGATCCGTGCGTTAACGAAGCTGTTTTCTGTCGGCTTCGATAGACGATATACGTGTGGTAATAAATTATTTCGGCAAAAAACAGAAAGCCTTTCTATCATGTTACTGTCCTGAGAAAACCACTTCTAACTGGCCAAAGGTTCAGCTTCAATTACAGCCTTCTTTTTGCCGAAAATCAATGCAACCCAGATACTTATTTCGTACATCAGGTACATCGGAATCATGATAACGAACATGGTAATGAGATCGGCATGAAACGCAGCGACGATTGCACTGGCGAGTAATGCATATTTTCGTTTGGGTGCCAGAAGTTGATAATTGACGATGCCGAAGCGGGCCAGCAACAGCGTCAGGACCGGCAACTCGAAGATGAGGCCGAAGACCAGGATCAATCGCAGGCAAAAATTTACGTATGCACTGATGTTGAACCAGCTCTGCAGACCTTCAGCTTCGTATGAAAGGGAAAAATTTATGATCACCGGCCAGATGATAATCAAAAAAAACAGTGCACCAACGCAGAAGGTAATGGTGGCAGCGGTTACAAAAGGGACAACCATCCGTCGCTCACGCCGTGTCAGGCCGGGCGCGATAAATAACCAGATCTGGTAAAAAACTATCGGCAAAACGAGAACAAAGCCGGCCAGCATGGAAATTTTACACTGCATGAAAAACGGCTCCAGCGGAGCGCTGTAGTTGAGTACGTGCTGTTTTATGGGGGAGTTGACATCCTTGTCCAGATTGAAGTGGGCATACAACGCCGGTGCCCGCTCCTTGACCTTGGCATAGACCGTTTTTTTAATTTCGGTCAGGTAGGTCGCACCGGTCAACGGCTTTTCTATGAAATGAAGCAGATCATTGGAAAAATTCCAGGCCACACCCATGCCGATCACTACTGCGATAACTATGACGACCAGTCGCTTGCGCAGTTCAACCAGATGTTCAATAAAAGGGATCACTTTTTCTTCGCTCATGCCTTCTTCCTATCACAGTGGCGTGCCGGCTTGCAACCTGATTTCCATAAACGTTTCAGCGTTTCTTCCGGGGTTCGCTTTTCCTTTTGCCGGGCCGGTCGCCTGTGCTGCGCGTGCCGTCCTGGTTGTGAACGTCGATCCGCGGCTTTAGGCCAGTTAACCGTTTGCCCCGCAGCGGAATGCGCGGATATTCTTCCAAACCGGCCGTGGTGCGGACTGTCCGAGAGTCCGGAGACTGCGCAGTATGATCTGCAAGAAGAAACTCGATCCGCCGTGTAGCCGGAGAAACCGAAGCTACGGTGATCCGTGCCTCATCCCCGATCCGGAATACTTTTCCGGTGCGCCGGCCGATCAGGGAGTGCTGCTTCTCGGCATGATTGTATAGGTCGTCTGTCAGGGTCGAGATATGCACCAGGCCCTCAACGAACAGTTCTTTCAGCTCTACGAAGAAGCCGAAGGCGGTCACTCCGGTGATGTAACCGTCAAACTCCTCCCCTACATGCTGTTGCATGTACTGAAGTTTTTTCATTTCCACCACATCCCGCTCGGCCTCCATTGCGACCCGTTCGCGCTTGCTGGTGTGCTCGGCGACTTCTGCCAGCCGTTCGGTGGCGATCGCCAGTTGTTTGGAGGCACGAGTTCCCACCTGTTTTTTCTCCGCCGTGAGGGCTAACGCTGCCTTTAATATCCGGTGCACCACCAGATCGGGATAACGTCTGATCGGGGAGGTGAAGTGGCAGTAGCAATCCGAAGCCAGGCCGAAATGCCCGACATTGTCGGCAGCATAGCGGGCCTGTCTCATGCAGCGGAGCAGGGAGTAATTGATCATCCGCTCCTCGGGACGGCCGTCGGCCTGGGCCAGCAGGCGCTGGAGTTCCGCCGGCTTGACCTTTTCGTCAACAAGTTTGAATTCGTAGCCGAAGCCAAAGACAAATTCCTGGAAGGTTTGCAGTTTGGCCGGATCCGGGTTCTCGTGGACCCGATAGAGAAAAGGGATGTCCCGGCTGCTAATATACCGTGCCACCGCCTCGTTGGCGGCCAGCATGAACTCCTCGATCAGCTGGTGTGCCAGGTTGCGTTCGGCCCGGATAATCCCCTCGGTCAACCCGGTCAGGCCGATGATGATCTCCGGTTCGGGGAGGTCGAAATCAATGCTCCCCCGTTTCTTGCGTATCGCCATCAGAATCAGCGCCAGCTCCTTCATTTCCTGCAGCATCGGCGCCACCGGTCGGTATTTATCGGCCAGTTCGCGGTCCTCGTCGACAATAATCTGCTTCACTATCGTATAGGTCAGGCGGGCCGCACTCTGTATGACGCTGGTATAGAAGGAGGATTCCAGCATGGTGCCGCTGCGATCAAAGAGCATTTCGGCTGTCATCGTCAGGCGGTCAACGTGCGGGTTGAGTGAGCAGATGCCGTTCGAAAGTCGTTCAGGCAGCATCGGGATGCAGCGGTCCGGGAAGTAAACCGAGGTTCCGCGCAGGTAGGCTTCCTGATCAAGCGGGCTGTCTTTTGTGACATAGCTGGAAACATCGGCAATCGACACCCAAAGCCGGAAATGCTCACCCTCGCGGCGCAAGGAGACGGCGTCGTCAAAATCGCGAGCCGTCTCGCCGTCGATGGTCACGGTCGGCATCGAACGCAGGTCCATGCGCCCTTTCAGATCTCCACTGGAAACCGTGTCGGTGATCTTCTCGGCTTCGGCCAGCACGTCCGGTCCAAAGACGTGCGGCAGGTCGAAACGGCGAATCACCGACTGTACCTCAACCTCCGGATCATCCGGCCACCCGAGAACCTCGGCGATTTTCCCTTCGGCAGGGCGGCCACCTACGGGATATGACGTCAATTCGGCCACGACCTGGTGGCCGTCTTGCGCCAGACCGCGCCCCGTGGCCGGGATTGCCACCACCAGATTCAACCGCTGGTCATCGGGGATGACGATTGCGCCACGCCTGGTTTCTTCATAGCGCCCGACGATGCGACTGGTGGTACGTTCGACCACCGTCAGCACCCGCCCGTCAAGCTTGTTTCCTCCCATGCGGCTCGGGGAGGAACTTGCCTCGACCAGATCGTCGTGCATTGCACCTTTCAAAAACTTTGACGGAATGAAAATGTCCTCACCGCCACCATCCGGAGTCACAAAGCCGTAGCCGTCGCGGTGTATCGAAATTCGGCCACGGGTCGTTTTCATTTTTCCCGGCAGGCTGTAACTGTTCCCCTTTAGCCGGACCACTTCGCCGTCTTCGCCCATATCTTCCAGCAGGTTTTTCAGCTCTCGCTTGACATGGCGACCGCCAAAGGCACGTAATAGGGCGTCAAAATGGATTGCTCCCTCCTGCTGTTTAAAAAATGCCAGGATATGTTTTTTAGTGAGATTCATTGATTCGCTCCTCGATGATCCGCGTGGTCGTATTTGATGGCACCGCGTATATAATTGCTATTAAATTGCTTCACTTCTTTAGCTCTGCAGGCTCTGGGCAAGAATCTCGGCCGCCAGATCGAGGTTGGTTTCCGGGTTTAAGGTGGGTCCAAGCAGCCGGACCTGGCCAACCCGGGTAAGCAGTCGGTCATCATCGCCTGCTGCGGGGCAGAGCCTGCGCAGTTCGCTTATCAGGTAGGCAAAGTTCAGTTCCCGGGACAGCTTCATGGCTGCGCCGAATCCATCGTAGGTCATGCCGTTCTGGCGGAAGATAACAGGTGACCGCGTGCCGGCATAAAGATAAAGAACCTTTCCCCGCTCTTCGGTTGTTACCTCTTCCTGGTGCTCGACCGTGCTGGTCATCGGTATTCCGCCGGAAAGAAGGGTCTTGCCGATGCTGAGCTTGCGCTCGGTAACCGTTTTTAGCTCGGAAGTCCCCGCAATGCTCGTGCCCTGCAGAAGAAGGTCAATCACTTCATAGGGGATCTCCTTCTGTTGCCCGTCACTCGTTTCAATAAGCATTGACATTTTGTTAAACTGAAAGCGGCGGACGATCAAGTTGCCTGTTCTACTGCGAATCGCCATGGCATCAATGATCAACGTCGCGAATCCTTCCTGCTCCAGATTTTTCGCCACTGTCCGTGCCATTTCTCTGTCAGCGAAACTGGCCACCACGGCAGGTCCGGCTCCAATCATGCGCGGCCGCGCTTCGAAGGCGGTTATACCGAGTACACCGGCAAGTGTCTGGACCAATTCGGGTGTCTCTTCTTTCCAGCGGCTGATGGCAACGACATGCATGGAACCCTCCCTTGAGGCAATATTTTTGACCTTTATTCCGACACATTGTAGACGTCATACCTCATGTGGCCATTATATGCAAACTTGCATGACTGATTATAATCTGTTTCTGAATAAAATCATCTCTGATGATGTGGGTGGCAATGAGGTAAATGAACAGGGTCTGGCACGCGGTAACGAGGTGTTCGTATCCTTATCCGTCCTTACCTGTCGGAAGCGACGCCACAACCGCTGGGTGAACCGGTGAGAAAAAAGCAGTGATGTGGCTGGGGAAGAGAGTTCTGCGCAAAATATGACGGTTGGTGTGGTCCTGCCCCGAGCTACTCACTTTTAAGCATATTTTTTGTACCCAGCCGCAAAAAATATGCTAATATCGTGATTCTTTTTAAGCTAATCCTTATAAAACAGGATAAGTGTGTTAACGAACTCAATTTCTGCCAGAAAAGAGCAGAAATATCTTCTAACTTACTACTGTCCGGGAGGTAGTCATGCCGCAATTTTTTGAAGGTAAGCTTGAAGCTAAAGGGCAGAAGTTTGGTATTGTCGTCAGCCGTTTCAACAGCTTCATCTGTGAGCGTCTGCTGGAGGGGGCGGTTGATGCGCTGATCCGCCACGGTGTTGACGATAAAAACATTCATGTTGCACGTGTTCCAGGTGCTTTCGAGATCCCGCTCTTTGCAAAAAAAATGGCGGAATCAGGCAACTATGATGCGCTGATTTGCCTCGGCGCCGTTATCCGTGGTTCGACACCGCATTTCGATTATGTTGCCTCTGAAGTTTCCAAAGGGGTGGCACACGTTTCTCTGGAAAGTGGCGTTCCGATTGCCTTTGGTGTTCTGACGACCGATACGATCGAGCAGGCGGTGGAGCGTGCCGGCACCAAGGCGGGCAACAAGGGATTTGAAGCGGCGGTAACCGCCATTGAATCTGTCAATCTGCTGAAGGTGCTCAAATAATGGGATTACGGCGTGAAGCGCGTGAACTGGCCCTGCAGATGTTGTATGCACTGGATTCGAACAGTTCTGTCGGGCTGCGTGAAACGTTGCAGACCTTCCGCGAAGAGCAGGGTGAAACAGCGGGGAAGGTGCGGGAATTTGCGGAAGGTTTGGTGCATGGGGTCCAATCCCAGCGTGCCGTTATCGATGAAGCCATACGATCCCGCTCCAAAAACTGGTCGCTGTCACGTATGCCGCGGGTCGATCTGAATGTCATGCGTCTGGCCACGTATGAACTGATGTTCCGGTCCGACATCCCCAAAAAAGTCAGCATCAACGAGGCGATTGAAATCGTCCGCCGTTATGGAGACAAGGAGTCACCGGCGTTTGTTAACGGCATTCTCGATGAGATCGAAGCCTGCGCAAAAACTGAACTCTCAAGCGAGGAACAATGAAAGATATACAGGTTGGGCTGATAGGGTTTGGCAATATCGGGGCGGGAGTCGTCAGACTGCTGCGCGAGAACGTGGACGTTATCCGTGCTAAAGTTGGGGCAGGCATCGTATTGAAGCGCATTGCCGACCTTGATATAACCAGTGACCGGGGCGTTGCTGTTGATCCCGGCGTTCTGACAACCAGCGTCGATGACATATTCAATGATCCTGAAATCTCGGTGGTCATTGAATTGATCGGCGGATATGAACCGGCTAAAACCTTTGTGCTGAAGGCGATTGAAAAGGGGAAGCATATTGTTACCGCCAACAAGGCGCTGCTGGCGCTGCATGGCTCTGACATTTATGCCGCTGCGGTTCGCAAGGGTGTCGAAGTGCAGTTCGAGGCCGCTGTCGGCGGTGGTATTCCGGTACTTACCGCGATAAAGAGCAACCTGGCCGCCAATCATTTCAGCAGTGTCTTCGGTATCATGAACGGCACCTGTAATTATATCCTGACCCGCATGACCCAGGAAGGCGCCGATTTTGCCGATGTGCTGAAAGCAGCGCAGGAGCTCGGCTATGCCGAACCTGATCCGACCTTCGATGTTGAAGGTGTAGACACCGCCCATAAGCTGGCCGTTCTGATTTCGCTCTGCTTTGGCACCCGGATTGACTTTGCCACTATTTATACTGAAGGAATTGCCAATATCAGCGGCCTGGATGTCAAATATGCCGCACAATTCGGCTATCGAATCAAGCTGCTTGCTATCGGAAAATGTGTCGATGGCAAGATCGAAGCCCGCGTGCATCCGACCATGATTCCGCTCGACAGCCCTCTGGCTGATATCAATGGTGTGTTTAACGCGATCCGTCTGACCGGAGATTTTGTCGGTCCGGTGATGTTCTCGGGGCGCGGCGCCGGACAGAACCCGACCGCCAGTGCGATTGTCGGCGACCTCATCGGTCTTTCGCGCAGCATGAGGGCCGGTGCCGGGCGGCGCATGTCACCGCTCGGTTTTCTGGATAATACGGTTGTTACCATGCCGGTCAAGCCGATGGCCGATATCATCAGCAAATATATGCTCCGTTTCAGCACCCTCGACAAACCGGGCGTGCTCGGCGGAATTGCCGGCGCGTTGGGTACACATGGCATCAGTATCGAATCGATGGTGCAGACCGCTCACGAAGTGGATGACTCGGCACCGGTGCCGATCGTCATCATGACCCACGCGGCCCGCGAAGGTTCGATCCAGAAAGCGCTGGCGGAAATCGACCAGCTTGACATCATCTGTGAGAAGACCAGTTTTATCCGTATTGAAGACAATCTGGAATAGTATCCATATTTCAAACCGGAGGTATCATGACCACCAAAATTCTGCTGCCTGAAGACCAGATACCGCGTCAGTGGTACAACATCATTCCCGATATGCCCGGCCCGTTGGCGCCCGTGATCAGCCCCCGGACCATGCAGCCGGTCACCCCGGAGGAGATGCTGGCTATTTTCCCGATGGCGCTGATAGAGCAGGAAATGTCGCAGCAGCGCTGGATCGATATTCCCGATGAAGTCCGTGAAATTTATCAACTGTGGCGGCCGTCGCCGTTGTACCGTGCCCACCGCCTGGAAAAAGCGCTTGGGACGCCGGCCAAGATCTATTACAAATATGAAGGGGTTTCCCCGGCCGGATCTCACAAGCCGAACTCGGCGATTCCGCAGGCCTATTATAACAAGCAGGCCGGTATCCGCCGCCTGGCTACCGAGACCGGGGCCGGTCAGTGGGGGAGTTCCCTGGCGCTCGCCTGTTCAATGTTCGGCCTGGAATGTACCGTATACATGGTCAAGGTCTCCTGTACCCAGAAGCCGTACCGCAAAAGCATGATGCAGTTGTGGGGCGCCACGGTTCATCCTTCTCCTTCCGAATTCACCAACGCCGGTCGAACCATTCTGGCCCACGACCCGGACTGTCAGGGGTCTCTTGGGATCGCCATCTCGGAAGCGGTCGAGGATGCCGCCACCCATGCCGATACCAATTACGCGCTGGGGAGCGTGCTCAACCACGTCTGCCTGCATCAAACCATCATTGGCCAGGAAGCGCAGGCCCAGATGAAGATCGCCGGGGACTATCCTGATGTCGTTATCGCCTGCTGCGGCGGTGGTTCCAATTTCGCGGGCCTGGCGTTTCCGTTCATCTCTGATCGCGCCAATGGGAAAAATGTCCGGTGTGTGGCGGTCGAACCGTCGTCCTGTCCGACTCTGACCAAAGGGGTCTACGCCTTTGATTACGGCGATACCGCCAAGCTGGCGCCGATTTCGATGATGTATACGCTTGGTCACGACTTCATGCCTCCCGGTATTCACGCCGGCGGCCTCCGCTATCATGGCGAGTCGGCACTGGTCTCGCAGCTCTACCACGCCGGGCAGATCGAGGCCAAGTCTTACAAGCAGAATGCTTGCTTCGAGGGAGCACTCCTGTTTGCCCGCAGTGAAGGGATTGTCCCGGCACCCGAATCATCCCATGCCGTGCGGGCTGCCATCGACGAGGCGGTACTGGCCAAAGAGGAAGGGAAGGAAAAGACCATCCTGTTTGGGCTTTCCGGCCATGGCCAGCTGGACATGGGTGCCTATGATTCCTATCTCTCCGGTAATCTGGAAGATTACGAGTATCCGGATACGATGGTTAAGGACGCGCTGGAGCGTCTGCCGAAAATCAGTTTGTAGCGTATGGTGCGAGTCAAGATTTGTGGCATAACCAATCTGGAAGATGCCGTGATGACGGTCGAAGCCGGAGCTGATGCTCTCGGCTTCGTCTTTTTCCAGGGGTCACCCCGCTATGTTTCCCCTGCAGAGGCTGCCGGCATTATTCGCCGCCTCCCGGCTTTCGTGCAGACAGTCGGGCTGTTTGTCAATGAGGAACTGGCTACGGTCAACGAGGTTGCCGATCAGTGCGGCCTGGATCTGGTTCAACTGCATGGTGAAGAGTCGCCTGGGTATTGCGCCGCCGTTACGCGCAGGGTCATCAAGGCGTTCCGGGTGAAGGATGTTTCCAGCCTTGTTGACATAACAAACCATCATGTCGCGGCCTGGCTGCTGGATGCCTGGTCCCCGGCGGTGCATGGCGGTACCGGCACGACTTTCAATTGGGATATTGCCGCCCTGGCGTCCGCTTCGCACTGCATCATCCTGGCGGGGGGGCTGACCCCGGAGAATGTCGCCGTGGCGGTAGCAACGGTCAAGCCGTATGCGGTAGATGTCTCCAGCGGCGTAGAAAGTGCGCCGGGGAAAAAGGATGCCGTGAAAGTCAGCCGCTTTATTCGTGCTGCAAAGGAGCCTGTAACGTGAGATTACCGGATAAAAAAGGTCATTTCGGCCAGTACGGTGGACGCTATGTTCCCGAAACACTTATGCCTGCCCTGCTGGAACTTGAAAAGGCCTATGAGCATTATCGGCATGACAAAGAGTTTAAGCAGGAATTCGCGTATTATCTGCGCCAGTATGTCGGCCGTCCCAACCCGCTCTATTATGCGGAGAAACTGACAAAAAAACTTGGCGGCGCTCGCATCTATCTTAAGCGGGAGGATTTGAACCATACCGGTGCGCATAAAATAAACAACACCATCGGTCAGGGCCTTCTGGCGCGGCGGATGGGGAAAAAACGGGTCATTGCCGAAACCGGTGCCGGCATGCACGGCGTGGCGACCGCCACGGTCGCAGCGCTGTTCGGCATGAAGTGCGAAGTTTTCATGGGTGAAGAGGATACCCGCCGTCAGGCCCAGAACGTTTTCCGCATGAAGCTGCTGGGGGCGACCGTGACCCCTGTCACTGCCGGCACCGCGACACTGAAAGACGCCATGAACGAGGCGATGCGCAACTGGGTTACCACCATCCATGAGACCTTTTACGTGATCGGCACCGTGGCAGGTCCGCACCCGTATCCCATGATGGTGCGCGACTTTCAGTCCGTGATCGGCACCGAGGTCAAACGGCAGCACAAGAAAGTCGAGGGGCGCTTGCCCGATTATCTGGTGGCCTCGGTTGGCGGGGGCAGTAATGCCCTTGGATTGTTCTACCCGTTTCTCAAGGATACGTCGGTGCGACTGGTCGGGGTCGAAGCGTCCGGTTTCGGTATCGAAACCGGCAAGCACGCCGCTCCGCTCTGCGCCGGGTCACCCGGCATTCTACACGGCAACAAGACCTATCTGCTGCAGGATCAGCATGGCCAGATTACCCATGCCCACTCGATCTCGGCCGGCCTTGATTATCCCGGCGTCGGACCGGAACACTCCTGGCTGAAGGATACCGGCCGCGCCGAATATGTTTCGATTACCGATACGGAGGCTTTGGACGGATTCAGTACCCTGACCCGTGAAGAGGGTATCATCCCGGCTCTGGAATCGTCACACGCTATCGCACACACGATGAAACTTGCTCCGACGCTGAGCAGGGATACGACGATAGTGGTTTGTCTGTCGGGGCGCGGAGACAAGGATATGCATACGGTTGCCGAGGCATTGGGAGTCGAATTTTAACAGTGGTATAAGTTGTTAAGGATTGCTAAAAGCCTGAGAAATCAGGCTTTTTTTGTTGACCCGTTGTGAGTATATCGGCTATAAGCATAAACCTGTTTTATAAATCAAAGGAGGTTGCGTATGCATCTTGTTGACCAGATCAAAGAGAAGGCCAGAAAGAACCTGCAGACGGTGGTGTTACCGGAAAGTTATGACGAGCGGATGCTATTTGCCGCAGAGAAAATAGTTGCGGAAGGGTTGGCCAGGATTGTTATTCTCGGAGATCCGGCCATGATTCAAGCTGAAGCTGCTGCAAAGGGGATCAATCTGACCGGTGTGGAACTGCTCCATCCGGCGTCATCTCCCAAGCTGGCGCAGTACGTGGACGATCTGGTCGAGCTGCGCAAGAGCAAGGGGTTGACCGCTGATGAAGCCAGAAAACTCCTCACCGCCGATGACAACCTGTACTATGCCGGCATGATGGTGCGTAACGGCGATGCCGGCGGTGAAGTTGCCGGTGCCACCGGTACTACCGGCAACGTTCTCAAGGCCGCATTCCAGACCGTTGGTCCGGCAGCCGGTATCAAGACGGTGTCATCGTTCTTTCTGATGATTACCAAGAACCCCGATTTCGGCGAAAACGGCATCATTCTCTTTGCCGACTGTGCTGTCAACCCCAACCCTGATGCCCAGGCGTTGGCAGAGATAGCAGTGGCGACAGCCGGAAACTGCACGGCGTTTCTTGATGTGGAAGCCCGCGTTGCCATGCTCTCGTTCTCTACCAAAGGGAGTGCCAGTCACCCCGACTGCGACAAGGTTTTGAAAGCATTGGAAATAGCCAGGCAGATCAAACCGGATATGCAGATTGACGGTGAATTGCAGGCCGATGCGGCTCTTCTTCCGAATGTCGGGAGTAAGAAGGCCCCCGGCAGCAGTGTGGCGGGCAAGGCAAACGTCCTTATTTTCCCCGATCTTGATGCCGGCAACATCGCCTACAAGCTGGTGGAGCGCGTTGCCGGAGCCGAAGCGGTCGGCCCGATTATTCAAGGCCTGGCAAAGCCGGTCAACGATCTCTCGCGCGGTTGTTCGGTGGACGATATCGTCAACGTCACCGCCATCACGGCGGTGCAGGCGGCACAGAGGTAGTTTTTTCGCCACGCTGCAAAGTCTGAGCGTACAAAGGGCGCATCCTCACCGGGATGCGCCCTCTTTTTTTGACCGTTATTTTGTATGATTCGATGCTACATAGCCCGTAACAGTCTTGAAAAAAGGAGAAAGGCTATTTCACATATTCCTTACTGAAAAATAGCCTCTCTCCTTTACGTGCCTTAGTTAATTATTTACTAATCACCTGATTCGTTCAGTCGCAATAGCCGATGACCTTCAAAAACAGTAAGTATTTCAATTCGATCAACATTCAAACGGTAGACAATGCGATATTCTTGACTAAGACTGCTAAGCAGCTGATAGGTGATGCTGAGGGATATATATTTGAGTCTCCTGCAAATCCAAGTGATCTGCTTGAGACACCAATCAATCCTGGCAAGCCGTATGAAGTCCGTACCATGACCCACGATATAAAAGCGAACCGTAACCGACAAACATAGACCATATTGAATAGTAGTCAGTTGTATGTCACCCTCGT
>JABBNX010000075.1:0-4511 GCA_019352135.1 Pseudomonadota bacterium
CAATGTCTCATAGAGTGAGCCGGGACGATTGACACAGGCTATCACCAGCCTCTTGTCCTGATCGGTAAGGATCAGATGCCGGTTATGCCGTAAGCGCCCCATCTCCCTGGCCAGCAGCGTCACGGCATCCTCGTCGTCTACCATTGCCTGAAAAAAATAGGGGCTCATATGTTGCTGAAGCCAGATGGCGTTTTCTTCTGCAGCGATTCGGGATGCGTGAGCGCAGCGACGGACAAGTGTGGGCAGGTGCATGGTCGGCTTTCCTCCATAAATAAATTATGAAACCGCAGTATACCGTCATATTTGCAATCAGCAACAGTTTTACTGTCAATAAAATTTGCCAAACCTTTTCTTGACCGTATACGGTTGAGTTGCTATAGTTGCGGCGCAAAATTCATTCCACCCGTAAACAGGAACAACGCTGTGCCCGAGAGACTTTGCACGATCCAACCCACGGTAAGCGGCATAGCCGTTTTGACAATTCCTGGAAACCGGACCGTTTCTGCCAGGGAATTGCTGGATGTGATTCACCATCAGACATCAACCTTGGCCGGTAAAAATGACATCAAGGGACTGCTGCTGACAGGTTCTGAAGACGGATTCTGCCGCTGCCCGGTTGAAAGCAGCCTGACTATTCACGATGCAGCAACGCTGTCCAGCGTTGGGCAACAGGTCATGTTCAGTATCGAAAAAATTGGCAAGCCTTGTATAGTCGCAGTCGATGGAGAATGTTCAGGGTTAGGATTGGAGATCGCCCTGGCGTGTGATTTTATTGTGGCATCTCGGACGGCACGCTTTGGTTTTCCGGGCATTGCTGCGGGGTTGATTCCCTACTGCGGCGGTAGCCAGCGTCTTGCCCGGCTGGTAGGCAAATCAAAAGCAAAAGAGCTGATCTACAGCGGAGACCTGATTGATGCCGAAGAAGCCCACAGGATCGGTTTGATAAACCGTCTCTACCCACACGGTCAAACACTGGCCCAAGCCGAGGAACTGATCACACACATCTGTACCCGCAGCCCAAACGCCATCCGCATCGGCGGTGAGGTCGTCAACGCCGGTTATGATATCGATCTGCAGACCGCTTGTATGCTGGAACGAGATGCGTTTGCCCTCTGCTTTTCCAGTTTCGATCAGCGTGAAGGGATGCAGGCCTTTCTTGATAAGCGCCAGCCGCAGTTCAAGGGAGAATAGCATGGCTTTGGAGCAGGGGTGCGTTCAGGTCTATACCGGCAACGGCAAAGGGAAAACAACCGCCGCGCTTGGACTGGCACTGCGCGCAGTCGGGCGTGGCCTCAAAGTCTGCGTATTCCAGTTCATAAAAGGAGGGGGGCGCTACGGTGAACACCTGGCTGCCGAAAAACTTGCCCCCCTGCTGACAATCATCCAGACCGGCAGGCCGGGATGGGTCAACACCAAAGACATCACGGATGACCGGCGTACCGCACAGGAAGCGCTCGTGCAAGCACTGGAGCTATTGACTTCCGGTGAATTTGACCTCTTTATCTGCGATGAAATCAACGGAGCTGTCGGCTTTGGCCTGATTGATGTTGAACAGGTATTGGATATGATCAGCCGCAAACCCGAAAAGACAGAACTTGTTCTGACCGGGCGCAACGCGCATGAACGTGTGATTGAGGCAGCCGACCTGGTGACCGAGATGCGGGAGATCAAGCATTACTATAAAGCGGGAATTGCGGCACGCACCGGCATCGAGATGTAGAGGCCGAATTTGCACTGAGCCATGCTGGCTTTTTACTTAAAGAGAAACCGTTTTATCCACTAATTTTAATACCGGGGGTAAGTTACTATGGCTGAAAGAACATTACGTGTACTCGTCGGAAAACCGGGACTGGATGGGCACGATCGTGGTGCCAAAATTATCGCCCGCGCTTTTCGGGACGCCGGTTTTGAGGTCATCTACACCGGCCTGCACCAGACTCCCGAGCAGATCGTCTCGGCCGCGATCCAGGAAGACGTTGACTGCGTCGGTTTGTCGATCCTGTCCGGCGCCCATAATACTCTGCTCCCACGGGTTACCCAGCTCTTCAAGGAAAAAGGGGTCGACGATATCATGGTTTTCGGAGGGGGCGTCATACCTGAAGACGATATTCCCGGATTGAAGGCGGCCGGCATCTGCGAAATATTCACCCCTGGCACTTCTACGGAAGACATTGTCGCCTGGATCAAGAGCAACGTCCATCCCCGGGCCTAATGCCTTACAAAAAACTCCGCATAGAGATCATGAACCGGGTCGGGTATATTCTGCTCGATGCCGGTTCACGTTTCAACAAACTCTCCATCACCACGATACGTGAATTGAGACGGGCCGTTGCACAGGTTGAGGAGGACGAGTCGGCGAATGTCATCGTTCTCAGCGGGTATCCGGGAGAATCGTTTGCCGCCGGAGCCGACATCGGCCAGATGGTGCATTTTTCTCCGATCGACGCCTTCCACCTTGCCGAACTCGGCCAATCACTGTTCGATCAGATCGAGTCGTGCCCGAAACCGGTCATCGCCGCCCTGAACGGAATCACCATGGGAGGTGGGTGCGATCTGGCCATGTCCTGCGACATTCGCATTGCCGCAGGAGGGTTACGAATTGGTCATTCCGGGGCAAAGCTCGGCATCATCACCGGCTTCTGCGGCACCCACAAACTCCCCCGCATCGTTGGCAAGAATTATGCCCGTGAAATCTTCATGACCTCGGAGATTTACAGTGCCGCAGAGGCGCTGCAAATGGGGCTGGTTGATATGGTTCATAACGAAAATGAATTCTGGCAGAATGTCTCCGTTTTTGCGGAGCGGATCGCCAGCCATCCGCTGACCGCACTCTCAGCAGCAAAGCGGCTCATCAACGCCGCCGAAGATACCGACCTGCGCACCGGTTGTCTGCTGGAGCGGGAGACGGCGACCCACGTCAACTCCCTTCACGGATGTAATCAGTAAAAGTCATTCCGCCTGCGGTTAAACGATTTCACCCTTCCGATCGACCGCTTTTGCGCGCTGCCCCTTTCATCTTTCATTACAAGCACTGGATACCGATATTGCCGCTTGCGACAATTCGCAACATAATTCAGCCGCCACTCTTCTGTGTACAAAAACAACTCTAAAATAGTTATTGTGTTAACACCTGCGCCCGGCGTATTGCGCCGCAGCAAAAGGCAACTGGCTAATATTTAAGCATAGTGTGCACAAAAACAGTGCAGACAAGACCTGTGGCACGAATTCTGCTTACAAAATAAGCATTAAGCGTTGCGATGTGCGTATTTAATACTCATATATGCGCGCATTTCAATCACCCAGGAGGTATCATGCCAAAGGTCGACGAAAAAATCGAAGGAATGTACCAGGAAGTTCTGAAGCGCAACCCAGGCGAGACCGAGTTTCATCAAGCGGTTCTAGAGGTCCTGGAATGCCTTGGACCGGTTGTCGTCAAGCATCCGGAGTACCTCGAGCGCAAGATCATCGAGCGCATCTGTGAACCGGAACGCCAGATCATATTCCGGGTTCCCTGGCAAGATGACAAAGGCGTTGTTCATATCAACCGCGGCTTCCGGGTTGAGTTCAATAGTTCACTCGGGCCATACAAAGGTGGCCTCCGGTTTCACCCTTCCGTGTACCTCGGCATCGTCAAGTTTCTCGGCTTCGAGCAGATATTCAAGAACTCATTGACCGGCCTGCCGATCGGCGGCGGAAAAGGAGGCTCCGACTTCGATCCGAAAGGCAAGTCCGACGACGAAGTCATGCGTTTTTGCCAGAGCTTCATGACCGAGCTGTATCGTCACCTGGGTGAGCATACAGATGTTCCGGCCGGTGACATCGGCGTGGGTGGCCGCGAAATCGGCTACATGTTCGGCCAGTACAAGCGCATCACCAATCGGTATGAGCCGGGCGTTCTGACCGGCAAAGGACTCACCTGGGGCGGTTCGCTGGTGCGCACCGAGGCCACCGGTTATGGCGCGACCTACTTTGTCAACGAAATGCTGAAGGCCCGCAAGGACTCCTTTGCAGGCAAGACCTGCCTGGTTTCCGGTTCCGGCAATGTGGCCATCTACACCATCGAGAAGATCCACCAGTTGGGCGGCACTTGCGTCGCCTGCTCCGACTCCAACGGAGTGATCTACCACGAGAAGGGTCTCGACCTGGACCTGATCAAGCAACTTAAAGAAGTCGAGCGTCGCCGCATTTCCGATTATGTTGCAAAACATAAGGACGCAAAGTACATAGCAAACGGAAACATCTGGGACATTCCGTGCCAGGTAGCCATGCCATCGGCCACCCAGAACGAGATCAACGGCAAAGACGCCGCACAACTTATCAAAAAGGGGTGCATTGCGGTCGGCGAAGGCGCCAACATGCCCACCACTCCGGAAGGGATCAAGATATTACTGGACGCAAAAATCGCCTACGGGCCGGGCAAGGCGGCCAATGCCGGTGGTGTTGCCACCTCGGCTCTCGAAATGCAGCAGAATGCCGGGCGCGATTCCTGGAGCTTCGAGTACACCGAGAAG
>JABBNX010000075.1:4521-16362 GCA_019352135.1 Pseudomonadota bacterium
GAAGAAATTGGAAGATATCATGATCAACATCCACCGCAACTGTTTTGAAACAGCAGAAGAGTATGGCGCGCCGGGCAATTATGTCCTTGGCGCCAATATCTGCGGTTTCATCAAGGTAGCCAATGCAATGGTTGCCCACGGCCTCATCTAAACAGGCGGTTATTATAGATAAATGCCAATAGAGCCCGGTTTCCGCCGGGCTCTATTTATACATACACGTATATGAATGCATCAGAGGCACCACTGCAGCATTACAACAAAGCATCAATCTTCCGCACCCCCTCCAGAAACCGTGATCCCCGCGAAAAATCCGGGAGACCGGAGTCAACCCCCATACCAGCACCGGCGGTGAGGACAAAGGCTTCTGCTGTTCTGATTATCGATGCGGCATGCTCTAACATCCCTCTTCTCCTCCCCAGCAGCGTCTTGGCTTGCATCGTTCACCACAAGCACTGACAATGACGTATATCACTATAAATGCAACCGGGCGAACGGGCAAGCGTCCAAAGACGCATGGCGACGACAGGTCACTACAGTAGCACGAATTTTTTATTTTAGCGCTTGACGCTTGAAATACAATTGGTATATTTCAAGCGTGCTACTAATTTAAAAAAGATATGCGCTCAACCGGATCGGAATTCAGCATGCATATGGCAGACGCATTACTATCACCCGCAGTCGGCGGAACAATGTGGACCGTTTCAGCCGCCACCATCGCCTATTGCTCCAAAAAAATCCGTACTGAGATGGATGACCGCAAGATACCGCTGATGGGAGTTCTGGGCGCGTTTATCTTTGCGGCCCAGATGATCAATTTCACCATTCCGGTCACCGGTTCCAGCGGACACCTGGGTGGAGGACTGATACTCTCCATCCTGCTCGGCCCGTATGCCGCCTTCCTGACGATCGCCTCGGTGCTGGTGGTGCAGGCGTTCTTTTTTGCCGACGGCGGATTGCTGGCGCTTGGCTGCAATATCTTCAACCTCGGCTTTTTCCCGGCTTTCATCGCCTACCCCTTTATTTACAAAAAAATTATCGGGGGGTCACCTTCACCGACAAAAATATCGGTGGCATCTATGGCTGCCGCCGTCATCGGCTTACAGTTGGGAGCCTTCGGAGTCGTCGTCGAAACCGTATTATCCGGCATTTCCGCGCTCCCGTTTTCAACATTTCTCATCATCATGCAACCGATCCACCTGGCAATCGGGGTCGTTGAGGGCCTAGTGACCGCAACGGTTATCTCTTTTGTGTATAAGGCTAAACCGGAGATCATGCTAAGTGCAATGGAGTCCCGCCCCATTGGCGTTTATCCGCTTCGAAATAGTATACTCGGCTTCCTGGCGGTGACCCTGCTGACGGGCGGAGTTGTTTCCTGGTTTGCCTCTGCACAGCCAGACGGCCTGGAATGGTCAATACGCAAAGTAACGGGTAAAGAGAAGCTGAAGAGCTCTGAGCAGGGATTGCACAGCACGCTGGCCACAATCCAGAAAAAACTGGCGTTCCTGCCGGATTACTCTTTCAAAAAAACTCCGGAAACAAAGCCAACCGAACCACGTACTCCACGTGCCGCAAGTCAGGAGCAAAAAACGGGAGAAAAAAAGGCTGCAGGTGACAAACTAGGCACCAGCATTTCCGGACTGGTTGGCGGTATGTTGACACTGCTACTCTCACTGCTGATCGGTTTCTTGGTACGACGGCGAGCACAGACGTCGCCTATTTAGAGAATGAGCACAGCAAATCCTTGACGAAGCAGGCTGGCGGTTGTATACAGGCAACCGTGATTGCAAATGAAAGTTGTGCGGGTAATGGGCACATAGCTTAGCTGGTAGAGCAGCCGACTCTTAATCGGCAGGTCGTTGGTTCGATCCCAACTGTGCCCACCAATCATGCCAATTTTGCCAGACTATTAAAAATTGAATAACGTATCATGGTGCCCGCAAGGGCTTGATAGGGAAGAGGGGTGCCGCTCTAACGGAGCCATTCCCCCGCGGACCCGCCGCTGTAAGCGAGGACGAAGGGCATTTACGTCACTGGTCGCAAGACCGGGAAGACGCCCGGAGGATGAATCGCGAGCCAGAAGACCTGCCATTGATCCTACCATCAGCAATCTCCCGGGGGACCGGGAAGGTGGAACACGTTAGTAATGTGACTTTGAATACGAAAAGTCCGCATACTGTTTCGGCAGCTGCGGACTTTTTTTTGTGCTTTTTGCAAAACAATCAGGAGATACACCATGCACATCATGGAAGGCTTTTTACCGGTAAAACATGCCATCGGCTGGAGTATCGCTTCCGCCCCATTCGTCGTTTTCGGACTACACTCCATCAATAAGCGAATTAAGGAGAAACCTGAGCAGCGGATGCTGCTTGGAGTTGCTGCCGCTTTCACCTTTGTCCTCTCGGCTCTGAAGATGCCTTCAGTCACCGGAAGCTGTTCACACCCGACCGGTACCGGCCTGGGGGCGGTCCTCTTCGGACCGGCAGCAATGGCGCCGATCGGTGCCGTAGTGCTGCTGTTCCAGGCAATTTTGCTGGCCCATGGCGGGATCACCACTCTGGGGGCCAACATTTTTTCCATGGCTGTTGTGGGACCGTTCGCTGCAGCCGCCATCTACCGCACCGCCAAGACGGCACGGCTCCCCTTCGGACTTTCGATCTTCCTCGCCGCATCTCTGGGAGACCTGTTGACATACGTTACTACGTCGGCACAGCTGGCACTGGCCTTTCCTGACCCGGCGGGCGGATTTACCGCATCGTTTGTCAAATTTGCCACCGTCTTTGCCCTAACCCAGATTCCGCTGGCGATCAGCGAGGGATTTTTGACCGTTATCGTTCTCAACGCCCTGGCACGGTTCAATCCGCAGGAATTGCAAGAGATGAACGTCGTAACCGCCCGGGAGGTACAGGGATGAAACGGCATCAAAACTTGTTGATGATGCTAGCCGTAATTGTGCTGGTGGCGGTCCCGCTCTGGATGGTGAAGAAACCGGCTCCGGGGCCTGATGGTACGGAGGTGGAAATATTCCGGGGAGCCGATGATCAGGCAAAAGATGTTATTGCCACACTCGCGCCTGGGTATCGGCCATGGTTCAAACCGCTGATGGAACCGCCCAGCGGAGAAATCGGCTCGCTGCTTTTCGCTCTGCAGGCGGCCCTCGGAGCCGGGTTTATCGGCTATTATCTGGGGGTGTCGGTGACACGCTCACGATTGCGACGGGAGCACAACAAGGAAGCGCAATGCTGATTGAGCAGTCTGCCTACACGAACCGCTGGCGACGGGTCTCACCTGCGGCCAAGGGAACATTTTCCCTCTGCGGCATGATAGCCGCCTATGCCGCTGCAGCGCCCACAACCGCCTGCGGCGTAGCTGCTATCCTGTGCGCCGTCACTGTTCTGGGTGCGGGAATACCGCCGGTGCGGTATCTGCGGGTAGCCGCTCCGGCGCTCCTTTTCCTGGCTGTCAGCGTTCTGTCACTTGCCGTTTCACTCAAGATCGGCGCTACGGCTGGCGATCTCTCGCTGCATCTGGCCCGAACGGAACTGGAGCGGGTTGCACACGTCTGCGGCCGTTCCCTCGGGGGGCTGGCTGCGCTCCTCTTCCTGGCTCTGACCACGCCGCTCTCAGACATCATCTCCCTGCTGCGGCGCTGCAAGCTGCCGGATACCCTGCTCGATCTGATGACCCTCTGCTACCGCACCCTTTTTGTGCTATCTGAAACGGTGCATGAGACGATCACCGCCCAGTCTGCCCGCATGGGACATGCGACGATGACGCGTTCCCTGCGGTCGCTGGGAGGAATGATTGCCAATCTGTCCGTCCAGGTCTGGCAGCGGTCACAGGCGCTTCACCTGGCTGCGCTGGCACGAAACAACGACGGCGCACTCCGCTTTTTGGAACCTGACTATCCGGACTCCCCCCGCGCCATCTCTCTTGCCGTTATTTCCGGCCTTGCCCTGATTATTATGGCGGTGTCCCTGCCATGAGCGATCCCATCCTGAGCTTCACTGATGTTTCATACCGGTATCCCGACGGCACAAATGCGCTTAACAACTGCTCCCTGACGATACGCCGCGGCACACGCACCGCCGTGCTCGGTGCCAACGGCGCCGGCAAGACAACCATGTTTCTGCACCTGAACGGCATTCTGCGCCCCACAGGCGGACACGTACAGTGGGAGGAAACCCCGCTTGATTACAGCCGGAGAGGGATGCGGGAGTTGCGTTCCCGGGTCGGCCTGGTGTTCCAGAATCCGGACAGCCAGCTCTTTTCGGCCAGCGTGCGGGAGGACGTATCCTTTGGCCCCATGAACCTTGGCCTTGTGAAGGAGATTGTTCGAGAGCGCGTAGCAGAGGCGCTGTTGGCAGTCGGCATGGCCGAGTCCGCCGATAAACCGGTACACAACCTGAGTTACGGTCAGAAAAAACGGGTCTGCATCGCCGGAGTTCTTGCCATGCAGCCCGAGGTGCTTGTGCTTGACGAACCGATGGCCGGTCTGGATGCCGCCATGCAAACAGAGTTGACCGCCGTCCTCGAACGGCTGCACGCATCTGGCATGACGGTTATCATCGCGACCCATGATCTTGATTTTGCCTATGGCTGGGCGGACGAGGTGATCGTGCTGCAGTCGGGAGAACTACTGGCCCACGGCCTCCCGGCGGAGATACTCCAGCAAGAGGATGTGCAGGACGAACTGGGTGCAGCGCCGCTGGTGGCGGAAATTACCCGTACACTCTCCTTGATTGGCATCGATCTTCGTGATAAGGGATATCTACCACGCAGTAAAAATGAACTACTGAAAGCAATCACCGCACTATCCAGGCAGGAGAAAACATCATGATTATCGTAACCGGAGGAGCAGGCCTGATCGGCAGCGCTGTAGTTCAGCGTTTGAACGAACGTGGCAGGGAAGATATCCTGATTGTGGATCACCTTGGCCAGACCGACAAATGGCGCAACCTGGCACCGCTCCGCTTCATGGATTACCTGGAAAAGGATGTCTTCGAGCGGATGCTGGACGACGGTTCCCTGGCCAAACGTCTGCCGGGCGGCCGCTGTCTGGATGCGGTCATTCACCTGGGCGCCTGCTCGGCCACAACCGAACCGGATGCCACCTATCTGATCAACAACAATTTCGAATATTCCCGCAAACTGGCTTTGACCGCACTGGCGGCCGATGCCCGTTTTATCTATGCCTCCAGCGCCGCAACGTACGGGGACGGTGAGCACGGCTTTGCCGATGATGAGAAGCAGCTGGCACAACTCCGGCCGATGAATATGTACGGCTACTCCAAGCAGCTCTTTGACGTATGGGCGCTACGCCTGGGGATTCTCGACAAAATCATCGGCATCAAGTACTTCAATGTCTATGGCCCTAATGAACAGCACAAGTGTGAAATGCGTTCGCTCGTCATCAAGGCCTATGAGCAGATCGGCGCCACCGGCACGCTCCGCCTGTTCAAGTCACATCGGCCGGAGTACGGTGACGGTGAGCAGCTGCGCGACTTTATCTACGTCAAAGACGCCGCAGCCATGACCCTCCATTTTCTCCAGAACAGGGATGCGGTCGGCATCTTCAACGTCGGTGGCGGCACAACCGTCAGCTGGAACCGGCTGGCTCGTGCCGTCTTCAGTGCGATGGATCGCCCGGTCAACATTGAGTATATTGATATGCCGGAATCGATCCGTAACACCTACCAATACATGACCTGTGCCGAAACGGCCAAGATCCATGCGGCCGGTTATGCGGAGCCGGTCGACCCCGTAGAAGAGGCGGTCGCCGATTACATCAGAAATTATCTTATTCCCGGCAAGCGGCTAGGAGACTGATGCGTATCCAGCCGAAAATGCCGCTCCTTCATCATTCCCAACAGTATACTTATCCAATAGTTGCGATTTCCTTTGACAGGTTTCCTTGCCACACCTATGCTATACATGTATTGCATAATTGAAAAGGAGCCGTTTATGTTAGCCATCAGACTAAATTCAGACATGGAAGCCCGACTTGGCGCACTGGCAAAGTCCACCGGGCGGACTAAATCCTTTTACGCACGTGAAGCGATCATGGAACATCTCGAAGACCTTGAGGATTTCTATCTGGCTGCGGAACGGATTAAGTCAGGAACGCAGAGCATACCGCTGGATGAAGTGGAGCAGCGCCTTGGCTTGGCGAATTGAATTCAAGCATGAGGCTATGGACGAACTCGGCCAGCTTGACCGTGTCGTTCAACGTCGGATTATCAAGGTGCTACGGGAAAGGATCGCCCCTCTGGATGATCCCCGCTCACTCGGGCAACCGCTGACCGGCAAGGATCTGGGCCAGTTCTGGAAGTACCGTATGGGTGACTACCGTGTCATCTGTTCCATCATGGATGAAGTAATCACAATCCTCGTCGTCAGAATCGGCCATCGCCGCGAGGTCTATCGCCGATGATCTTTTATATGCCTTTGTCAATGGGCCGATAATTCGGGCTCATGGAGGGGCAATGAAAACGACCAAACAATTGCTGGGAGCGCGAATTAAAGAGCTACGGAAGTTCTGAGGGTTGTCACAAGAACAACTCTCAGAATAAGTTGATATTGATCCCAAATATGTGAGCTTCATCGAATGCGGCCGTAACGCCCCCTCACGCGAAACCATGGAAAACATTGCCCGTGCCCTTGAGGTAGAAATTAAGGACCTGTTCGAATTCGCTAAACTTTCAAATTTACTAACACTATAAAGTTTACTAACGCTATAAATTTTCTCATTCACTCCCCTTTCTTGACCATAACCCGGTTCCATTGTATTCTCCACGCCAGCCATTCACTTCCCCAAATGGAGCCTTCCATGTCTCTACAACCTTATTCCGTCATTTTCCCGAACAAAAATGAACCGGTAATGGCGCTGCAGCTTGACCGCAAAACCGGCAAAATTCCCAAAGGAGCATACGGTTTTATTGAATTCTACTGCACCGACAAGGGGTGTGACTGTCGCCGGACAACCCTGTTCGTGCTCAATGAAAAGATGCAGCAGAAGGCGGTCATCAGCATGGGGTTCGACCCGGATGATGATCTGGCCGGTCCGTTTCTGGATAATTTTCACCAGCAATCACCTTATGCCGGGCAACTGCTCGATATTTTTGTTGAGCTGATCAACGAAAATCCTGAATTTCTTGAAGCCATGCAGCGTCACTATCGCGAGGTCCGCACCAAGGTTGAGGGAAAAAAGTACAGTGGCAAACCTTTTCCTGAACCGGGCACCTTTGAACTGTATGTTGCCGAACCACCGGATTTGCCTGGCGGATTCATGGCGGTCATGAAGGCGATGGAAGCAACGGGCATCACAGAAAAGTCACGTCCAAAAAGCAGGAACGGCGCACCTGCTGCCACAAACGGGATTCGTTCATTTGTTGATCACTATTACGCATCACGCAACGAGTCACGCTTTGACATTCACCACACCATACAGGATGAACTGCGACGCTACATCCTGAATCACGACACTTTTGCACTGGAAATTTCTGCCTTGCTGGTAGAACAGTTCAGCAACTCATCAGATGATGACGACCGAATCGACGCCGCAATGCGAGTTCTGTTCGATATCCTTGAAATTTTGAGGGTGGAACTGGAGCGCGGACGTCCTGGCAGTTCGGAACGCATTGAGCATCTACAGAACACCCTGGCCCAGAAAGTTTATGTTGAATGTGGCGACACCAACCTGCGCGCCGCAGTATCCCATGTTCTTTTGCAAAGCCGGGTCGAACTGCTGCCGGTACTGCATGACGCCAACAGCCAAAGACTGCTGCTGGATGCCCACAGCTCAGGGTTGCGTGACTCTCCACCGGAAGAGATCATGGATGGCCTGTTTAAGAGTATCGAGGAGATGGGCGTAAATCCCCCCTTTGAGGCGCTGGAAAATCTGCTGCAAATTTTGGCACTGGGTGACCCGGATATGCAGACCGCCCTGTGCGGTGAGATGCTGCGCGCCGACAGTACGCTGGTACGTGACGCAGCCGCCTTGATGATCCTGCACCCCATGCCGGACGTACGGAAGGGCGTATCACGTCTGCTTTCTGCGGACTCCTCGAATATTTCCCCGGAAACTCTGCGACGTCTGATCATCACCCGTAACTGGTTTCCCGAAGAGATCCGTAAAAACATTGATCAAGCTATAACCAGTGCCCGCCGTGGTCGTGTTGAGTGTGCTCCTCTGCCAAAAAGTCTGGCCGCCACCATCTACGCTTCCCCGGTGGACGGCGCCTTTGCCCAGTCATTCCAGGTAATTGTTCCCGACGGAAAAGGGCATATCAGCTGTGCGGTCTTGCTCAAACAGGGCACAGGTGTGGCCGATGCTTTTGTCATACCGCTTCCCACCAAGAAAGAGCTGAACAACTTTCTGGATACGATGAAACAGGAAGGGGCGTTTATTGAGTCTTCTCCGGGATATCTCGACCAGCGTATCTGCCACGGCTTGGCCGAAGGCGCGGCGCTTGGCAATGCCCCCAATTTCTGGCTGGCCCATGTTGCCGAGATGCTGGGGAAAGATCAATGGAAAGCGGTTTCCTTTGACGCACGACGCGAACTCGCCTTGATGCGGGCCGATCTGGAGATTAAGACACCGGAACTGCTGACGGATAAATCACGCAGAAAAACGCTGAAAGACTCTGCCAAATGGTGCGAGGAACATCATTTTGCCGACTCATGGTTCGAGGATGATGCCGAGGTTGACAAGGTTATTGCTGCTGTTTTTAAAAAGAAACGTAACAAGACGGATGCAGAATGGTCGGCAGTGTACGCCATTATCGAAAGTATTCTTGAAAAACGCCGTAAAATTTGGCTCGAACGATTGACTCTTAATTCCCTGTGGCTCAAATCATCAAAAAACCCTCCTCTTCCCTGGCACCAGATGTTCCACCTTGCAGATGCTGTCGCCGACTCCACGCTTCCGCTTGCCGAAATCCCTCTGATGGAATCAATTGCCGTTCAGAGCCTGGGAGCCTATCTGAGCCGCAGGGAAGACGAAGGGCATTGATTCATGAGACATCATTTTTCTCCCATTGACACTATAGTATCACGCTGATACTATAATCATTATGCCACCCAAACTACGAGCCAAACTACCTGAAATTATAGCACTCCTGAAGCAAGCAGGCTTTACCGACAGGGGTGGCAAGGGGAGTCATCGCAACTTCACACATCCCAATTGTACAATGCCGGTTACAATATGCGGCAATCCCGGTGACGATGCGAAGCCATATCAGAAACGACTGGTGCAAAAAGTGATTGAGGAGAGTACACGATGAGACCGGCTGATAAATATTTAAAAATTGTAGAATGGTCTGAAGAAGATTCTTGTTATGTTGGAACGTGTCCGGGGCTTATTCATGGAGGGATCCACGGTGATAATGAAGCAAAAGTATATGAAGAGTTGTGTCAGGTCGTAGCCGAAGCTGTCGACCTCTATCAAGCAGACAGCAGACCTCTCCCGCCAGCCACAGCCAATAAAAAATATTCCGGGCGCTTTGTGCTGCGAGTCGGCTCGGATCTGCACAAAGAAGTATCAATCAGAGCAGCACGGGTTGGCGAGAGCTTGAACAGCTATTGCCAAAAGATTCTGCAGAATGCCATACACCGTTGTTAGGTCTCTGAAAAATTGTTCCCATACATTGAATTCACTTTCATAACATGATATAAAAACTCCTCGTTTTCCAACCCATCAACAACAGGCACCCCATGTCTCTCGCAGAGCAGATTTTAGAAGGCAATATTCGCGCCGCCGCCCGGCTGATGCGCGACATCGACGACGGCCGCCCTCAGGCGATTGATGAGTTAAAGCAGCTCTACCCCCATACCGGCAACGCCTATATTATCGGCATAACCGGTCCTCCGGGCGCGGGCAAATCAACCCTTGTCGATCAACTGACCGCCTCATTCCGCAGTCAGGGGAAAAAAGTCGGCGTGGTGGCAATTGATCCCACCAGTCCTTTTACCGGCGGTGCGATTCTGGGCGATCGCATTCGCATGAATCGCCACTCCTGTGACGAAGGGGTTTTCATCCGCAGCCTGGCCACTCGTGGGGCGTTGGGTGGCCTTTCTCGCTCGACCTCAGATGTGGCCCTGGTAATGGATGCGCTGGGGATGGACATTGTCATAATTGAAACGGTCGGGGTCGGCCAGGATGAGGTGGATATCGTCAAAGAGGCTCACACGACCTGTGTCGTGATGGTGCCGGGACTCGGCGACGACATTCAGGCGATCAAGGCCGGAATACTCGAGATCGGCGATATTTTTGTCGTCAACAAGGCCGACCGGGAGGGCGCAGACCGTACAGCTCGTGAACTCAGCACCATGCTGGAAATGCGGCATGCTGTCGCGGGAGCCTGGAGCCCGAAGGTGATGAAGACTGAGGCGCAACGCGGCACCGGCATGAGCGAGCTGACCGATGAAATCCTCGCCCATCACGCTTTTTTCCTGTCCAGCGGAACCATTAACAATTTTCTGCGCGAGCGCAACCAGCGCCATTTCATGGGCATACTGCGTGACACCCTCCTTCAGAAGGCGCTGTCGTTCATGGCAAAGGACAGTGTTCTTGACAAGGTTGTGGCAGACATGCTTGACCACCTAATCGACCCGTATTCAGCAGTTGAAGTAATCGTTGAGCATATGATGCCGAACCGGATTGATTAATGGTTACTCGCGTTACCCTGTTTATTTCAGGTTATACATTGAATTTTTTCCGGATTGCTCTATACTTTGATTAAAGATCGTCTGATACCCCTAATGGAGAACAATGATGCCACTGACCGCAATCGCCCTGATAGTTATAGCTGTAGCACTCTGTATTCTGGTGCTGGCCCTGATCCCGACCTTTCTGACCATCAAACGAACTGCGGCGACGGTTGGAGAACTGGCAGAGATGCTTCAGAGCGAGCTTAAACCGGCTCTGCGGGAATTGACCGGCGTACTGGCGGAATTGAACACCATTGGTAGCGGCGTTGCCGAGTACAACGATGACGTCAAACGCTTCATGTCGGAGCTCGGGGCTGCCGGGATACTTTCAAGGTATAGGAAGGGGTTGATTTATTGCGAAGGGGATAAAGCGAGCACTGCACGGAAACGAAAGGGCGCGCTGAATCGCAGAAACTCAATGTGGCATCATACCGGTGGTCATAGCGAGGCTGGTCTGCAGATCGTTGGAGGCATAAATGATGTAAATGATGAGGCCATAGGTGAGAAGATTGGCAATAAAGCCCATGGCTCTAGTCACCGCGGTCGTACGCGCAAGCATTTGTATCGACCACTGGTCTGCGACGCGCTCGATACGGTCCGGGAAATCTTCAAACCCGTGGAGTGATTCGATGTCATCGATCATGTCCGGATTTGGAAAATTGAACCTTGGAGCTCGCCCGCTCGAGGATTCAGGTGTTGCCGCCTTCAATGCCGCTGGCAGAAGAAGTCCTCCCTGCATCCTGACCCTGACCGCGCGAAGTCGTTCGGCGAGCCAGGGGCCTGCGGCAGTGAGCTGAGTAGCGATGGCACTGGGCTCCTTGGTGCCCGCCGCAAGAAGCGCGGAATAGCCCATCAACCATAGGAATCCTTGCATGTCCCGGTAGAAACTCCAGGGAAATACCTTCTCGGCGAGGATGCGCAAGGATCCTGTCCAGCGCGGCAGGCTCCAGATCATGACGCCTAAGATCGCGGCGAAAACAACGAGTGTCAGCGGTAGGCCCCAGCCGGTCGCAAAAGAACCAAGGGTGTAAAGCCCTCGTACCAGGGAGTCCGCTCTTTCCCTGGGCACGATGGACTCGAGTACCGGTAGAACACTTCGGCCGATGAAGTAGAGAAATCCAAGGGCCACAAGCA
>JABBNX010000275.1 GCA_019352135.1 Pseudomonadota bacterium
ATCTAGCGAGATGACGATGCCCCATACGGTTGTTTCAGGTTTGTGCCGCTGATAAAGATTTATGCAGGCGGTGAGTGCCAGACCGAACGACAGGGCATAGAATGCTGCACCGGTAATTCTGAGAGCCCGCTGTTCGAATTCGTCACGTGCCTCTCCTCCGTTTGCCTTGATTCTGCGCACCATGTGCCATACGCCGATTGCTGAAATGACTTCAATAAATGAGTCCATTCCGAAGCCGAATAACGCCAGGGTCTCGTCGGCTGCTCCTGCCCAGACGGAAACGCCGCCTTCAACAAGGTTGTAGATGATTGTGAACAGCGCCAGAAAACGTGCACGGTTATAGAATTTTTCTTTCATGCCGGAAGATGTCCTTTCAGAGGATCGCATTGAACAGATAGCCGACCAGGACTATTGCTACAGCTACTGTACCAAAAAATACCGCCAAAAGCCGATTTTTCAGTACATTCTTCAGAATTATTGCCTCCGGAAATGAGAGGGCGGTGACCGCCATCATGAAGGCCAGCGCGGTGCCGATGGGGAGCCCCTTCTCCATCAGGGCATGGACGATCGGAATCACCCCGGCTGCGTTGCTGTAGAGCGGCACGCCGATCAACACCGCCAGCGGCACGGCAAACGGGTTGTCCCGCCCGGCATACCTGACCAGAAAGTCCTGCGGTGCATAACCGTGGATAAATGCACCAATACCGACCCCGATTATGACATAGGGCCAGATTTTTTTCAGCAGCCCTAGAGTATATTCACGAGCGTAGTCGAGTTTTTGCCGGAAGGTCTGAACAACGATTTCGGCGTTGCCGACCTGCATCTCCCAGACATAGTCCTGGACGTACTTCTCCATCTTCAGTTTGCCGATGATGATGCCGGCGACAATCGCCACCACCAGGCCGGTACCGATGTAGATCAGAGCGATCTTCCAGCCGAACAGCCCCCAGAGCATGATCAATGCGACTTCGTTTACCATCGGTGAGGAGATCAGGAAAGAGAAGGTCACCCCCAGCGGCACCCCCGACTCGACAAAGCCGATGAAGAGCGGCACTGCCGAGCAGGAGCAAAAGGGTGTCACTATCCCCAACAGGGCCGCCAGGATGTTGCCCACATACTCCCGCTTGTGGGAAAGCATCCGCTTGGTCTTTTCCGGAGGAAAGGAGGTGCGGATAATCGCCACGACGTAGATGATCGTTGCCAGCAGCAGGAAGATCTTGGTCGTGTCGTAGAGAAAGAAGTTCAGCGCCTCGCCCAAGTGGGTTCCGGGGATAAGTTTCAGCAGATCAAAGGTAATGTAATCGGCAGTTTGTTTGAGCATCTTTTACTCCAGGAATATATGATTGATTAATCATATAACTGCTGAAGGAGATAAATGTCAAGCCGAGAATTATTACGGCGGGAGGTTACGAGGCTTAGCCGGACAACGGTAAACCGAAGCGGGCGGTGAGTATGTTGATGAAATAGTTGAGTGGCGAGGTGGGTTGCTGATGGCGCTCACTATGAATAATGAGGGTTCTGTTGCGATGATGCTTGAATCCATTGATACGGTGTTCGCACAGCAGACCGGCATCAAGCTGATCCTGTACGAGTTCACGAGACAGAAAGGACACTCCTTGCCCCTCACGCGTGACCTGGATAATCATGTGAAGATCATCAATAACGACAAAGCTTCTGAAATCTGACAGTTGCCTGCCTATCGCGCGAAGATTACCTTCCAGAAGCGTTCTCGAACAACATCCTTCTTTTCGGACAAATACATTTTGGGCAAACAGGGCATCAGGGTCGGTAAAACCCGCAGGTACGGCCAGTGCCGGAGCGCTTGCAAAGATCATATCGTCACCCGGCAGGGCGACCGTTGACAGATCAGAAAAATCAAAGCATTCGCAGTGCTCGATAACCGCCAGATCATACAAGCCATCCTGCAACGCTTCGACAATTTTATCAGGGGTATCGAACATTAAGGAGAGATCAGCCAGATCGTTATATTCCATCATGAATTCACGTATGACCGCTGGCAGATGAACAATTCCGAAGGTTGGTGTGCAGATAAATGCAATGTTTTTGTTCTCCCGCATCGACTTGAGACCGGAGAGCAGTTCCCGCTCGATCTCAAGCAGCTTCACGGCTTTGTCAAATACCAGTTTGCCGGCACATGTGGGGATCATTATCTGGCCGGAACGATCAAGAAGCGGGAAGTCATACTGCTCTTCGATAAACTTGATGCGGCGGGAAACTGCGGGTTGGGTGACGCAGAGCGTGGCGGCGGCTTTCGAGATGCTCCCCTCTTTTATAACTTCTACCAGTGTTTTAAGATATATAGATTCCATATATATTAGTATCCTCCTATTACTATTTGTTATTTTGCCATGACAAACATTCGATTTTCTTTTACACGAAAAACTGTATACATGACAGCAGATTCATTACTACTCTTGTTCAGTCGGGATAAAAAACCGGCAAAGGAGCTTAACATGAAAAAAATCATCATCATGCTGGCCCTGTCGCTGTTTGCCGCTACCGC
>JABBNX010000005.1:0-12716 GCA_019352135.1 Pseudomonadota bacterium
GACTACCGCGCCCGGGGCAGCGCGCGCCGCAAGGTCATGACCCTGAGCAGCGCCGGTAGTATGGGTCGGAATCGCCAGTTCACCATGCATGGGGAGATCGATTGCTACGATGGAGTAACCTGCTGCTGTCAGAGAACCTGCAACGGCCACAACCTGCTCTTTCTGGCCGGTAATCCCATGCTGGAAGATGACAACTTTTCCATTGGGTGTTGTTGGCGTGATAAGTACAAACGGAACGGTGGTGGTTGTATGATAATAAGCGGTCAGGGCGCCAGTGCTGTCGCGGAACGGCTGTAAAACACCGGCTGCAGGGTTATATGCACCTGCTACAGCAGAAAGATCTCCGCCTGCAGCGGTTGCATTGGCCCTCACCACAACTGGATCCATTGAAAGCCGGGCGCTGTTGATTGTGCCGGTCGCAAGACTTGCAACAGTTGTAGGAAGGCTTGCGGCGGAACCGGTCACAGATGTCCAGTACGCTGCTGGTGTAAGTCCAGCCGGAGTTGTAATTGTTACCGAATTTATCCAGGTTTTTCCTGTCAGGCCACCCAATGTTGCCCCGGCAGCAAATGCCCGCAGGGCACTCTCAACTGGCATCATGGTGCCGATGGCGTCTTTTGACACAAAACCAGCGCCGGTAGTGATGAAACGTCCCATCAGAGCGATGTCGTTGCGACGTGCGACGGTAGTGGTGGCAGAGTCAGCAATCAGGTCATTCATTACCTTGGCATAACCTGAGAGTTGTATTCCCGAACCATCTGCGGTCTTTGCATCCGCCCTGATAAATTCAAGATCTTTAAACGAGCCAACCAGAGTGTCGGTGCTCTTTAATGCCTCAAAGAAAAATGATCCGCCGAGTGAACCGCCGCTACTTAAATCCTTCACGCGGCTGGTTACGACATAGAGATAGCGGGTTGCCGGCAGCAGCGGAAACTTCGGGAAAAGCTGCACATCGGTGCTGCCTGCAGTGTAATTATAATCAAACAGTGCAGATATGTCCTTAAACCCTAACGGATTATTTTCAGTGCTTGAAGACTGTGCCGGATTATCCGGTATTACCTGAAAGACCTTGATATTTTCAGGAGTTACCGTAGCTGGTACCACCGCTCTGGCAAAGCGGATATAAATCGGCGCATTTACACCGGCAACGGCATTGGTCTTTCCTACTTCATAGATGTTGACGTATGACAGCGCTTCGGGTGGCGTCATTGGCGTATTGGCAAGCCGTGCGATGGCCGGAGTGCTCCCCGAAGGGCTACGAATCGGATCATTTGCCTTTGCGGTGGCAATAATATTGGGCAACGGAACATTTCCGGTGCTTGGGTCAAACAGTGCTGTATTGGAACTGACGGTAGACCCTGCCGGTGGGTCTGTTGTGCCGGAGCTGCAGCCGAAGGCGATCAGAATCGGTATAAGCAGCAAAAAGTTTTTAACTGTCTTGTCCATGGTGTCTCCTCTCTCTCTGAATTAAAATTTAACGGTTATGTTGGCACCAAAGAGGTGGGCGTCACTCTTGAATGTGCCGTTCTGGCCCGTAAGCGTCATGTTGTCCTGATTATTTGACGTCCTGTCAACCCAGTGGACCCACATATAAGCGCAATCAAGCGCCACCGTATCGTTATGGATACCCAAACCCATGCTCACGTTGTGTCGGTCGCTGTCCGGGAGTTCAGGTCCCAGGGTCGAATCAGGGATCGGATTGGTGTCGTAGGCGTAACCGGCACGCAGATCGATATTCTTGTTGTAGGCATACTGTCCACCTACCTTGTATGCCCATACGTCCTTCCAGTTTTTTGGCGACGGATTGCCGTTGAATGCATTGAGTTGAGACGCGGCATCAAATGCTATCTCAAGTTTGTTATACGAACTCCAGCCGGTGCGCTCGGCGTCAAATTCAAGCGTCAGCGGCTCGATCGGTTTCCAGGCAACCGCCAGACTCAGGCTGTCCGGGAGCGTTATGGTCGTTGATGCGGTAGAAGTAAAACGGGTGCGGGTAAACGGCAGGGCGCTGTTCGGTATAGTGTTGTAGTCAATTCCCATCACGTTCAAACCGGCCGGGCTTGTTGCCAGAAAGTTGGCATCTCCCTTGATATGCAGCGTAATTTCGCTCCGGTAAGCAACGCCAAAGGAGAGATCCTTGCGCGGTTTCCAGAGCACCCCGGCATTCCAGCCCACATCGGTGGCGGTGCCATCGACGCCCATATCACCAAGTTCAAACGCGCCAAATGGTGCCAAAAGATCATTAGTGGCCGTTCTATTAATTGAGTTAATATAGGCCGCCTTCTGCAAGGTGACGATAGCATGGGTAACATCGAGGCCGGCGGCAATTGCAAGATTCAGGCTGTCGAAGCGGTAGGCCACTGTCGGCTGGAAGTTGATCGGTTTTATAGCCAGGTTTTCTATCTGGTTACGGAAGACGCTGCTGTTGTCCCAGCTCTTGGCCAACGGATAGATGGAATTGACGCCGAGACCGAATGTAAGTGGTATGCTTTCGAGCGAGTAGGTTGCATAAAGGGAAGGAGAGATAAAGAGATCGCGCTTGGCTTTTTCAAAGATGGGTGAAGTGCCGTTACCGAGCGGAAGATTACCGGTTAACGGGGTTGTGCCGGTGAACTCGGTCTGTGGCACAGCAATGACCAACGAGCCGAGACTGACCTGCGTTCCTTTAAGAAAAGCAATCCCGGCGGGATTATAGAAAAGTGCGGTCGGATCATCGGCCTGAGCGGCAAAGGCATTTGCCATCCCCATAGCCTTGGCGCCCTGCTCGTTAATTTTAAAACCTGCCGCCACAGCCATAGTCGTTGTCCCTGACAGAGCCGCCAGTATACACGCAAGAACCAGTTTGTTTTTCATTTCAATACTCCTTTCCGTATGTGTGTTCTGTGCTTTGTTGCATGTACATCCTCAATGCATCCCTCATGACCTCAGACACGCGAGCACCACTCTGTTGTGCGCAGCTCTCGATCACCCCCCGTTCATGGTTGCTGACTCTCATAGAGAGTACGTGGTTTCGAAGACTTCTTGAATGCGGCTTCATAGCATTTAGCCAACCTTCCATATGGATTATAAAACAATAGTTGTTTACAGCCTATTTCACCTTCACGCGCATGTCAAGAACATAATAGAACATATTTGTATTTAAAATACGTTATTCTGTTGCTCCTTACAATTATATCTTAATTACATATAAACAGATGGTAATATATACCTGTAATAACTGATAGATATCTATGTATTGTCATAGCTCTCAGATAACGTAACAAATATAACGTGACATTACTTTAGCAAGAGCTACGTATGCAATCAGCAGACGACATGCCGCTGGCAGCACACACAACTGTTGTCTTATCCGGTTTAGCACCACGTTGCCGAATATGATTAAATCCATTTTGTCCTATGGTATAATAGAATATAATTATACTTGACATGAACGTCAAGAAGATGTAAAAGGGGATAAATGCAAGCATCCGGAAGGAGTACGTATGGGCACGGAATATAATTCAGTACCTGACATGCTGAGAAAGAACGCGGCGACATACAAAGATAGGCTGGCGTTGAAATACAGGAAGCAGAGTGCGTTCGTCACCCTGACTTACTCCGCCTACTACGAGCGTGCCCTGATGGCCGCACGGGGGCTCATGAAAGTGGGCGTCAAGGCGGGGGACCGAATTGCAATCCTCTCGGAAAACCGGGCCGGTTGGGTTATCGCCGATATGGGTATTTTATGTACCGGCGCGTTTACCGTGCCAATTTATCCGACCAACACCCCGGAGAATATTGAATACATGATAAATCACTCCGGGGCAAAGATTGTTTTCGTGTCCGGAAAGTTCCAATATAGTAAACTGCTGAAAGTCAGAGAGTCGATTCCGGGGCTGGATCTGGTTATTTCCTTCGAACGATTTCTTGGCACTCCGTCCTTGCCGGTTACCACCTTCTACCAGTTATCCGAAATTGATTCCCCGATCACCCCGGAAGAGAAGAAGGAGATCGAGGCGGCAATAGACAATATCAGACCGGCCGACAAACTGACGATTATCTATACATCCGGTACCACCGGCATTCCAAAAGGGGTCATGCTTTCCCACAACAACATCCTGACGAACACCCGGTATCTGACGGAGCAGAGTAACGCCGTTGACAAAAACGATATTCTGCTGAGTTTTCTCCCGTTGAGCCACATTCTTGAAAGAACGGCCGGCTACTACATGGCTATCCGCAATGGTGCACTGATGGCTTTTGCCGACAGCATTGAAAAGGTGCCGGAGAATATGATCGATATCCGCCCTACCGTCATGGTGAGCGTGCCCCGTCTGTTTGAGAAAATTTATCATCGCATCTACGAGAATGCCCATCAGATGCCGGCCGTCAAGCGAGCCCTGTTCCACTGGGCCGTCGAAGTCGGCAAGAAATATGTTGCGTCAACCTATATTGACAAGCAACCAAAGGCGCTGCTCAATTTAAAATACTCAATTGCCGACCGCTTGGTATTCGCTAAAATCAGAGCTAGGTTTGGCGGCAACATGAAACTGTTTTGTTCAGGTGGCGCCCCGTTGGACAAGACTATTAATGAATTTTTTTGGGTTATCGGCATCCCGATTTTCGAAGGGTATGGACTAACTGAAACAAGTCCAGCCCTTAGTTTCAACAGCTTTACCCATATTCGTTTCGGTTCGGTTGGTGTCGCTCTGGAAAGCACGGAGTTCAAAATAGCAGCGGATGGCGAAATTCTGGTAAAGGGACCGCAGGTCATGCTCGGGTATTTCAACGATCCTGACGCCACTGCCGAGGCGATTCAGGATGGCTGGTTCAAAACCGGAGATATCGGACATATAGAAGATGACTTCATCTTTATTACCGACCGCAAGAAAGAGCTGATTATTACCGCAGGGGGTAAAAATATCGCACCGCAGCCGGTCGAGAATGAGCTGAAGATGGACAAATATGTAAACTCCGCGTTTGTATATGGCGATCGCAAGCCGTACCTGACCGCTCTGATCGTGCCGAACCTGGAGCGCCTGCTGGAGTTTGCCAAAGAGAAACATATCAACTACTACGATCTGGATGATCTGGTCATGCATGAACCGGTTCAGAGGCTTTTTGAACAGCGGCTGGTTGAGATCAACAGCAACCTTGCGCCGTATGAAACCATCAAGAAATTTGTGCTGCTGGCCCATGATTTTTCCATTGAGGGGGGTGAATTGACCCCGACGCTGAAGCTCCGCCGCAAGATTATTTATGAAAAATACAAGCACAAAATAGAAGATCTGTATATTGATCACACCAATTAACATGCGAATGACTCGTTACCAACAGGGAGGAATATTATGAAACAGATCAACAAGGTAGCAGTTCTCGGAGCGGGGGTTATGGGGGCGACTATCGCCGCACACCTCGCCAATGCTGGCGTGTCGGTACTTCTGCTCGACATCGTGCCGCGTGAGCCGAACGATGCCGAGAAGGCGTGTGGCCTCACCATTGCCGACAGCAGGGTGCGCAACCGCGTCGCCACTGCCGGGCGGGACGGCTTGATGAAGATGAAGCCCGCCCCCTTCTTTCTGCCAGGGTATGCGGCCAACATCGAAGTCGGCAATTTTGATGATGACATGCCAAAACTAAAGGAATGTGACTGGATTATCGAGGTTGTCATCGAGAACATGGCGATCAAAAAACAGCTCTTCGCTGAAAAAGTCGTGCCGAATATGAAGGAAGGGGCGATCCTCTCCACCAACACCAGCGGCCTGTCAGTCAACGAGATGGCGGAATGCCTGCCGGAGAGAGTCCGCACAAACTTCCTGGTCACCCATTTCTTCAACCCGCCGCGCTACATGCGTCTGCTGGAGATCGTTTCCTGCTCGGATACCGACCCCGCCGTCACCGCCTTTATGGCCGATTTCATCTCGAAGCGGCTCGGCAAGGGGATCGTTTACGCCAAGGACACGCCAAACTTCATCGCCAACCGCATCGGCGTGTATGCGATCTGCAATTGTGTCCGTACCATGATGGAAACAGGTATGACCGTCGAAGAGGTTGACGCCGTCGCCGGACCGGCCACCGCCCGCCCCAAAAGCGCGGCTTTCCGCACCGCCGACCTGGTCGGCATCGACACTCTTCAGCATGTCGCCGGTAACTCATATGAACTGCTGGTCAACGACGAACAGCGCGACATCTTCAAGTTTCCCGATTTCATCAAGGAAATGGTTGCCAAAGGGTTGCTCGGCAACAAAAGCAAGCAGGGGTTCTTCAAAAAAGTCAAAGGCGAGAAGGGGCAGGAGTTTTTCTATTACGATTATACCACTGGTGAGTATGCACCCTCGCAGCGTCCCAAGTTTGCCTCGATCGAAGCGGCCAAGTCCATCTACGATCCGGCCAAACGCCTTAAAGCAGTCGTAACCGGGAGCGACAAGGGGGCGCAGTTTGCCTGGACCAACCTGCGCGACACGCTGATCTACACGTTCAACCGGATTCCGGAGATCGCCGACGACATCGTCAATATCGACAACGCCATGAAATGGGGTTTCAACTGGGAACTCGGCCCGTTCGAGATGCTTGATGCCATCGGCGTGGCCTATTTTGTGGAGCGGGCGGAGCATGATGGCGTAACGGTTCCTGCCGGACTCAAGGCACTAGAGAGCTTCTACAAATTTGAAAATGGCCGTAATTATTACTACAGCCTCCCTGAGAACACGTACCTCGAAGTGCCACGAAAGGCTGAACAGATAAGCCTCTCGATTCTCAAGAGAAACAACATGGTAGTGGAAAAGAACAGCGGCGCTTCCGTGATTGACATTGGTGACGGCGTCTTCTGTCTTGAGTTCCATACGAAAATGAACGCCATCGGCGGTGAGATCCTTACTATGGTTCATAAGGCGATCAAGCGCACCGAGGAAGATGGTGTCGGCCTGGTTATCGCCAATGATGGCAGCATGTTTTCGGCCGGAGCCAACCTGATGCTGCTGGTAATGGCGGTTGCCGAAGGGGCGTTTGACGAAATAGCAATGACGGTCAAGGGGTTCCAGAAAGCGATGATGGCGATCAAGTACTCAAAAATCCCGGTCGTTGCGGCACCGCACAACCTGGTTATGGGGGGCGGCTGCGAAACCTGCCTCCATTCCGACGCGATAATTCCCCACGCCGAAACCTATATGGGGCTGGTGGAACTTGGCGTCGGCCTCCTTCCGGCCGGTGGCGGCACCAAGGAGATGGCGATTCGCGCCATCAAGCTGGCCGAAGAGTATGATATGGATGCTACCCCTTTCATCTTCAAGAATTTTATGAATATTGCCATGGCCAAGGTCAGCATGTCGGCGGCCGAACTGATCCCTATGGGTTTTATGCGGCAGGGTGATGCCATCACGATGGATATTGACAAACGCATCCATGACGCCAAGCTGAAAGCCATATCGCTTGCGGCCAATTATCGCCCGGGACGATCCTTGACTGACCTTAAGGCTCCGGGGCGCGGCGTGGCTGCCAGCATCAAGTCACAGCTCTGGAACATGCAGATGGGTGGCTTTATCTCCGAATATGACCAGTATCTGGCAGGCATGGTTGCCGATGTCATCACCGGCGGCGATGTCCCGGCCGGCACGCTGATTACCGAAGAGTACCTGCTGGAACTGGAGCGGGAGGCGTTTGTACGCCTCTGCGGCCAGAAAAAAACGCTGGAACGTATTCAGCACATGCTTAAAAAAGGCAAACCGCTGCGGAACTAAGGTGTAACTCCCCCTGTCCCCCTCTTAGCGTAAGAGGGGGAACGCAAGAGTCACCTCCCCTTGCGTTAAGGGGAGGACGGGAGGGGTTACGCATGGTACAGAACATAAAACATCACAGGAGGTCATACATGAGAAACGCATATATTCTGGCTGCCTATCGCACCCCCGGCTGCCGCGCAAAAAAAGGGAAGTTGAAGGATGTCCGGCCGGACGATTTGGCTGCTGCCGCCATAAAGGGGCTGTTGGAGAGAACGGGCATTGATCCGCACGATGTTGAAGATATCATCATTGGCTGCGCTTTTCCCGAAGCGGAGCAGGGGATGAACTTTGCCCGCGTAGCAGCAATGAAGGCCGGCGTGCCGGTTGAAGTCCCGGCCCAGACGGTCAACCGCTTCTGCTCTTCCGGCCTGCAGACAATCGCTTCGGCGGCGGAGCGAATCATGGCCGGTTTTGCCGATTGCATCATTGCCGGTGGCGCCGAGAGCATGACCATGATTCCGATGGGTGGCGGCAAGTACAGTGCCAACCCCTCTCTGATGGCACGCTGGCCGGAAGCCTTCGCCTCGATGGGGATTACTGCAGAGCTGGTTGCGGATAAATACGGTGTCACCCGGGAAGAGCAGGACGCCTTTGCCGCCGCAAGCCATGCAAAGGCCGCTGCCGCCATCGCAGCGGGTAAATTCAAGGATGAAATTATCCCGGTGGAAGTGGAACAGTGCGCCCTGGTAAACGGGAAAATGAAACGGAGCACAGAGCTGGTCGATACCGATGACGGAGTGCGCAGTGACACCACGGCAGCCGGACTGGCCAGATTGAAACCGGCCTTCAAGGTGACCGGAACGGTTACCGCCGGCAACTCATCCCAGATGACCGACGGCGCCGCAGCGGTGCTGGTAGTCTCGGAGGAGTACCTTAAAAAGATCGGCAAAAAAGCCTTGGCACGCTTCGTCGCCTTTGCCGTCAAAGGTGTGCCACCGGAATTGATGGGCATTGGTCCGATCGCTGCCATACCTGCCGTGCTGAAGCTGGCCGGCCTGACGCTGGACGAAATCGGACTGATCGAGTTGAATGAAGCCTTCGCGGCCCAATCGCTGGCCTGCGTCAAGGAGTTGGGTATTGATCCATCCAAAGTCAACGTAAACGGTGGGGCGATTGCTCTTGGCCACCCGCTAGGATGTACCGGAGCCAAACTGACCGCCAGCATCCTTCAGGAGATGCAGCGCACCGATACCCGCTACGGCATCGTGTCGATGTGTATCGGCGGCGGCATGGGTGCCGCCGGGATTTTTGAGAAGATGTAGGGAGCTTGGCTCCCCCCCTTTTATTAAGGGGGAGACTAAAACAAAAATACACAAAACGAGGTGAAACCATGGCTGCGAAACTATTTAAAGGTGCCGAATATCTGATCACTGCCGCTGATAAAAATGATGTCTTCACGCCGGAGGATTTCACTGATGAACAGCGACAGATCGGTGATACCACCGAGCAGTTCGTTCTGAATGAGGTACTCCCGCATCGCGAGGAGATCGAGCATCACAATCTGCCGCTGACGGTCGAGCTGATGAAAAAATGCGGTGACCTTGGCCTGCTCATGATCGACGCCCCGGAGGAGTATGGCGGACTCGAACTGGACAAGGGCACCAGCATGCTGGCGGCGGAAAAGCTCGCCCTGGCGGGCTCGTTTTCGGTGACCTATTCAGCACATACCGGCATCGGTACACTGCCACTCGTCTATTACGGCACAAAGGCACAAAAAGAAAAATATCTCGGCAAGATAATTTCCGGTGAGTGGATTGCGGCCTACTGCCTGACCGAGCCGGGCTCCGGCAGCGATGCACTCGGGGCGGCGGCGACCGCCACCCTCTCCGCCGACGGCACGCATTATATCCTCAACGGCACCAAGCAGTTCATCACCAACGGCGGCATCGCCAATCTCTACACCGTCTTTGCAAAGATCGACAAGCAGCACTTCACCTGCTTCCTGGTCGAGCGGAGTACCGAGGGCTTAAGTGTCGGGCCGGAAGAGAACAAGATGGGAGTCAGAGGGTCGTCCACCACCCAGATCATCCTGGAGGACGCGAAGGTGCCGGTGGAAAACCTGCTGGGGGAGATCGGCAAGGGGCACAAGATCGCCTTCAACGTTCTCAACGTCGGGCGCTTTAAACTGGGGGCTGCTGTCACCGGTGCCGCCAAGATTGCACTTACCACCGGAATCAAATACGCCAACGAACGCACAGCCTTCGGCGTAACGATCGGCACATTCGGAGCCATCCAGGAAAAGATTGCCGACATGAGCGCCGCGATCTTTGCGTCGGAATCGCTCGTCTACCGCCTTGCCGGGCTGATCGACGACCGTCTTGCCACCCTGCCGAAAGGTACGGCAAACTACTATGAAACCTATCAGCAGGGGATTGAAGAGTATTCCGTCGAATGCGCCATCGCCAAGGTGTTCTGCAGCGAGGTGCTGGCTGATGTCGTGGATGCGGTCGTCCAGATTCATGGCGGCTACGGTTTCATTCAGGAATACGCCGCTGAGGGATACTATCGCGACGAGCGGATCAACCGGATCTGGGAGGGAACCAATGAGATCAACCGGCTGCTGATCCCCGGCATTATTCTCCGCCGCGCCATGAAGGGGGAAATCCCGCTCCAGAAAGAAGCGATGAAGGCCTTTGAATCACTCATGTCGCCATCCTTTGACGAGCGTGACGATTCTCTCCCCTTTGCGGCGGAGAAAGCTCTGGTCGCCAATCTGAAACAGGCCTTCCTGGTGCTGGCCGGCAGCGGCGTGCAGAAATTCATGGACAAGATCAAGGACGAGCAGGAGGTTCTGCTGGCGGTCGCTGATCTGGCGATCAACATCTTTGCCATTGAAAGCGCCGTGCTGCGTGCCGAGAAGATCCTGCCGAAATTGAGCGAGAGCAGACAACTCTCCGTCAGCGCCGCAGTGAAGGTATTCACCTTTAACGGCACCGAAAAAGCGGCCTCCGCCGCGCGCCGGGCAGCCTACTACATTGAGGAGGGAGATACCCTGACCATGCTGCTGGCCGGTATCCGCAGGTTTACCAAATACGACGCGACCGGACTGCTCACCGCAAAACGCCAACTGGCGGCAGCCGCCATCGAAGCGGAGAAGTATATTTTTTAAACGCATCGGGGCGGCCATTGTGGCCGCCCCGCCCTGGAGCAGCATGCAACAGTACACCGTACAGACCCCCTATATGGTAGGGGAAGTCCACTTCTACAGCACCGAGCTTGACGGCGGGCTTGTGCTGTTTGATACCGGTCCGCCCACTCCCGAGGGTGAAGCATATCTGGTAGATAACGTTGACCTCACGCGTCTGAAATATCTGTTCATCACCCATTGCCACGTTGACCATTACGGTCTGGCCAACTACATCCTTCAAAACAGTGACGCCGTGGTATTCATCCCGCGGCGGGACGCGATCAAATTTCAACGGCACGCCGAGCGGATGGAGCGGATTGGTGAACTATTGACCGGATACGGTTTTGGAGAAGATTTTTCCGACCAATTGCGGGAGTCTTTCGAACGGAACAAGGTGTTCCCGGCCACACCGGAGCGTTTCCGGATTGCCGAGGAAGCGCCGGCACTGTCCCGGCTCGGAATCAGCTGCCTGGCCTGTCCGGGGCATTCCCAAAGCGACCTGGTGTATCTGGTCGGAGAGTCGGCGGTGACCGGCGACGTCCTTCTCAGAAATATCTTCCAGGCACCGCTTCTTGATATTGATCTGGAAAACGTTGCCGGGCGTTTCAGAAACTATGATGCCTACTGCAGCTCCCTGCTCAACCTGGCACAGCTGCGCGGACGGCGCATCATGCCGGGACACCGCCAGTATGTATCCGGAGTTGATGAAGCGGTTCTCTACTACGTCAAGACGCTGCTCGAACGCGTTGTACAGGTGAAGCCGTTCAGAGGGCTGGTTCTGAGCGATATCGTCGATCAGCTCTTCAAGGGGAGGCTGACCGAGCCGTTTTTTATCTATCTGAAAGTTTCAGAGATCGTTTTCATGCTGGATTTTCTCGAAAATCCGGCTCTGCTCAAGGCGTCACTGGAACAGATCGGGCTGTATGACGCGATAAGTGATCGGTATGAGGCCGTTGTGCAGAAGGGAGAGAAACCATGATCGACCCGCTTTTTGAACCGATAACCATCAACCGCATGGTGGTCAAGAACCGCATCTTCATGCCGGCCATGCATCTGAATATGGCCGGTAATTATGCGGTCAGCGACCGTTTGGTTGATTTCTACGCCGAACGGGCTCGCGGCGGCGCCGGCATGATCACCGTAGGGTATGCCACCGTCGATGAACTTTCCGGCAACCCCGGCAACATCGGTGCCCACAAGGATATTTACATCCCCGGCCTGACCCGCCTGGCGACCGCGATCCGAGACAACGGCGCCCGTGCCTCGGTGCAGCTGAACCACGCCGGGCGGTACAATCATTCGATGCTGACCGGCGGCAAACAGCCGGTGGCACCCTCAGCAATTGCATCCCGTCTGACAAGAGAGACCCCGCATGAGCTGGAGATTCCCGAAATAGAGGAGATCATCGACTCATTTGCCCAGGCGGCGCGTCGCGTTAAAGAAGCAGGCTTCGATGCGGTCGAAATACTGTCAGGCACCGGCTACCTGATCAGCGAATTCCTCTCCCCGCTCACCAACAAACGGACCGACCGCTACGGTGGCGACTTTAACAATCGTATCCGCTTCGGTCTGGAAGTCATTGCAGCGGTCCGTTCAACTGTCGGCGAGGAGTTTCCGCTGGTGGTCAGGATGAACGGCAACGAGTTCATGAAGGGTGGCTCCAGCCGCGCGGAATTGCAGGATTATGCGCTGAGGCTGGCAGAGGCCGGGGTGAGTGCGCTCTGCATCAATGTCGGCTGGCATGAAGCGCAGGTGCCGCAGATCGTCACCGAAGTGCCGCGCGGCGTCTTCGGCTATCTGGCATGGCGATCGCAAGCAAATCACCGGCACCGTCT
>JABBNX010000005.1:12726-59663 GCA_019352135.1 Pseudomonadota bacterium
CGTCTTCGGCTATCTGGCGCGCGGCATCAAGAAACTGGTCGACATACCGGTCATTGCCAGCCACCGCATCAATGATCCGGATCTGGCCCGGGAGATGATCGCAGACGGTTACTGTGACATGGTGGCGGTCGGAAGGGCGCTGATCGCCGATCCGTACTTCCCGGAGAAAGCCCGCAGTCGCCATGAGGCAGACATCGTTCATTGCGTGGCGTGCGGGCAGGGGTGTTTCGACAACCTTTTCAAGATGAAAGCGGTGGAATGTCTTTGCAACCCGCGCGCCGGGTATGAGCGTTCTCGAGCGGTTTCCCTGGCCGATACTCCATTGAACGTCACCATTGTCGGCGGCGGTGTTGCCGGAATGAGCGCGGCCATATCAGCGGCAGAGCGGGGTCACCGTGTGACGCTCCATGAATCTGGCAACCATCTCGGTGGACAGCTCCTTCTTGCGGGCGCGCCTCCAGGGCGTGAAGAGTTTATCGAACTGGCCGCAGATCTGGAGCGACAGGTGAAATTATCCGGCGCTACCGTCGTGCTCAATTCATGCGTCGATGACCAGCTTTTGAAAACTGTACATCCTGACGCGTTAATTCTCGCTTCAGGCGGGCTGCCTATCGCACCCGCCATTCCGGGTGCTGATCTGCCACACGTCGTTCAGGCCTGGGGCGTGCTGACTGAGTCTGTCACAACAGGAAAGCACGTGGTTGTAATCGGTGGAGGTGCGGTCGGAATCGAAACGGCACTGCTGCTGGCGGAGAAGGGCACTCTTTCCGGTGAAGCGCTCAAGTTTTTGCTGGTTCATGAGGCCGAGTCGGTCGAAGCTCTATATGAACTGGCCACACACGGCAGCAAAGAGGTCACCGTGATCGAAATGCTGGGAGAACTGGGCAAAAACTTCGGCAAGAGCACCCGCTGGGGGATGATGCAGGATGTGGAGCGGTATGGCGTCACGACCCGGGCCACGGCAAAGGTCATTGGAATTATGCCGGATTGCGTCAGAATCGAGTGCGATGGAGTGCTCGAAGATATTCCGGCCGACTCTGTCGTGCTTGCCGTCGGCACGCGCTCCAATAATTCGCTCCGGGAAATGGTTGAAACGAGCGGTATTCCGTTTCGTATTGTGGGGGACGCCGTTCAGCCAGCCATGGTGATCGACGCTATCCATCAAGGTTTTACGGCCGGTCGTGAGATCTGCTGAACTTACGCACCAAGGGGATTAATTATGAAGAATCTGTTTGTAGCAGTTGTTCTGACCCTGCTCTTTGCAAATCAATCGTCCGCCGTGGAAGTAGCCGGGGTGCAGGTGGCTCAGTCGGTAACTGTTAATGGTCAGCAGTTGAAATTGAATGGATACGGAATCAGAAAAAAGTTTTTCTTCAAGATCTACATCGGTTCTCTGTACGCTGCAAGGCACCTGGCCAGCGCGGCAGAAGCATACGGTGACAACGGCAACAAATTGATCAGGATGAACTTTCTGCATTCAAAGGTCGACAAGGAAAAAATCATCGAAGCCTTCAACGAAGGTTTCAGGAACAACTCACCCGACCTGGCCGGATCCGCCGAAGTGAAGAAATTCCTCGGGTTATTCACCGCTGATTTTATTCATGGTGATGTCGTTGACCTGGCTATCGGGGCTGATGGCAGCGTTTCAGTCAGCCATAACGGCAGGCATCTTGGCACTGTCATGTCTGCAAAGCTCGGCAGGGCGGTTCTTGCCATATATCTGGGTGACAAGCCGGCTGACGCGTCACTGAAGAGTGGTATGCTCGGCAATTAATCGGCAAGGAGTCACCTCTTATGGCACAGACCTACTCAACTCCCATTGAACTGCGATTTTCCGACCTTGACGCCTATGGCCACGTGAACAGCGCCGTCTACTTCACCTACCTCGAAACGGCACGGGTCAAGCTGTTTCATGATTTCTTCAAAGAGGTCACGGCACAGGGGATTTTCACCGTCGTCGCGCGGGCGGAGTGTGACTTCAAGATCCCGATCATGCTCTACGACGAGGTCATCGTTACGCTCTGGGTGGCCAAAACGGGGCGTTCGAGCTTCGAACTGGAGTACCGGATCCATAACGATCACGAGAAAACCTACGCCACCGCCCGCACGACAATGGTCTGCTTTGACAGCATCAAGAATGTAGCGATACCGTTGCCCGAAACCATAAAGGCAATGGCGTGACAATTGCCGATAAAGGAGTACCTGTCGATATGAACAGCACCGATCAGATCCAGAGCGAAACAAGTGACGGCATCCTTACCCTGCGCATCAACCGGCCGGACAAAAAAAATGCCTTGAATCTCGCCATGTACCAGACTCTGGCGGATAATCTCAGGGCGGCAGACCGTGATGACACCGTCCGGGTAATCCTGATCAGCGGTGGCGATGAATGCTTCACCAGCGGCAATGACCTGGCCGACTTTCTCTCTGCGCCGCCGACCGGCCCGGAAAGTCCGGTCATGCAGTTTCTCAGCGCGATCAGCGAAACGCGCAAACCGCTGGTGGCAGCGGTCAATGGCCTGGCGGTCGGGATCGGCGTCACGATGCTGCTGCACTGCGATCTGGTCTATGTTGGGGAAAGCGCCACCTTCCAGATGCCGTTCGTTAACCTGGGGCTCTGTCCTGAGGCCGGCTCAACGCTTCTCCTCCCACGGATAATGGGACACCAACGAGCTGCCGAACTCCTGCTTCTGGGTGAGGCATTCCATGCGGAGAAGGCGCAGCGCGTCGGGATCGTTACCGAGGTCTGTCCGGACGGCGATGTGCTGGCTTTAGCCCGGAGCAGGGCGCTGCAGCTGGCAGCCCAACCGGCGGCTGCCGTGCGTCTGGCCAAGGAGCTGTTAAAGCGTGATTATACCGTACAATTGCAGGAAACCATCGCCGAAGAGGGGAAACAGTTCACGGTCCGCCTGAAGTCACCTGAAGCGGCCGAGGCGCTGCAGGCCTTCATACAGCGGAGAAAACCGGATTTTTTACGATTCAATTAGTCAGGTCGTACCGATATTGCCCGTGCGGATGAAATAATGTACCGAGGCAAAAAGGATGGGCGACATTGCGTTAAGTTGATCTTGTGACCTGTTGCCGCTGGTGAATAAAAATACAACGTGGGTACTGTGGCTATTTAATAAGATTGAATTCATCGACAATTCTTTGACGATAGGCCGTGATATCCTTTTCAAGGGACTGGAGGGTTGCAACCTTCTGTTTGATGCTGTTTAAATGCGTGCCAAGCAGTTCTATCAGACGCGGCATGATCTTTTCCGGGACCTTCTGCTCCTTGTCGAACAGGTCAGCCAGTTCCTTCATCTCTTCAAGAGACAGCCCCAGTTCCTTTACCTTCAGTACAAATTTAAAACGCTTGATATCTCCCTTTTCATAATATCGTACCTTACCCTCTGTCCGCTTGGGAGGTTCGACAAGCCCCATCTTTTCATACAGCCGGATTGTCCGTGTCGTGATGTTCAATTCCTCGGCCAAGTCGCTTATCTGCATATGTTCTTCATTGCTTAATCTCATACTTCTCCTTAATGTCAACTATACTTATAAGGAAACATCTTTATATTGTCAAGAATATTTGGGCAGTCATATTCACGGTGCCGTTATATGGAGGAGAAATACAGACTGTAGGGGGCGCCAACAACAGTGGGTCGAGTAAACAGCGGAAAATTTTTACACCGTTTGCGGGAGGATTGTTAGTCAGGTTTGATGGTGGACGGCAGGGTTACCCGAAATTACCAGCGTCTGGCACTCCTCAACAGCCGGCTGATTCACGCAATTTTGTTGACATTTTCTGTCGATACTCAACGATTTCCTTGCGCAAGGAAGAGAGTTTAGCGACCTTGTCATCAATCAAATCAATATGCACATCAAGAATGTTAATAAGCTCCGGAATTAATTGGTCGGTTTTCTTTGCATCACCGTAGACCCTATAGAGATTCTGGAGCTCTTTGATAGTAAGGCCCAAATCCTTCAACTTCAGGATGAATTTGATCCTGCGCACCATGTACGAGTCGTAGCCACGGTTGCCACGGTCGAGCCGTTCAACAGATTCTATAATTCCCTCTTCTTCCCAGTAGCGCAAAGTCCGGGTAGAAATTCCCAATTCATTGCAAAGCTCGCCTATGGTCATAATGTCATCAGATTCTATTGTTGAATCGTTCATAAAGCCCTCGCAAATGTATCTTCGTTGTATTGCTCCATAGACGCAATGGCTGTTATTATGACGTTGACGTGAATTAAATGCTACATAAAAATCAAGTCAGTTGTGCGTCTGATAATGAATAACCACGTTATATTAAATAATAGTAGTACTATTAGCTAATTATGTAAGTTTGTCATAGTTATTTGATGTGTTAAAATAACAGAGTTAATTTTTGCATTGACATATGCGTAAACGCTATATACCCTTTTCTGTATATCGACCAGTGCGAGCGGTATTTGCCGCACCTCCCGTACGCGCTACGCATAAAGAGGAGATCAAATCATGTCAAACGTGGAACGTGTCGGTGATGAAGGCGTCAGCCTTCTGTACAACCTGAGCAAGGAAGAACTGGTCAAGATTATTGTCGATGACGCCAAAAACTGGCTGGCCCATGACGGGCTCTGGTTTCAGGCGATTGAGAAGCGCTATGGTATGGACGTTGCTGTGGACGCCGACATAGAGGCATGGCGCTATTTTACCGTTATTGAAGCAAAACGGATCATGGAGCGCCTGGGAATGAAGCCTGGTGGAGGAATTCCGGCACTGGTGGAATGCCTTAAGCATCGGTTCTATGCCCGCTTGAACCTGCAGGAAAGTTCTGAGGTAACGGATACACGAGTCGTTTTCAAAATGCTTGACTGCCGTGTTCAATCCGCCCGCAAGCGCAAAGGACTGGCGGATCACCCCTGCAAATCGGTTGGTATTGTCGAATATGGCGAATTTGCCAAGACCATTGATCCACGTTTCAGCACCCGTTGTATCGCTTGTCCGCCGGATCCGCACCCTGAAGATTACTGGTGCGCCTGGGAGTTTACCCTGGTCGAATAATTACCCGTTACCGAGGAGGAACCACCATGCAGGATGCTATTGAAACATACAAACCAAAACATAAACTGCGTTTTGTTACCGCCACCAGCCTCTTTGACGGTCATGACGTTTCCATAAATGTAATTCGCAGGATTCTTCAGGCCTCCGGGGCGGAGGTCATCCATCTGGGGCATAATCGCTCTGTTGATGAGATTGTGACCGCTGCTATCCAGGAAGATGCCCACGGCATCAACATCAGCAGTTACCAGGGGGGGCATGTCGCCTTCTTCAAATACACCATGGATCTGCTGCGGGAACGTGGGGCCGGTCATATCAAGGTCTTTGGCGGTGGCGGCGGTGTGATTGTACCTGAAGAAATCAAGGAGATTGAGGCGTTCGGAGTCACCAAAATTTTTTCACCTGAGGATGGCCGACGCATGGGTCTGCAGGGGATGATTAGCTTCATGCTTGAGCAGTGTGATTTCAGTCTTGGGCGTGACCCGGAAGAAGAATTGGAAAAGTTGAAAAATCAGGATATTCGCGCCATCAATACCATCATTACCCTTGCTGAGGATTCGGTACATTGCGGCAGCGATGAGGGGTATGGCACGTTACGTGAGAGAGTAAAAGAGATGGGAAAACAAACGCCTGTGCTGGGGATTACCGGTACCGGCGGCGCGGGCAAGAGTACCATGAGTGATGAGTTGGTGCTACGCTTCCTTCATGACTTCCCTGAAAAGAGTGTCGCCATTCTGGCGGTTGATCCATCCCGTCAGAGAACCGGCGGCGCGTTGTTGGGAGATCGTATCCGTATGAATTCCATCACCGGCAAGCGGGTCTACATGCGGTCGCTGGCGACGCGGGACTCACACTCCGAACTTTCCGCGGCGATACAGGATGCGCTCGATGTGGTTCGGGCCTCCGGCTTTGACCTGATTGTGGTTGAGACCTCCGGTATCGGCCAGGGAGATGCCTCGGTAGTAACTATTTGTGACCTGTCCCTGTATGTGATGACCTCTGAATTCGGTGCCCCGACACAGCTGGAAAAGATCGATATGCTTGATTTTGCCGATCTGGTTGCCATTAACAAATTTGACCGAAAAGGTTCTGAAGATGCCTTAAAAAACGTCAAAAAACAGTATCGGCGCAACCGGGTCATGTTTGATGTGCCAGACGAGCAGATACCGGTCTATGGCACTATCGCTTCCCAGTTTAACGACCCGGGGACATCAGTGCTGTACCTTGCTTTGCTCAGCAAACTGAACGAGAAAAAAGGGAGTGCTTGGCAATCCGGGCTCGTGATCAGAGAACGTGACAGCCTGAGCAAAACCGTTATTCCGGCAGACCGTATCCACTATCTGGGAGAAATCGCCCAAACCGTGCGTAGTTACCGCAAGACCGTTGTCCAACAGTGTGTTGTTGCCCGCTCGTTGTATCAGCTGAAAGCGGTACAGGGGATGTTGGAAGAGGGTTCAGCCGCAGCGCTGGAGGTGGCCTGTCTGGCACAGACCAATGATGCCAGGCTCCATGAAGAGCCGCGTCAGCTTTTGTCATGCTGGGATGAGCTGAAACGGTCCTATCGTCAGGAAGCTTTGATAACGAAGGTTCGCGATAAAGAGATCCGCACCGAGCTGTTTACCACCAGCCTTTCCGGCACACGCATCCCTAGGGTCTCTGTCCCCGGTTTTGATGACTGGGGCGAGATACTCAGGTGGCGTATGCTGGAGAACCTGCCGGGGTTTTTCCCGTTCACCGCCGGAGTCTTTCCCTTTAAACGGGCTGAGGAAGATCCTAAACGTCAGTTTGCTGGCGAGGGAAGCCCTGAGCGGACCAACAAACGCTTTCACTACCTCTGTCAGGACGATGGCGCAAAACGGCTCTCAACCGCCTTTGACAGCGTAACTCTCTACGGCGCTGACCCGGACTATCCGCCTGACATCTACGGCAAGGTGGGTGAAAGCGGGGTGTCAATCGCAACTATCGACGATATCAAGAAGCTGTTTGCCGGTTTTGATCTCTGCGCGCCGTCAACCAGTGTCTCTATAACCATTAACGGTCCGGCGCCGATGATGCTGGCCATGTTCTTTAACGCCGCCATTGATCAGCAGGTCGAACGTTTCACAGAACAACAGCGGCGTGGGCCGGATGAGGCCGAGTATCAGAAAATCAAGGCGGATACGCTGCAAAACGTCCGTGGCACAGTACAGGCTGATATTCTCAAGGAAGACCAGGGACAAAATACCTGTCTGTTTTCAATAGACTTTGCCCTGAAGATGATGGGGGACATACAGCAATACTTTATTGAACAAAAGGTGCGCAACTACTACTCTGTTTCGATTAGCGGCTACCATATTGCCGAGGCAGGTGCCAACCCTATTACCCAGTTGGCCCTGACCCTGTCTAATGGCTTTACCTTTCTGGAATATTACCTTGCCAGAGGTATGGATATTGATGACTTTGCCCCGAATCTTTCCTTCTTTTTCAGCAATGGCTTAGACCCTGAATACAGCGTCATCGGCAGGGTGGCCAGGCGTATCTGGTCCGTGACTATGCGGGAAAAATACGGCGCCAATGACCGCAGCCAAAAACTCAAATACCATATCCAGACATCTGGACGTTCGCTGCACGCCCAGGAAATGGACTTCAACGACATCCGTACCACTCTGCAGGCCTTGGTAGCGATCTATGATAATTGTAACTCGCTGCATACCAACGCCTACGATGAGGCGGTGACCACTCCTACAGAAGAGTCAGTGCGGCGGGCCATGGCAATCCAGATGATTATCACCAAAGAGTTCGGTCTTGCAAAGAACGAAAACCCGATTCAGGGCTCGTTTATTATTGAAGAGCTGACCGATCTGGTGGAAGAGGCGGTCATGCTCGAATTTGAACGCATTGATCATCGTGGCGGCGTGCTGGGGGCCATGGAAACCCAGTATCAGCGCAGTAAGATTCAGGACGAATCCATGCTGTATGAACACAAAAAGCATAACGGCGAGCTGCCGATTGTTGGGGTCAACACCTTCCTCAATCCCCGCTCTGATGAAGAGGGGTTCGGGATTCCGGGTGAACTCGCCAGGGCCACTATTGAAGAGAAAGAACAGCAGATTAACAATTTGAGAGCATTTCAGGAGAAAAATCGCACTGAAGCGTTGCAGGCACTGGAGCGCCTGAAGGCCGTTGCCATGTCCGGAGATAACGTCTTTGCCGAGATGATGGAAACGGTTAAATATGCCTCGCTCGGTCAAATTACCCAGGCGCTGTTTGAGGTGGGTGGCCGTTACCGGAGAAACATGTAAACAAAGCATAATTCGTAGAATGACGGGAAAAACTTCTCAATAAAGGAGTCTGTTATGGAAAAGGATCTGATCAAGACCAGAAAAGAAGGACGTATCGGCTGGATTACCCTGAATCGCCCCGAAGCGACGAACACCTTTACTATTCCCTTCGCCAATCAGCTCGATGCAGCGCTCAAGCAGATGGAAAGCGACCCCGATGTCCTGGTTGTGGTTGTCGATGCCGCCGGGAAGAACTTCTGTACCGGCATTGGCCTGGACCAGTTTCCCCCCAGAACACAGCAGGAGGCCCGTGATTTCCTGTACCAGATCGATGCGTTTTACGGCACCCTCACACGCATGAAGAAGGTCACCATCGCCTCAGTACATGGCTACGCTCTGGCGAACGGAGCTGGTCTGGCAATTGGTTGTGACTTGACTGTAGCAGCCGATACCGCCGTTTTCGGTACCACCGCCATTAACGTCGGTCTGATCTGTCTGGGACCTGCCGCACCGATGATACAAAGTTTGGGGCGTAAAAAGGTTCTGGAAATGGTCTTGACCGGGGACATGATCAGTGCTGCCGAGGCCGAGAGGCTCGGCCTGGTCAACAAGGTTGTGCCGGAACAGGATCTGGCGGCAGCAACTCTGGAGCTTGCCAACAAGTTGGCGTCAAAGAGCCCGCTTGCCCTGAGAAACGGCAAGGAAGGTCTAAATCGTCTGCCGGACCTTCCCCAACAGCAGGCGCTGGATGTCATGGATGACATTTTCTCCTCCCTGGCAGCTACCGAAGATGCCGTAGAAGGGGTTGCCGCCTTTGTGGGGAAACGGAAGCCGGTCTGGAAAAACAGGTAAGCTGCCGGTTGACGATACTTTTCTGGGATGATTGATGCGATTAAATAGCAGGTATAGAATTGCGTTATAAATGGCATTGACATGAACGTAAAGTGGATGTATGGTTTGTCATATCAAGACAGCCTTGGAGGCGTAAATATGAAAGAAGAAGTGTATGTTATTGATGGTATGAGGACGCCGTTCGGCTCATTTGGCGGAGTATTGGCGGATGTTGCCGCCCCCCAGTTGGCCGCCACGGTAATAAAGGGACTCCTGAACCGGAATGCTCTGTCGGCGGAGGCGGTAGGCGAAGTGATCCTGGGGCAGGTATTGAGCGGCGGCTGCGGCCAGGCGCCGGCGCGCCAGGCAATGCGCTTTGCCGGTTTACCGGATACGATCCCCGCCCTGACGATCAACAAAGTCTGCGGCAGCGGCCTTAAGGCCATAATGCTCGGAAGTGACTCGATACAGCTTGGCAACGCCGCTACGGTACTGGCCGGCGGCATGGAAAACATGTCACTGGCGCCCTATTTCCTTAAAAAAGCCCGTAACGGCTTTCGCATGGGGAATGGTGAAATCTTCGACCTGATGATCCATGACGGCCTTCAGGATCCGTACACCGGCCGGCATATGGGTGACATCGGCGAGGCCAGTGTTGAGCGCAACTCACTGAGCCGTGAAGTTCAGGATGACCTGGCCATCCGTTCATATCGGCTGGCCCAGGCGGCGGTACGGGACGGGATCTTCAAAGACGAAATAGTCCCGGTGGTCAAGAGTGTTCGCGGTGTCGATACAGTCGTTTCTGACGACGAAGAACCGTTCAAGGGTGATATCGAAAAGATCACCAAACTCAAGCCGGTTTTCAAGAAAGATGGCAGCATCACGGCCGGCAACGCCTCCTCCATTAATGACGGTGCCGCGCTGCTGCTGCTGGCCGGTGCCGCCGCGGTGAAAAAACACAATCTTACCGTAAAAGCCCGCATTGTCGCTTCAGCCACCAGCAGTCTCCATCCGGACTATTTCCCCGAAGCCCCGGTTTCGGCCATTCAGGCGGTGTGCGCCAGGGCCGGCCTGAACGTTGGAGACATCGACCTGTTCGAGATCAACGAAGCGTTTGCTTCGGTCACACTGATAGCGATCAAGGAGCTGAAACTCGACCCAGCCAAGGTCAACGTCAATGGCGGCGCCTGCGCCATCGGCCATCCGATCGGTGCCAGTGGCGCCCGTCTGGCCATGACGGTGATACGCGAGCTGCATAAACGTAATCTACGCTACGGCCTCGCCACACTCTGCATCGGTGGCGGCGAAGCCGTGGCGGTAATCTTTGAACGAGTTTAGGAGGCAGGGATGATTACAACAATCGGAGTTCTCGGGGCAGGGCAGATGGGCAACGGTATCGCCCATGTCTTCGCGCAGTACGGTTATCAGGTGGTTCTGTTCGATATTGCCCCGGCTCAATTGGACAAGGCGCGTGCCACAATACAGCAGAATCTGGAGCGGCAGGCGAAAAAAGGGGCGATTCCGGAGGCGCTGGTGGCTGAAACGCTCGGGCGGATCGTAACCACTCAGGATATGCACGGCCTGGCGGATGTCGACTTTGCCGTCGAAGCGGTTACTGAGTATGAACCGCTCAAGCTTGAGATCTTCCGCACGCTTGATGGTATCGTAAAAGCCGGCGCCATCCTCGCTTCAAATACGTCATCAATTCCGATAACCAAGATCGCCTCGGTTACCGGTCGTCCCGACAAGGTCATCGGCATGCACTTCATGAATCCGGTGCCGGTCATGAAGCTGGTCGAAATAATTCGTGGGCATGCCACCAGCGATGAAACCTTCAATCTGACCTCCGTACTGGTCGCTAAACTCGAAAAAGAAATGGCGGTATCCCAGGATTATCCCGGCTTTATCGTCAATCGTATCCTCATCCCGATGATCAACGAGGCGGCCTTTGCCCTCTATGAAGGTATTGCGACTGCCGAGGATATCGACAAAGGTATGAAGCTCGGCACCAACCAGCCGATGGGGCCGCTGACTCTGGCGGACTTTATTGGACTCGATACCGTGCTGGCGATCGCCAATGTCCTGTATGACGGCTTCAAGGATCCCAAGTATCGTCCCTGCCCGCTGCTCGTCAAGATGGTCAATGCCGGACATCTGGGGCGCAAATCGGGACGCGGCTTTTACATCTACTAGAAAACAGTGCGTGCCTGACGAAGGAAGATGGTTGTCTTCTCCGTCTGCAACTGGTGACCAGTGAGGAGTGGGAGATGCGTATCGAAATGCGTTCGGCAAAATTCAAAGGTAAATAAATTCCATTACGGAGGGGTAAACCATGAATTTCGAACTAAGCCAGGATCACAAGGTACTTCAAGAGACAGTACGGGACTTCGTCAACAAGGAGATCAAGCCGATCGCCATGAAAATCGACGAAGATCATATGATTCCCGATGCGCTGGTACGTAAGATGGGAGACATGGGTTTTCTTGGCAGCTACCTTCCGGAAGAATATGGCGGCGCCGGTCTTGACATGCTTTCATATGCCATCGTCATTGAAGAGGTCTCAAAAGCCTGTGGTTCGAGCGGTGTGCTGATCTCCGCCCACACCTCTCTGGCCAGCGGACCGATAGACACCTTCGGCACCGAAGAACAGAAAAAAAAGTGGCTGCCCGCCTTGAATACGGGTGATAAAATCGGCTGTATCCTGCTGACCGAACCGGATGCAGGGAGTGATGCCGGCGCTATCACCACAAGCTATAAAAAAGAGGGCGATGAATACATCGTCAACGGAGCCAAAATATTCATCACCAACGGCGGGTATCTGGGTACCGGCGTGCTGTTTGCCACCCATGACAAATCACTCAAGCACAAGGGCGTTTCCGCCTTTATTGTCGATTTGCAATCTCCCGGCGTGGTCGTGTTGAAGCACGAAAACAAGATGGGAATCCGTGGTACCTATACCACTGCCTTTGCCCTCGACGATGTGCGCATTCCTGCTGCGAACCTGCTGGGCCAGGAAGGGCAGGGGTTCAAGATCGCCATGGACACCCTGAACGGCGGCAGAATCGGTATCGCCTCACAGGCCCTCGGTATCGCCGAAGGAGCCTTCGAACGTGCGTTGGCCTACTCAAAGGAGCGCAAGCAATTTGGCAAGACCATCAGTGAATTACAGGCTATTCAGTTCAAACTGGCCGACATGTATGCCCGGATAGAAACCAGCAAGCTGATGACCTACAAGGCGGCCTGGATGAAGGATGCTCATTTGAACTACACCTTGGAGTCAGCAATGTGCAAGATGCTCGCCTCCGAGGCGGCCACCTACGTCACCAAGGAAGCGGTCCAGATTCATGGCGGCTACGGTTTTATCTGCGATTACGAAGTGGAGCGGATGTACCGTGATGCAAAGATCACCGAGATCTACGAAGGTACCAATGAGGTGCAACGGGTAGTTATCTCGAAACTGCTGCTTGCATAACAAGCACCCCTACGTAGTACCTGACATACAGGTATCACGTCATGAGTGGTGTTTTGGTGGAAGCTATCCGTCAAATTTACTGGAACATCGGCCATGGCGTTGTCATCCCGACCTGTGCCGCCTTCGGCGTCCTGGCCTGGGGATTTCCTCATTGAAGAGGCCTGCATGGCCGCCCACCGAACTGCAGCAGAATCCCGAACTGGCCCGTTTCTCACCCGGCGGCCTGCTGGCAGCCCTGCTGATCTGATCTGCCATGATTTTTGCGTTTTTTCTTTTCGTCCGGCCACTTACAGGGCGGAACCACAAGTACATTGGGTTAGTCAACGTTCGGCATAGTGCCTGAACCATAGCTGCTAAGGAGGCGTACATGCATCTGGAACTGACAGAAGAACAAAAATTGATTCAGGATACTGCCCGGGATTTTGCCAGGGCGGAACTGGAGCCGGTGGCCGCCGAACTTGATCAAAGCGATGATCGGGCCCCGATGCTGGCAAACCTGAAGAAACTGGCGGAGCTTGGTTTCATGGGGCTGAACATCAAAGGAGAGTATGGCGGTTCCGAGGCGGAAGTGATTGCTTTCAGTGTGGCAATGACCGAGATTTCCCGCGCTTGTGCCTCAACAGCAGTTACTGTTTCTGTAAATAACATGGTGGCGGAAGTGATCCAGTCGGTAGGTTCTGAGGAGCAGTGCACTGCCTACATCCCCAAAATTTGTTCCGGCGAATATTCCGCCGCCGGCTTTGCCCTGACAGAAACCGGCGCCGGTTCCGATCCGGCCGGGATGTGTACCCAAGCGGTGGATGACGGCGACAGCTGGGTGCTGAACGGCTCAAAAATTTTCATATCCAGTGCCCCCTATGCCGGAGTCTTCGTGGCCTGGGCGGTAACCGACAGGGAAGCGCCGAAAGGGAAGGGGATCAGCTGCTTCCTGGTGGAGGCGGGGACAAAAGGTCTGATCATCGGCAAAGAAGAAAAAAAGATGGGACAGCACGCCTCTGCCACCAATGAGGTGCTCTTCGCTGATTGTCGCCTTCCCAAATCGGCTCTGATGGGCAAGCTGAATGACGGTTTCCGGATAGCCGTCGGGGAACTGACCGGCGGCAGGATCGGTATCGGCTCGCTGGGCCTGGGTGTCGGGCTTGCAGCCATGGATTATGCGACCCGCTACGTTACCGAACGGAGCCAGTTCGGGCAGAAGATCAGCAATTTTCAGGCAATCCAGTGGATGATCGCCGATGGTTATACCGATCTGGAGGCGGCCCGGTTACTGCTGATGAATGCTGCCTACCGCAAGGAATTCGGCAAGTCATTTGCCAAAGAGGCCTCCATGGCCAAAATGTTCGCTACCGAAGCCGCCAATCAGGCCTGCTACAAAGCGCTGCAGATGCTGGGAGGGTACGGCTACACTCGGGATTTTCCTGTGGAACGCTATGCGCGTGATGCCCGTATTACGGCCATTTACGAAGGGACCAATGAAATTCAGCGCTTGATTATTTCACGAGAAATTCTGAGAAATCTCAACTAATAAGGAGGCCAGTATGAGTAACGGTAAGCGCATCACACTGCAGCAAGCCGCCGAAATAATCAAGGACGGCTCCCGTCTCACTTTTTCCGGTTTTACCATCTGGCGTCGGCCGATGGCAATAATCTTTGAGCTGATTCGCCAGTACCGAAAAAATCTGCACCTCATCGAGGTGAATGGCGGCTCCCAGACAGAATTCCTGGTTGGAGCCGGTTGTGTCGATATCTGGGAATCATGCTGGGTCGGCCATGAGTTGTACGGTAAATATGGCGCCAATCTGTCGCGCAAGGTGGCTGAAAAAAAGATTATTGTCGAAGATTACAGCCATGCCGAGATGCTGTTCCGTTTTACCGCTGCCGCCAGCGGAGCGCCGTACGCGATCACCCAAACCTCGCTGGGAACCGATATCCATAATCCTGAATACGATATGCTGGGGCGCGCCGGACTGCGTGACGGCATACGTATTGCGAAGCACAAGTATCAGTTTACCGAAGACCCTTTTTACGGTGCCGGTTCCCAGGTGCTCGTTCCGGCGGCCAAGGTTGATATCGCGGTCTTATGCGTTCAGCAGGTCGGCGAAGAAGGAACCGTGAGGGTGAACGGCCAGTATTACTCCGATCCGGAAGTGGCCCGGGCGGCTGACATTACGGTAGTCATGGCTGAAGAGATCGTTCCGGAAGAGTATCTGCGGCGCAATGCCGACCAGAATACCATCGCCTCCTTTGAAGTAGATCATATACTGGAGTGTCCTTTCGGCGCACATCCAACCGGTATGTTCGGCAAATATGATGTAGACGGTGCCTTTTTGAAGGAATTTTATGCAAATACGCGCACTCAGGAAGGGTATGACGCCTTTGCTAAAGAGTGGATTCATGGACGTGATCATATCAGTTACCTGGAAAAGCTGGGCTGGCCAAGGATGATGAAACTCCGTGCTAATACCGCCATGAATTATAGTCCCCGCGAAAAAAAAGGAGGAAACTGATATGGGTATCTACGCATCGCCTGAAGAGTACGGCCTGGCCGATCTGCTCTGTTGTGCTGCGGCGCATGAGGTTCAGGACAATGAAGTCGTCTTTGCCGGCACCGGTTTGCCGATGGTCGCCATCATGCTGGCGCAGCAAACCCACGCGCCTCATCTGAAACTTATTTTTGAAGCGGGCACTCTTGACGGCAGGCCACCGGAGATACCAACATCTGTTGGTGACGCTCGCTGTGAAATGGGGGCTTCCCGCTCATCCGGTTTGTACGATGCTTTCAGTATTGCACAGCGGGGCTATGTTGATTTGGGGTTTCTCGGCGGGGCAGAGGTAGACCGGTATGGCAACATCAACACAACCTGTATCGGCGATTATCTGAATCCCGAACTTCGTTTGACCGGGAGTGGTGGCAACCCGGACATTAATTCATTTGCCTCTCGCACAGTATTTATCATGGTACATGAAAAGCGGCGGTTTGTTGAAAATGTCAGCTACATTACCAGCCCTGGCTGGCGGGTAAAAAAATGGCCGGGGGGTGAATTTGTCCATCGGCGGGAGCTCTACGGGGCCGCTTACCGTGGCGGACCATCAGCAATAATAAGCACTCTTGGGGTGTTCCGTTTTGATGAGCAGGATGGCCATATGTATCTTGATACCTGCCATTTAGGCACATCACCTGATGCAATAAAGATGCAATGCCAGTTTGATCTCGACATTTCACGGGTTAAAGGGGAGACCTCTCCCCCAACTACGGACGAGTTGCGCCTTATCCATGAGCTGCTGGATCCTGACGAAATTTTCATTCCAAAGATTAAAAAATAATTATTTATATTCTAAAGGTCGGATGCTTGGAAGAGTTTATCAAAATTGTGATGCTGTCAGGGAGAACCGCTCTGGAACTGGCTTTGTATGTACTGCTGCCAGTGCTGGTAATCATGATGGCGTTGATGAAGGTCGTTGAAGCGAGAGGCATTCTGGCGCTGATTGCACGGATGTTGCAGCCGGTGCTCAGGATATTCGGTGTTCCCGGTGCCGGGGCATTTGCCATCGTGCAACTGCTGTTTGTCAGTTTCGCCGCACCGCTTGCCACCCTGGCGATCATGGAGAAGGACGGCACCTCCAGGCGGCGGATTGCTGCAACACTGGCCATGATCTTCACTATGTCCCAGGCAAATGTGGTTTTTCCCCTGGTGGCGGTGGGGCTGAACCTTGGCGTTATTATGTTGACCTCGCTTGTAGGCGGGCTGATTGCAGCTGCCCTGACCTATTACCTGTTTGCCCGCTCGGCGGGAGATGAAGGCTGCTCTGTTGAGCCGTTTGTAGTTGCGGCTGACAAACAGCGCAAGAGTACAACCCTCAACCTGATGATTATCGGCGGCCAGGAGGCTGTTCAGGTTATCCTCGGGGCTATTCCTATTTTGATACTGGCAATTTTTCTGGTAAACGTCCTGAAAAGTACCGGCGCTATTGCTCTGGTAGAGACCGCATTGTCGCCCCTGTTTGCAATGATTGGTTTCCCGGCTGTGGCTGTATTGCCACTGGCCACCAAATATCTGGCAGGCGGTACAGCCATGATGGGGGTTACCCTTAATCTGCTGAAGGAGGGTGCTATAACCACTTTGGAACTTAACCGCATGGCCGGCTTTCTCACCAACCCATGCGATCTGGTCGGGGTTGCGGTATTGATTTCCGCAGGTGCGCGATCTGCGTCGGTTGTCCGACCGGCAATAGCCGGGGCGGCTGCAGGGATATTGATTCGTGGCATATTGCATCTGATGCTTTTCTGAAGCGTCACCTGGAGCAGATCCCGGTGTTTATATTTGTTAGAACGCGCTCCCTGGAATGAAAGAGTTTTTCTACTTGACATGAACGTTAAGTTAAAGTAGTTAGGGGGTACGATTATATTATTTCATTCGCGAGGCCACCTATGGAAGCAACCCGTCAAATTTACTGGAACATCGGCCATGGCGTTGTCATTCCGATGTACATCCTGGCCTTTGCCGCCTTCGGGGTAATGGTCAGGGGATTCTGGCAGCGCCTGCCGATCTGGCGTCAGGGCAAAGCGCTTGACCGTTTTGATCGCTTCGACGAACGGGTTAAACGGATGATAGGCGAAGTATTCAGCCAGTCAAAAATCTACCGGGTCACCGAAGGCGGCGTATTCCACTCCATCTTCTTCTGGAGTTTCTTGATCCTTTTTGCCGGCACGATGCTGGTTATGATCCAGGCCGACTTTTTCACCCCGCTGCTACAGATAAACCTCCTCTCCGGCGAATTCTACAAAGGCTTCTCGCTGGCGCTGGACATTGCCGGCATCGTGGCAATAGTCATGCTGGCAGGACTCTTCATCCGCAGATTTATCATCCAGCCAGAAGGACTGGAAATCGTAAAGGATGACTACATCGTCCTGCAACTGCTCTTCGCCATCCTCATCACCGGGTTCCTCATCGAAGGGGCCCGCATGGCCGCAACGGAACTGCAACAGAATCCGGATCTGGCCCGCTTCTCACCCGGCGGCCTGTTGGCAGGACAGCTCTTCACCACCATGACGACCGGCACACTGCTCGTCAGCCATAAAATCCTCTGGTGGCTGCACTTTGCCCTAGTGCTCGGCTTCTTCTGTGCCATTCCCTACACCAAACTGCGCCACATCTTCACCACCAGCGCCAACGCCTTTCTGGCCCCCTTTGAGCCAAAAGGCTTTATCGCTACCATCAACCTCGAAGACGATTCGGTGGAACAATTCGGCGCCGCCACCATGAGCGATCTCAGCTGGAAGGACATCTTTGATGCCGATGCCTGTACCTCCTGCAAACGCTGCCAGGATCGTTGCCCGGCGTATGCGACCGACAAGCCGCTCTCTCCGATGAAGATTGAGAAACAGATCGGTGAGCTGGCCGAAGGTAACCCCAAGGGCAGTCTGTCAGATACCGTCAGCCAGGATGCCCTCTGGTCCTGTACCACCTGCCGCGCCTGCCAGGATGTCTGCCCCGCCAACATCGAACACGTCAACAAAATTCTGGAGATGCGCCGTAACCTGACCCTCATGGAAGGCGCCTTTCCGGGTGACGAAGTACGCACCGCTGTCAGCAACATCGAAGTCAACGGCAACCCCTTCGGCCTCACCTACGCCGCACGCGGCGATTGGGCGGAGGGGCTGCAGATAACTATTATGGAGCAGGATGCCGACGTCGATATCCTCTATTTCGTCGGCTGCTACGCCTCCTTTGACAAGCGCAATCAGGCAATTGCCAAGAACTTCATTACGATCTGTAACTCGGCCGGAGTAAAAGTCGGCATCCTCGGCAAAGAAGAAAAGTGCTGTGGGGAGCCGGTCAGAAAGCTGGGCAACGAATATCTCTACCAGATGACTGCCAACGAAAATATCGAGCTGATTAAAGCCTATAACGTCAAAAAAATAGTTACCACCTGCCCGCACTGCTTCAATACCTTGGCTCGCGATTACAAAGATCTCGGATTAGACGTTTCGGTTGAACATTACAGCACCTACATCAACACCCTGCTCACCACCGGCAGACTCAGGCTGGCGCCGGAACCATTCAATTTCACCTATCACGACTCCTGCTACCTGGGCCGCTACATGGACATCATCGAGCCGCCCCGCGCTATTCTCAGCCAGGCTGGCGGAACAATTACCGAGATGGACAAAAACGGCTACGACAGTTTCTGCTGTAGCGCCGGTGGCGGCCGTATCATTGCCGAGGAAAAGCTGGGAAGCAAGATCAGCGAAGTCAGAATCAAAATGGCCGTCGACACCGGCGCTCCGCTGCTGGTATCCAACTGTCCTTTCTGCCTCACCATGTTCGAAGATGGCATTAAAACCGGCGGTGCTGAAGGTCAGCTGCAGGTCAGGGATTTGGCCGAAATCGTAGCGGAGAGAATATCAGCTTAAAAAACTGTCCACGAAAAACACGAAAGTCACGAAAACAAAACTAGAAAAACATACCGTTAAAAAACAAAAGATTTGAATTTAGCTTTGACGTTCTTTCGTGTATTTCGTGCTTTTAGTGGATAAAAGATTTTTACTGGAGGTACCACCATGAAACTGCTTGTCTGCATCAAACAGGTCCCCGATCTGGAATCCCGCTTCAAGGCTGACGCCGCCGGAGTCTGGTACAACGAAACCGACCTCGCTTTCCGCATGAACGAATATGATGAATACGCCGTGGAGCAGGCTGTCCAGTTGCGGGAAAAACTGGGAGAAGGAAGTGAACTGACCGTCCTCTCTATCGGCCCGGACCGCGTCGTTGAAGCGATCAAGAAATCCCTTGCCATGGGGTGCGACAACGCCGCCCATATCCAGGATGCTGCCGCTTTCGCCAAAGACCCGTGGCAGATCGCCTCTATCATAGCAACGTATGCACAAGACAAAAACTTCGACATCATCTTCACCGGCATGCAGTCCCAGGACCGCGGCTCGGCACAGGTAGGTGTCACCGTAGCCGAACTGCTCGGCTTTGCCTGCACCACCACAATCGTCGGCTTCGACTACGACAACGGCATCATCACCGCCAAACGTGAACTGGAAGGCGGCATCAAAGGTATTGTCAAGCTGAAAACCCCGGCGCTTGTCACCTGTCAATTAGGGCTCAACATACCGCGCTATCCGACTCTCCCCAACATCATGAAGGCAAAAAAGAAAGAGATTGCCGCCATTCCTGTCGCCGACCTGCTGGCGGAAGAACCGCTGGCAACCACAACCAGTTTTCATCCACCGGCTAAAAAAGGGGGAGGCATCGTCCTCGAAGGTGATGTTGGAGATTTGGTGGAAAAGGTGATGGCGATACTCAAAGACAAAACCGCGGTATTGAGATAGGAGATCCCCATGAAAACATTATTGATCGGCGAATATCGCGAAGGAAAGCTGCTCGACTCCACCTACGAACTGCTCGGCTTTGCCGGACAACTGGGTGCTGAAACCGCCATGCTGTTAGTGGGTAGTGAAACTCAACTACCTTCATACGGTGGCACGCTCTATCTGGCTGATGCGGCAAGCTGCGGTGAATATAACCCCGACCTGCACAAGAAATTGATCTTGGATGCGGTGCAGAAAGAGAACCCTGACTATATCGTATTTCTGCACTCGTCATACGGGTGGGATCTTGCCCCTCGGGTTGCGGCTGCTCTCAGGGTAGCGCAACTGTCAGAGGTGATCGCCCTTGCGGACGGCGGCTTTGAAGTCGGCTGTTGCAACGCGAAGATGCGCCGCACGGTCAAGCCAGCTGCAGGCAGAGCCGTTGTGACGATTCAGGCCGGAGCGTTTCCGGCGCTGCAACCGGGCGGCATTCCACTGCTGCAGAAATTGTCGGCAGCAGGAACAGCTGCGCTTGAATTCATCGGTTACGAAGCGGCCGAAAAGAAGGATGTCGATCTCGGAAAGGCGGAGATTATTGTTTCCGCCGGACGGGGTATCGGCAAGAAGGACAATGTCTCGATGATCCAGGCATTGGCAAAAGCGCTTGGTGGCGAACTGGGCGCAAGTCGTCCGGTGGTTGATGCCGGTTGGGTGGAGCATAGTCACCAGGTTGGCACCACCGGCCAGACGGTGTCCCCCAAACTATATGTGGCCTGCGGCATCAGTGGCGCTATTCAGCATCTGGCCGGGATGAAAAAAGCCGATTTTATCATTGCCATCAACAAGGATAAGGATGCTCCAATCGGAGAAATAGCAGATGTGCTGGTCGTCGCTGATCTTATGCAATTTGTGCCGGCGCTGACGGCAAAACTGGCCAAACAATAATTCCATATTTGAAATAAACCGAGGAGATTCAGATGAACATCCATGAGTACCAGGCAAAAGCAATTCTTAGGCAGTTCGGCGTACCGGTCCCTGACGGGCACGTCTGCTACAACAGCGCCAGCGCCCGAGAATGGGCCAAACGCCTGGGTGACGGTCCCTGGGTGGTCAAGGCCCAGATCCACGCCGGCGGCCGCGGCAAAGGGGGCGGTGTCAAGCTGGCCCGCACCCCGGATGAAGTGCGTAATGTCTCGCGCGAGATGCTCGGCATGATCCTGCGTACCCACCAGACCGGCCCGGAAGGCAAACTGGTCACACGGGTACTGGTGGAAAACAGCTGCAACATCGCCAGAGAACTTTATGTGAGCCTGGTTGTTGATCGCGCCACCTCCAAAGTAGCCGTCATGGCCTCCACTGAAGGAGGCATGGATATCGAAGAGGTTGCCGCTTCAACCCCGGAGAAAATCTTCACCGAAACGATAGATCCGCTGGTAGGGCTAACCTCTTTTCAATGCCGCAACATCGCCTTCAATCTGGGACTGACTGGAAAGGTGGCAGCCAAGGCGGTTTCGCTGCTGCAGGGACTCTACAAAACCTTTATTGCCTGCGACTGCTCCATGCTGGAGATCAATCCGCTGGTGGCGACCGTCGAAGAAAGCCTGATCTGCCTCGACGCCAAATTCGGCTTCGACGACAACGCCGTCTTCCGGCACCCAAAACTGAGCGACATGCGCGACTATGACGAAGAAGACCCGAACGAAATCGAAGCATCCCAGCATGACCTCTCCTACGTATCGCTCACCGGCAACATAGGCTGTCTCGTCAACGGCGCGGGCCTGGCCATGGCCACCATGGACATCATCAAACATTACAGCGGCGACCCGGCCAACTTCCTCGACGTTGGTGGCGGGGCGACCATAGAGCGGGTTACCGAAGCCTTCAAACTCATCCTCTCCGACAAAAACGTCAAAGGGATCCTGGTCAACATCTTCGGCGGCATCATGAAATGCGACGTCATCGCCACCGGGGTTATCGAAGCCGCCAAGCAGGTCTCTCTGCAGGTGCCGCTTGTAGTGCGCCTTGAGGGTACCAACGTGGAAATAGGCAAGAAGATGTTGGCCGAGAGCGGCCTCAACATTGTTGCCGCCGACGGCATGGCCGACGCAGCCCAGAAAATCGTCCAGGCCGTGAAAGGAGCCAACCAATGAGCATCATGATTGATAAAAACACCAAAGTAATTACCCAGGGGATCACCGGCGCCACCGGCCTCTTCCACGCCCAGGGAGCCCGTGACTACGGCACACAGATGGTCGGCGGCGTAACCCCCGGCAAAGGTGGGACAACTATCGATGGCTTTCCGGTATTCGACACCGTCAAGGAAGCTATTGAAAAGACCGGCGCTACCGCCTCGGTCATCTACGTACCACCACCCTTTGCCGCCGACTCTATCATGGAAGCGGTTGACGCCGGCATCGAACTGGTCTGCTGCATTACCGAAGGGATACCGGTCCTCGACATGGTCAAGGTCAAACATTTCATGCAGGGAAAAAAGAGCCGTCTCGTCGGGCCTAACTGTCCCGGTGTCATCACCCCCGGTGAATGCAAAATCGGCATTATGCCAGGCTACATCCATAAAGCGGGCAAGGTCGGCGTCGTGTCCCGCTCCGGCACGCTGACCTATGAAGCGGTCTGGCAGCTGACCTGCCTGGGGCTTGGCCAATCCACCTGCGTCGGCATCGGCGGTGACCCGGTGAACGGCACGAACCATCTGGATGTCCTGCGCATGTTCGAAGAAGACCCGAACACCGATGCGGTCATCATGATCGGTGAAATCGGCGGTAGTTCTGAAGAAGAGGGGGCATACTTCGTCAAGGAATATATGACCAAACCGGTGGCGGCCTACATAGCCGGGATCACCGCTCCTCCCGGCAAGCGCATGGGGCATGCCGGCGCGATCATCTCCGGCGGCAAGGGAACAGCGACTGAAAAGGTTGCAATTCTACAAGAGTGCGGCATCAGTGTCGCCGCAAGCCCGGCCGAGATGGCGCAGGCGCTGTTGAAGATTTATAAACCATAGGTGGAGCAGCTATCATGCTTGTAATCTCCTGCATCAAACAGGTACCGGATACAACACAGGTGAAAATAGATCCGGTTACCAATACCCTGATCAGGGACGGCATACCGTTTATCATCAATCCGTATGATTCCCATGCACTGGAAGAAAGCCTGAAGCTTAAGGAACGTTACGGTCTGCGCTCAGTTGCGCTATCCATGGGGCCTCCCAATGCTGAAGCTACGTTGCGCAAGGCTTATGCACTTGGAGTTGATGAAGCGATACTACTGTCTGACCGTTGTTTTGGCGGAGCCGATACCCTTGCCACCAGCAAGGTGCTCTCGGCAGCCATCGAGCGTCTCAATAAACAGGACAAGGTCGGCGTCGTTTTCTGCGGCAAGCAGACCATCGACGGAGACACCGCTCAGGTCGGACCCGGCATTGCATCCCGTCTGGGTTTCAGCCAACTAACCCTGGTAGACAAAATCGAGTCCATAGATTTCCTGCGTAAAACCATCAAGGTGCGGCGCAAACTGGAAGGGCGGCACGAAATTGTCGAAGCCCCGTTGCCGGTTATGATTACGGTCGTCCGGGAGCTCAACCGTCCCCGTTATCCGGTAGTGCCGATGAGAATTGCAGCGGAGGAGATGGAAATCAAGGTTTGGGATAATAGCGTTCTCAAACTTGACGTCAATACGATCGGGCTCAAGGGCTCACCGACCTGGGTCAGCAAGATATTTTCACCTGAACGGGATCAGGGTGAAATCATCGGTGATGGTATTACTGATCCGGTAGGGACAACCAACCTGTTGATTGACAAGCTGCTCGGCAAAGAACTGCTGACAGTATGACAACCTCATAATAAAAAGGTTTGACCAGCTATGAGCGAATTGAAACCAAAACGTAAAAAGCCACGCGGTGTCGCCACTCTGATCGAAGGCACATGCATCGGCTGCGGCGCCCGCTGCCAAAGCGCCTGCCCGGCCAACTGCATCGAAATGACCGACTCTGGTGAACCGATCATCGAAAGTTCAAAGTGCATCGGCTGCCTGAAATGCGTAAAAATATGCCCGGCGACCGCCTTGGAGATGTACTTCACGCCCGAAGAGCAAAAGCTGTTGGCCGAGTTGGCCAAGGAATCCGGCGGCGCCGTTGAAGAGGAGCTTGACGAAGAAGCGGAGCGGATCAAGAAGATGCTTGCCGTGTATCGCGGCGTGTGGGTCGTTATAGAGCAGTATGATGGCGTAACGGCCAAAGTTTCCTGGGAATTGCTGGGGGCCGGAACCGACCTGGCCAAAACCCTGGGGGTTCAACTCAGTGCGGTCATCATTGGTGATACTGTTGGCCATCTGTGCAGTGAAGCCTTTGAACATGGCGCTGACAGAGCGATTATCCTTGATGCGCCGGTTTATAAAAACTACCGTACCCAACCCTATTCTGACGCGATTTGTTATCTGATCGGGAAACACAAACCGGAAGTCATCCTGATGGGCGCCACCGCCCAAGGTCGCGATTTGGCCGGTGCGGTGGCAACCGTGGTCAAAACCGGGCTTACCGCTGACTGTACCGGATTGGGTATCGATGACAAGCGTAACCTGATGCAGACCCGTCCCGCCTTTGGCGGCAACATTATGGCGACCATCATGTGCGACAAATACCGACCGCAGATGGCAACCGTGCGGCCACATGTCATGCAAATGCCCGAGTTCAAGCCAGGCAGAAAAGGCGACGTGATTCGAGAAGCATTTGCCCCGCTCGAAGAGAAGGTACTGGTTAAAATACTGGAAATCATCAACGACCGTGACGGCAAGGACCAGGTTGATGTCGCCGCTGCGGAGATCATCGTATCCGGTGGGCGCGGCCTGATGAATAAGGATAATTTTGCCCTACTTCAGGAACTGGCCGATGAACTGGGTGGGGTCGTCGGAGCATCACGCAGTGCCGTTGATGCCGGTTGGATATCCCACAGCAGACAGGTCGGCCAGACCGGCAAGACTGTCCGTCCCAAAATTTATATCGCTTGCGGCATCTCCGGCGCCATCCAGCATATGGTCGGCATGCAGGACTCTGATGTCATAATCGCCATTAACCGCGATCCTGAAGCGCCCATTTTTCAGGTGGCCACCTACGGGGTTGTTGGTGACCTGTTCCAGATCATACCGGCATTCATCAAGAGGATTCGTGAACTCAAGAGCAAAAACAGCTGCTGCGAGCCCTGTAGAGAAGCGGCCTGAAACATAAAATTAGTATGGGATCTCACATGTCTTTGCATCAAAGCGTTTTCATAGCCGTATTTTCAGTTTCGGTATTTTTCTTTATATTCAGCTGCTACCAGCGTGTGCAACTTGTAGCCATCGGTGGGGCGGAGAATCGATTTGACAACCCGGGCGGCCGTCTGCTCGGTATGTTCGGCTCCGCCTTTGCCCAGAAACGTGTGCTGGCACGGCCGTATGGAGTCAATCACTTCCTGCTGTTCTGGGCATTCTTGTTTTTGCTGCTAGCTAATGGTGAGTTTATCCTGGAGGGGTTGATTCCCGGATTAAACTTTGCGACTATTCTGCCGCCGCCACTGCATCATGTTCTGGCACTGTTATTTGATCTTGTTTCCCTGATCGCTTTGGGAGCTGTCGTCGTTGCGTTTGCCCGCCGTCTGTTTTTTCCGCCGGAATACCTGGGTAACGACTACACCAAACCTGCAAGTTTTGAAGCTCTGCTAATTTTGGCACTGATCGCCACCCTGATGATGGCTTTCTTTCTGCTAAACGCTGCCCACATCGCAGCGGGACAGACAGATACATGGCGGCCGGTTTCAACGGCGCTGTCCATGCCGCTGCATGGGTTCTCTGCTTCAACACTGTCAGGTGTGATTCAAGTTTCATGGTGGGTGCATGCCCTGATACTGTTGCTGTTCATGAATCTGCTTCCCCGCAGCAAACATATGCATATTCTCACCGCTATTCCTAACTGCTACTTCCAGAATCTTGAAAAACCGAACACCCAGCCGAGGGAAATCTTTGAGAAGGGGGCCCGCTATGGCGTCAGCAGTGTCGATCACTTCAGCTGGAAGGATCTGCTTGATTCTCTGACCTGCACGGAGTGCGGTCGTTGCCAGGATCTCTGCCCGGCCCACAACACCGGTAAACCGCTTAATCCACGCCGCATTGTTCATGACATCAAACTCAACCTGATTAAAAACGGTTCTGCCATAAAAAACGGTAAAAGTAGCGAGTTGTCGTTGATTGGCGAAGCAGCAGATGGAACCATCTGCCATGAGGCTATCTGGTCCTGTACCACTTGCGGAGCCTGTACCTCGGTTTGCCCGGTGTTGATCGAGCAGATGCCAAAAATTATCAAGCTGCGCCGCCATCTGGTTCAGGAGCAAGCACTGTTTCCTGAAGAGCTGCTTAACCTGTTTGAAAACATGGAGCAGCGTAGCAATCCATGGGGCCTCGCCCCGTCAGAGCGGACCAAATGGAGCAGCCAGCTTGGTGACCGCTCCTTTAAACAAGGCGAAACAGAATATCTCTTTTTCGTTGGCTGCGCTGGTGCGTTCGACAGTCGCAACAAACATGTTACTGTTGCACTGGCCACCATTCTTGATAGCGCCGGGGTGTCTTGGGGGTTGCTGGGTAAGGATGAGCAGTGTTGCGGTGACAGCGTCCGGCGACTCGGAAATGAATTTGTTTTTGACAAAATGGCCAAAGAGAATGTTGCGCTTTTCAAGGAACGCGGCGTTTCCAAAATCGTTACCCAGTGTCCTCATTGTTTCAGCACCCTGAAGAACGACTACCGGCAGTATGGTCTGGAAATAGAGGTACTACACCATTCTCAGTTGATAGCTGAATTGGTTGAGAGCGGCAAACTCAAATTTTCCAAACTGTCAGAGCAGGGCACGGTTGTCTTCCACGATTCATGTTACCTTGGCCGTCATAATGACGTCTACGAAGCACCACGAGCTGTGCTGACGGCGGCAACCGGTAAGTCACCGGGAGAATTCGACCGCAACCATGAAAACGGTTACTGTTGCGGTGGCGGTGGCGGAAGAATGTGGATGGAAGAACAGACCGGTGACAGAATTAATCTGGAACGGGTCAAAGAAGCCATGCAGCTGCAACCCGATACACTCTGCGTCAGTTGTCCTTTTTGTATGACCATGATGGAGGACGGGCTCAAGGATTTGAGCGTTGCTGACAAATGCAGGGTTAAGGATATTGCAGAAGTTGTGGCGGAGGCGCTGCGATAGGCTGCACTGGTGTTAAATTCCTTTATTCCATGATGTTGTATCGTGCGGCTCTTTTGATGTATAACAGGGACCAGAATTTGTTTCGCTTCTTTAGAAACTAAAGCGATTTACCATCCTATTCAGCTTTTCAACCTGTCCTTCAAGGTTTTTCGCAGCAGCTAGCGACTCTGCAGCTCCTACAGTATTTTTATCCGTTACCATACTTATTTGGGAAGCAGTTTTGCTAATCTGCTCAAGTCCTGTTGTCTGTTCATGAATAATCTCGGAAATATCATCAGCAAATGCACTGATAGCATTTGCTCCATATACTGCGTTTTCTAGTTGTTGGTCAATTTCTCGTGAAAGCTGTACTCCATTCCTCGACAGAGTCGCTGCTGATTTAGTTATGGTGCTGGTCTTATTTGCAGCATCAGCAGACCTGGTTGCCAAACTGTGTATTTCGTCGGTCATAATTTTGAACTCGTTGCCTGCCCCTTCTACATGTGCCGCTTCAATTGCAGCATTTACACCAAGCAGATTTGAGAAGCGGGCAATAGTCATCAGGTTGGAGATTAGCTCGCTGAATTCTTCGCGTTGATCGTCCCCCATTTTTTTCTCAAATTCTTTCATTGCGCTGGCAGTTTCCATACATTGCTTGGACAATTTACGAATTTCTTGTGCAACGACACCAAAACCGCCTGCCGATATACGCATTCTGGCCGCTTTTTCTACAGCGCCCCCAGCTAGTGATCCAGTTTCTTTTGCTATTTCATCAATTTCGTTAGCGATTGTTGTGGTCTTTTCCGCTGCTTCACTAATATCAGTCATAGAAGCAACCATACGGTTCATTGATTGTTTTGTTTTTGCAATGGCGTCAGTTGCCTGTTTTGCATTGGTATTAGCTTCCCGCGTTTTGACGGCACTGGCTCCAGCACTTTCAGATAATGTGGCAAGACTTATAGAGGTTTCATTCAATTGAACACTTTGCTCTTCGGCTCCTTGTGACACAACAGAACTTATTCTGGTCATCTGTTGACCAACATATGAAATATGTCCAACAGTTTCTGAAACTTGTGAAATAGCATCGTGCAGTGATCCCGCTGTTGTATTCATAGCCTTTCTGATGGAAGCATGTTCGCCGCGATATTTACCGTTCATCCTGGCTTTTAGGTCATATTTAGCCAGTCGATCCAATACGGCACCAGCTTCGGTTATCGGAGCTATAACAGCATCCAGAGTGGTGTTCATCCCACCAATCAGTTCTTTCCAGATGCCTTCATAATCCCAATCATTGCCTCGAGTTTTTAATTTACCGCCTCTAACACTGTTGATTAGGTGTTCAGTTTCACCATGCATGCCATAGAGAATCGCAAGCAATGTATTGATGTTCTGTTTGATGTGGTTATATTCCCCTTTATAGTCGTCAATTACGAACGGGGGAAGTTTACCATGAGCAATCTCATCCAAAGCATTCCCGGCGAGCCGCATTGGCACAACCATGGCATCAATCATCTCATTTAACATTTGAACCATCTCAGCATCTTTACCCTGTAGAGCTTTACAGTCACCTCTAACATCTAGTTGACCTGCAATCATCGCCCCTGATAGTTTTTTTATAATGCTGTGCGCCGTTGCATCCATTAGGTGCCCCCTTGCAATAATAAATCTAGTATTGTTTTCACCGCTGGGACAATGGCGTCACTAACAGCAGCGGTCATAAACTCTCTTGTTCTATTGAAACATATTCCTTCGATACCAACCAGCGTAATTCGCTTAGGCATATTTTGGGGATAAAGGGTTGCACCAATCTCAATAGTCTCGCGCAATCCAAGCCCGTGTGCAGAAATATCAGTACTATTGTATGGCAATGAGTCCCATGGGACGACATGGATGGTTCCAGCAGGAGCGCCAAGTTGGACTGCATCCACAACAATAAGATCAGTCTCGCCTTCAAGCAGCGGCAGCATATCTATGCCGCCAACTCCAAGGTATTCCAATCGTGCAGAGCATCCAACAAGCTGCTGATAAATCTCAAACCCAATCGCATCATCAGCTATAAGCTCATTTCCTATACAGACGACTATTGTACGAAGATCTGTAAGCTGCATTCATCACCGGAAGAAACAAGCGTTGATTTAACCGGTCTGCATAATAAACCATTGGTCATGCCATCGAAATACGAGTGGAAAAGATGACAGAGAGCACCTCCTGTTTCTATTTTGCGTACTGCGCACATTTCTCTTATGATGCATGTCTTAAACTGCAAACTGTCACCTTCCAGCGTAAAGTCAAATCCAGCTTGCATCTGTGAACGCAGCACTTCAATAGTTTCTACAAGAGTCGGGTCAGTAAGGTGGACTGGCAGCTTCTCTGCGGTATCTCTGCCTGCTATCCTGCCAACTGGTGCCGTATTACCCCCCATGATGTTATCAATAGTACTGGCAAACGCATCCAGTAGAAATGCCACCTCGATCTTGGCTTTCTGGTAATCATCTGAAGTTAGTTCGATAACATACTTGGAATCGGTAGCACTCATAGGAATTTGTCCATCCTTTGGCAGAATTCGGCATCACGATAAAAGTTCTTTACAGCATGGAAGTCCCCATGACTGATGGCATTAGATGGGCATATATAAGCACAAGAGAGGCAGGCGATACAGTCTTCAGCATGCCTAACTACGCAGAGACGTTTTTCAGCATCTAATTCAAATACTTTTGTTGGACAGATATCAATACACAGTTCACATCCCCTGCATGACTGCTCGTGCACGTCTATCTCAACTGACATGGTAATTACCTCCGAATGGTTCTAACGGTTTCACCGCCACGAGTAATAGCTATTTCCAATGGCATACGGCCAACGGCGTGTGTTGCACACGAAAGGCATGGGTCATAGCAGCGGATACTGAATTCGACTGCATTCAGCAAGGCTGTCTCGTTTGGTTTGTCGATGATGTGAGATTGTGCTGCCTGCTCAATCGAGCGATTTATGATGGCGTAGTTCTGTTGAGTCGCCACAATCAGGTTTGCGGCACGAACGATGCCTTTTTCGTCGATCTCGTAGTCATGAATCAGAGTGCCACGGGGAGCTTCCGAATGACCGACACCACGACCACCTTTGAATTTGACCGGAACTCTGGTCTCACCCCACACCGCAGGATCATTAAGAATATTGTCGGAACGTTCGATAGCCCAGATCATCTCAACCAGCTTTGCGTAGGTCTGGAACACGGTCAGATGACAGGGATACCCACCCAGCTTGGTAAATTCAGCATATTCCGCATCAGCCAATTCAGTGCCAAACTGGCGCATCGCGTTCATTCTTGCCATTGGTCCGACGCGGTATTCATGGAGCTCTCCATCGAAATTGAAATGGACTTTCTTCATATACGACCACTCGACTACGCTCTCAACCATGTACTTGTCATAATCTTCAACAGGGAATTCAATCTTGATGTTGCCATCTTTGTCGACGGCTCGCAGATTCCCTTCTATTAGTGAGACACGGTCGTCCTTTACTGTCCCTACAGCCCACGACGGCGCAATCCAATCGTTCAGCATGGCAGGGTGTTTATCCAATGCGTTCAGGAGCAATCCTTTAACCGCAGGAGTAACTACTGGTAACATAGCCTTGGCTTCATCCACCAGAGCTTGAATTATTTTCTTCTTCTCCTGGTCAAGAACAAATGTGATCCCACCGGCTACCGATGTTACCGGATGGGTACCACGCCCCCCAACGATTTCGTTAATTTTCTGACCTATTGTACGAAGACGTAAAGCTACTTTAGCCAGTTCGGGATTTGCCTGCACAATTCCCACTACATTTCTGATTGCAGGGTCGGCATCAAGTCCGAGTACCAGATCAGGTCCTTGGAGAACAAAAATTGAAAGGCTGTGTGAATGAATGATATGCCCCATATACATTAGTTCGCGGAGAAGCATTGTAGCGGGCGGAGATTTAACGCCAGCAGCGTAGTCCAATGCATTTGACGCGGCAATGTGATGAGCCGTTGGACAGACCCCGCAGATCCGTGCCGTAATGTGTGGCATACGATCAGCTTCCATGCCTATGAGGATTTTTTCGAAGCCACGAAGTTCGTTGACAACAAGTCCGGCATTTTCAAGTTTCCCGTCATCGTCAAGGTTGATGAATACCTTGGCATGACCTTCGATTCTTGTAACAGGATCTATTTTAATGGTCTTGTTCATAAGCTCTCTCCTGCTTCGTAGTCCGCATTCTCATCCTCAATCCATTTTTGGATATGGAAAGTTGGCTTGCCACCAATCATTGAGGTAGCCATAGTGTAGGAATAATGGGATTTGGAGGCTTTCTCCAATGAGTCTATAATGACGTTACGATCAATTTTAGTCAGACGCGACATTCGGTCGGCAATTTCCGTTCTGATATCCCGGTTCGGTTCAGTGAGTATCTGCATTGTTGCCCCGGCGCAGCCAGTACAGGGGACTCCGTTGGCCGGGCAAGGGGCCAGGCACCGATCCATGGTTACAGATCCCATGCATGTGTACCCTTGGCTCAAAAAGCACTGTTCATTATTTGGTATTCCTTCGGAATTTGATTTGATCGCGTCAACATCTGTTTTTTCCATCTTCCGTTTGCATTTCGCGCAGACCGTTCGCTTGTTAACCTCTGGTGCCCGTCCTTCAACAAGAGATGTTAAAGCTTCAAAGATGAACGCAGGATGTGGAGGGCAACCTGGCAAATAAAGATCTACGTCAATTACTGCATCAATAGGTTTTACAACCGACTCTAAAGGAGAGATCTCTTTACTTGGGGGATGCGCAGATATGGTCGTCTTGTTTTCAAGGTATACCGCCTTGCCGATTTCTGCTGGAGTGTGAATATTGCCAGCTCCCGCCGGACCACCAAATACGGCGCAAGATCCCCAGGCAATCACAATATCGCAAGATTTTCGCATTTCAATTGCGGCATGGCGATCATGCTCATTGCGAATAGCACCAGATACCAGGCCTACAGTGGCATGCGGGTAATCCTTTATGTCTGTTAGAACTGGACATCTTTGGATTTTAACGGCTTGCAGGACATTCAGAATTTTTTCGTGAAGGTCAACAATTGCAATATGGCAACCGGAGCAATCGCTTAGCCATTCCGTATTGATGGTGACTTCATTACTCATGGCACCCTCCTGATAATCAGTTTTTTAAAGCAGGCGTTCTCACCGGCGTGGATAATTTCCAGCGATGACTCTCGGGCCATGATATTTTGCAACGCTCCTGCAAAGAAGCCATACATCATGTTGCAGAGCGATCCTTTCTGTGTGTGACCAAATCGGAACAATGATTGACGGATCATACAATCCCGGAAAACCAGCATTACTTCGGTTCCTTCATCACTTTCCTTTATGACTGTGTCCTGATCATGGGTTTTAAACGTCTCGAATAGCCAGAGGTAGTCATTTTGTTCAAGGACGTCTCTGGTCGAATTTAAAGCCTGTTCGATATCATCGGTATGCGCGATACCTACTGATAATTTCTTCCCAAGGTTAACTCCCGCAAGATATGAAATACTGTTGGCAGATTCACCTATGGCTTGTTCGGTTCCAGATGCAATGGCCCCCAGAAACACCATAGCATCTTGCAGTGCGAGTCTTTGCTGACTTGTCTCCATTGACCACTCCTATACTAAATGTTCAAGATTTAAAAATATAACCAGCCTTTCATCAATCTGGATAACGCCACCGATCCATGATTGAGCTGTTGTTTCGACCGGTGGAGGTAGGATATCGCTCAGCTTTATGCGAATGACATCTGAAATCTCGTCGATGATAAACCCGGTCAGTTCACCCTTGAGATCCATCACTGCAATACAGCGGGTACTTTCATCACCAAGGTCAGAAAAGCCGAAACAGTTGCGTAGGGATATGATGGGAACAATGGAGCCACGAAGATTGATGATCCCTTTAATGTGTGGTGGAGAGTTGGCTGTTTTGGATATATCAACCATACCGCTTATTTCTCTGACCCGCATTACATCGATGGCATATTCTTGACCGTACAGGAAGAATGTTACTAGTTGGATATCGGCATTCGTTGACAATTCCACCAGGGGTCCTCCTTTTTTTAGCGGTTCAACATGATTTGTTAATGCTTCAGAGTAGAAGTTTTCCTGTAAGGATTACAGGTAGGTAATAATGTTCTTAGGACACCATGACAATGACTTTGCGTTTCAGACTTTAACGTCAGTCAGGGTCAATAAACCTACTGTTTGTAGTGGTTTGAATGGCATGGTGTGGGTAGTAAAATAATTTTGGGGGGAAACTTACCCCTAGTTACCCCGGATGTCAAGGGTGATAAATGAAAGTTGATAAATGAATGTTTTAGGAATCCATTAATGTCACAAGAGACTATGCTACGCAACCTGTCTAATAGAGGGGAGCGGGTTTGGTATGACGGCAATTCGAAGGACAATGGTGAGGGCCGAACTGAAAGAATTCAGGCCACACAACCTCCGCCGTTCATATTTTTGGGTTGGTCTACTTCTTCAACCACATATCCAGCTTGGCAAGCAAATCATCCAATATCAGCGGCTTGGGGAGGTGATCGTTCATCCCCGCAGCAATGCATTGGCCACGATCATCTTTCATCGCATTTCCTGTAAGCGCAATTACCGGGATGTCATGGCATCGTACCGCTGAAGCAGGATCACGGATGATGGCTGTGGCTTCATAACCATTAATTTTTGGCATCATACAGTCCATCAATACCAATGCATAGTCGTTTTCCCGTAGTGCCCTCAACGCTGCTTCACCATCAACAACCACATCAACCAGATAGCCGTAGCTCTTCAACAATCTTGGCACAATAACTTGGGCTGTAGGATCATCCTCAGCCAACAAGATACGAAGTCCATTTTCACTGACATTACGTTTAGAGTCTTCTCCCTCCTTGATAGGGAGGTTCAGGGGAGTTACAGTGACACTGCCTGTGGTGCTGGTAATGCCAATGTTCACGTCCCGCTCGTCAGTGGAGGGTGCTTTAATTTGTTTTTTCAGCACGGCGGTAAACCAGAAGGTGGAACCCTTGCCTTCGGCACTCTCTGCGCCGATACTTCCCCCCATCAATGATGCCAACTGTTTGCATATGGCAAGACCCAACCCGGTGCCGCCATATATGCGTGTGGTGGAGCTGTCGACTTGTGTGAATGGCTCGAATAACGTTTCCAGCTTTTCAGACGCTATGCCGATGCCGCTGTCGCATACCAGAAAACGTAGAGTGACGGAGTGTTCGTCTTCGTTATCGTTCCGAATTTGAAGATGAACAGAACCTTTGGAGGTGAATTTAATGGCGTTGCCGACAAGGTTGGTGATGATCTGGCGTAGTCGTCCAGCATCACCTGTCAACGCCGTTGGAACGTCGGTATCAATTGATGACGCAATATCCACTCCTTTTTCGTGTGCTTGGAGCGACATAAGATTGATGATATCAGAGATAACCGGACGCAGATCAAAATCGAATGTCTCCAGTTCAAGCTTGGATGCTTCAATTTTCGAGAAGTCGAGGATGTCGTCAAGTAGATGCACCAGATGTAAGCCTGACTGTTTGGCACCTAAGGCATACTCACGCTGTTCCGGGGTCAGTTTGGTATGTTGAAGCAGATCGATCATGCCGATAACCCCATTCATCGGGGTACGTATCTCATGACTCATGGTAGCCAGGAAACGGCTCTTGGCTATGTTGGCCGCTTCGGCCGCAACTTTGGCCTGTTGTAATTCCTCTTCCGCCCGCTTCCGCTCGGTAACGTCGCGGAATGACCACACTCGACTCTGTAACAACGAATCTTCTTGCCGTACCGGAGCGGAATACCGTTCCAGCACTTTGCCATCCTTAAAACAAATCGTGTCAAAACTGTATTCGTTTGAATTGTAGACGCGCTGTACCTCCCTCAGAAAAAGCTCCGGATCGGATAGTTGTTTCATTGCTAAACTAATCAGGGTTTCCTCGTCGAGGCCGATACTAATCTGGGGGATGTTCCACAATTCAAGAAACTTCTGATTGTAAAAAAGAACTTTTCTTTCTGCATTCACAGCCAATATTCCGTCTGCAGTTGCATTAAGCGTAGCATTTAAATTGTCGGATATTTCACGCATCGCTTCAGCTGCTTGATATCGCTCTTTATAGAAACCGATGTTCTGCTGACGCCAGATAAAAGCCAAACCTGCGGCAGCCGCAAGGAGTAAGGATATTACGGATCCGATGATAATAAAAAATTGCTCTTTTACCGATGCGTACGCTTCAGAGCGGTCAATAGAAGCTACCAGGAACCACGGAGAATCGGGAACTGCACGCAAAGCTGCGATCACCGGCACACCGTTATAGGACGCTCCTTCAACGATCCCGGTCCGCCCTAAGACCGCCATCGTTGTCGGAATATTGGTCTTACCCAAAGGAGTCCTGAACCTGAGCGCTGCATCTTTTTTTGACCTTAGATTGGCCAGATACTCCGTGTCGTTACCTTGACGTCTGACAAGCAGTGTCTCAGCTGTTTTACTGGACGTGGGCCAGTGCAGGATAAAGGGGTAGAGATATTTCTCCGGGTCAATCTGCAGAGCAATAACCCCGATTACGTGATTATCGGTCGCTGTCTCGAGGATTGGTATAAGCAGCGTCAGGTAGATCCGCTGATTAACTTCATGCCGGTAGAAGTCTGCAATCTCTATTCGTCGCGATACTACCACCTCCGCAACCCGCTTCAAGACGGCAACTGAAGCCGGTTGCAGCCCTGCCGGGTATGACATACGGGTTACACCCTGAGGGTCAAGCAGGCGTACCTGCTCATACTCATAATTCATAGTGTATTTACTTATCCAATTTCGGAGCTGTTGCTCAGCCTGCCAGTCTTTTGCATTTGTTAAAAAACGCCGTGACAGATCGGAAAAGAGAATATTTTTATACAGAATATTGGCATCCGCAAGGCGCTCGCTTCGCCATTCCTGCAGTTCAGCCACCTTCAGATCTGCAATAGTTGAAAGCTGGCGCTCTGCCTCAATGCGAGAGCGCTTATAGTAGTCGTGGTAAGTAAAGTAGCCTGCAGCCATTATACCTGCTGATAAAATGATATATAGTGCGACAAAGGTCCGATACCCGTAACGGACTTGTTGCCGACGCTCATGCAGCGGTTCACGAGCGATGTTTTCTTTTCTCTGGTTAAATTCAGGGTTCATAATGAACCTCCATGTGTGCCTAGCATCCAGCCGGAACACAAAATCATCGTAAGTCATCGGAGAGCATCAGGCCCGGTTTTCCGCCGGCCGCTTTAAAACCCTTCAGCCACTCTAATGCATCAATAAGCTTGCTTCCCAACTGATTCAAACAACGGCGAAGGTTGCCACTTAATAACGCCCAAGTAGAACTTTATCATAGAAATCTTATTTATCCATAAATGCTGAGACCGCAACCCGCAGCTCTTCGATGTTCCTGGGGAATAGCAGCTTTGTACATCGAAAAGGCGAACTCGCCCCAGAGCATCCGTGAGGCGAACGCACCTAAGCGCTTAGGGAACTGGGTGATTGCAGGAGGCTTTTCGATATAGGCTATGATGATTTACTATGCGTTTGGAGTTTTGAAGAGACCAGAGAGTGTCTGGGTTTATGATGTGTAGTCTGGAGACGTTATGTTGCCACAACTTTCAAAAGGGAGGATTGAATTGCCGGTTATGAACATTCACCCCAGGCAATGGTTGCTTCGATTGTCAAGGAAGAAGTTGCCTCTTTCTGCAAGTCTGTTACGGGAACGCTTATTGGATACGTCAAAACGTTCATCAAAGAATATCTGCAATTGTTGGAATCCACTTTTGGCGGCGTCACCCCGTCACCCCTACAGCGGCCTTTGCAAGTACCAAAGCCGCGTCTGCAAGAACGTGCTCAGCCTGCTCGGAGTTCAGTTTTTGTTGACAGCGCAGTCGATCCCAGGCTTCAAAGGAAAGTAATGTATCTAATGCCTCGATAATGTTACATGCGGCATCTCCAATGTGAGGTGAAACCACTGCCATGAGTGCTGTCCTGAATATCTGTGTTAACGTCTCATTTTGTTTTTGCAGAAATGCCGATTGATGCTTGACAAGTTGGCCTGCGTGGCGAAAAGGCGTTATATGCTCAAAAATTCGCGCCCGACGAGCGACCAGCATGCGTAGATCATGCTCCAGGTCACCTGATGGGGCGGTTGGAAAAGGCATCGACGTGACATCGCGTAGCACGCGCTCACTAATCTTCTGATAAAGAGTCTCAACATCTTCAAACTGCCGGAAGATAGTCCTTGTCCCAACTCCAGCCCGCTGTGCAATATCTGCAATGCTTGGTGGCAAATGCGTTTCTTTTATGAGGTCAGACAACGCCTGCATAATAGCTTCGTGGTTGCGTGTACCTCTGCGTACACGACCATCTTTCATGCCGACTGTCTTCTGATGTTTATCTTGGTTCATAGCCATAATAAACTATAGCATGTCAATATCCTCTTGACAAGTGGCATGCCTGTTGCCACTATATAATTCTAATTACAACTTACTTTTAAGTTAATGCCAATTTTCTTGGTTATGGTCGTTTGATGGTTCAGTCGATACCAAATGAGTATATACGACTGATCGTCCTGCTACTCTGAGGCACAGTTGAAATAATACCTAACAATGGGTGGACAAACCGACTGTAATGGAGAAAAAACGCTTTGATGATTCCGGAACACATTTACTCAAGCTGGTGCGATTATTAAACGAGGACGCAGACATAGATATCATCGAACAGACATTTCGCGGCAGTCCAGGGCTGACATATAAGCTACTGTTGCTTGTCAATTCTGTAGCCACTGGAATTCGGATCAAAGTTAAGAATGTCCGTCATGCCGTGGCTACATTGGGGCGACAGCAATTGAAACGCTGGCTGTAATTGGCTTTATTTGCTTCGGATGACGATAACAGTCAGGAAAACCCGTTAGTCGAAATGGCTGCCGTTCGTGCTGCTTTTATGGAGCAATTGGCCAACCGCATGCCGCAACTGAATGAAAATCAGGATTCTATTGACCAGGCCTTCATGGTCGGTATTCTGTCACTTCTGGAATCAATCTTTGCCATTTCAATAGATGAAATTATAACCACGCTGTATCTATCTGAAGAAGTAAGAGGCGCCTTGACCACTCGCCAGGGTAACGTCGGAAAATTGTTGTATCTAGCCGAACTAGTTGAACAAATGGAATATCAGAAAGCTTTACAGGAATCTGAAGCATTAGGCCTGTCAGAGGAAGACGTGCAAATCGCCCAGATGAACGCATACAACTGGCGAGATGGAATGTTGTGACAAGAACTGAGCCGATATTTTAAAATCTTACGTTTAATATACAATCAAAGGCTCCGCTTGCTCAATTTTATACTGTTGAAATGGCACTGTTTTGATGGATGATTCTTTCTGTTGACTACTGGCATGTTTGTTGTAGCCATCAATTTATAACTATAAGGTAATTTTTATGTTTAAGGGAATCAATATCTTAGCAGTAGACGATGATGAACTGAGTGTTGAAATGCTGGCAGCGATCCTCGAAAGCCGAGGAGCTTTTTGCACAAAGGCTGCCAACGGCAGAGAAGCGATGGATATTCTTGAAGCAAACCCGGATATCGATATTGTGCTGCTGGATTTACAGATGCCTGTCATGGACGGCTTTGAGGTGCTTTTGCACTGTAAGAGCAATCTTAAGATCAGCGATAAACCAATCATTGTTATGGCTACGAACCACCATGAAAAACTCAAATCCCTCCAGCTTGGAGCTGATGATTTTATGAGTAAGCCATATGACTTGGATGAGCTAGAGTTACGTTTAAACAAACTGGTCCAGACCCACTATCTGACACAATCGGCCAAACAGGCAAAGCGAGAATTCCTTTCAATTGCGAGCCATGAGCTGCGCACCCCGCTGCACCATATCATGGGCCTTGGCGAACTTCTGGATGTCGAGAATCTTGGTGACGAGCAGCGGGAGCTTGTTGGCCTACTTAAAGATGCGACCGCGAATATGGCAAATACCATCAAAAATATTCTGAACTATTTCCAGTTTGAACTGGGAGCGGTAAGCGCTTCGGTGGAGCCATTTTCTCTGAGGGTTACCATACAAAATGCGCTTGAGGCACTGATAGCTAGTGCCGATAAAAAGGGCATCAGGCTTGAGTGCAGCATTGCTGCGGATGTTTCCGATTCCCTTATAGGCCCCTCGTTCTACATCCAAAGAGTCCTTGGTATTCTGCTCGAGAACGCTGTCAAATTTTCTTATGATGGTGAGATCCGCATTGTAGTTAAGGAGGAGCCGCTTGGGAGATTTGGCTCCCGGTTCAGCTGCAGTATTAGTGACCATGGAATCGGAATACCTGCAGAATTCCACGGAAAGATTTTTGAGCCATTTACCCAGGTGGACAATTCCAACACCCGAAAATATGGCGGTATCGGGCTTGGTCTGGCGATTGCGATGAGGTTGGCAGAACAGATGGGCGGTACCATAACTGTTCAAAACGGCAAAGGGGCGGGCAGCTCTTTTAACTTCACTTTCTATTGTCATTTGGAGGGGGACCCTGAAGTGGCGCAGTCACAATGCTTATAATATTAAGCTGACAACAGGTTAGAGGTGATTGGTTGTTGGACTGTAGCATAAAGTACTATGCTTTACATTTTGGCGGGAACTCCACTCCATGTGCCAACAAAAAAAAGGGGAACAATGAATATTAAAACCAGAAAAGTAATCATTTTATTAGTAGGCTACGTGCCGTAACATTTTCGGGGTACTCGGTTTGGCCGGTATGAAATCGGCGGATGTCTCTATGGAGTACTGTTCAAGGAGAATCTGACTAATAGTACACAAAACAGTCAGATCATGTTGGCTTATGCGTGATAACAAATTCAACTGTTGCTGGCCCTTCAGCAACACCTGGAAAACCCGGGTGTTGTTAAATCTCTCCGGGTTATATTCCCCGCCCCTCGGGGCGAGATACCCGCGTCTTTCAGACCCTTGATGGGTTTGAAGGACTCATATAGCAATGCAGCAACCTTCTGGACTGCTGCTCATACCCCGTTGCTTGCGGCGGGGTAGTTGATTTGCACAACCATTTTTCATGCCGATTGTCTTCTGCTGTTTATCTTGGTTCACAAACACAATTTTAGCATGTCAATCACCTCTGTCAATCTCCTCTTGACAAGTGGCATGCCTATTGCCACTATGTGATGCTAATTGCAATTTATTATGAAGTTAATATCAACGTCCCTGAACATGGTCGTTTGATGGCTCAATCGGCATCAATTGAGTATTCCGATTGGTCGTTCTGTTGCACCGCTGAATTAGCATAACAACCAACGTATGGATAGCCATGAATTAATCGGATGAATTGGATTTGCCCTATGGATTATGCAAAGACACCTCTCCTGAGCCAATGGGGTGAGCTCTATGTACCGCACGAGTCTGATATTGACGGGATCCGGGATCTTCAGGGCAAAACGGTAGCCGTAATGAAGGGGGACTTTAATGCTGCAGGTCTCATGGATCTGGCCCAAAAAATCGGCGTCAGTTGCCGGTATGTAGAAGTTCCCGGCTTTGAAGAGGTATTTAAGGATGTAGCAGAAAAAAAATTCGATGCCGGCGTAGTTAGCAACGTCTTTGGCGTGCCGAAGCAGCATGAATATCGCCTTCGCCCCACCGGTATCGTGTTCAGCCCGTTTGATGTTTTCTTTACTGTTGCGAAGGGAAAGAATCAGGATCTGCTGGCACTCCTGGACGGTTATCTGGACAAATGGCGACACCAGAAGGATTCGGTCTACAACAGCACTCGCCAGAAATGGTCTCACGGCAGCAACGGTACACTGAATGTCATTCCGCGCTGGGTGATAACGTCAACCGTTGTGCTTGCCGCGCTGGGTGCTTGGCGCCCTTGTCTTTATCCTGCTGCTCAAGAGACAGGTGCGCCGCGCCACGGAGGATATCAGGCAACAGGAAGAAGGTTTGCGGAAAAGTTCGGCAATGGTTAAGCTTTTGCTGGATTCCACGGCAGAGGCAATCTATGGTCTGGACACTGACGGTAATTGTACCTTTTGCAATGCCGCCTGCCTCAGGATGTTGGGGTACGAACAGCCGGAGCAATTGCTGGGCAGAAACATCCATGAACTTATTCATCACACTCATGGCGACGGCACATCGTCTGAAGTCGGCGAGTGCCTCATTGCAGCGGCTTTGCGCCAGGGTGAGGAGATACACGCGGATGACGAGGTGCTGTGGCGGGCTGATGGCACCAGTTTTGCGTCTGAATACTGGGCGCATCCCGTGCGCCGGGATGGGAAGATCATCGGGTCGGTTGTGACGTTTCTGGATATCACTGAACGGAAGCGGATGGAAGAGGCCCAGAACTTCATCTTTCAGTGCGGGCTCCGCTATGCCGGAGAAGATTTTTTCGAGTCGTTGGCAATGTTCCTGGCTCAGAGCCTTGACATGGACTATGTATGTATTGACAGCCTTCATGGCGACGGTCTGAACGCACAGACAGTGGCGATCTATTATGATGGCAAGTTTGAGGACAATGTGCAGTATGCCCTCAAAGACACACCCTGCGGTGATGTGGTTGGAAATACTATCTGCTGTTTTCAGCAGGGCGTCCGTAATTTGTTCCCTCAGGACACGGCGCTTCAGGAAATGCTGGCCGAAAGCTATGTTGGTACCACCTTGTGGAGTTTTGACGGGAAACCGATCGGCCTGATCGCGGTTATCGGGCGACAAACATTAAAAGACCCCCGTCAGGCTGAAGCTGTGCTGAAACTGGTATCGGTGCGTGCGGCCGGTGAACTGGAACGCAAGCAGGCGGAAAAAAAACTTCAGGATAAAAACAGAGAGTTGGAGCGTTTCACCTACACCGTTTCACACGATCTGAAGAGTCCGCTGATAACTATCCAGAGTTATGCCGGTATGATCAGACAGGATATGGAGACCGGAAATCACGAACGTGCCAAGGGTGACATAAAGAGGATTGAGGATGCGGCCGAAAAGATGACTAATCTTCTCAACGACCTCCTGGAGCTTTCCCGCATCGGCAAGCAGATGAACCCAACGTCTTTGGTTGATATGAGACTCCTGGTAACCAATGTCCTGTCCCAGTTGGTCGGGCCTCTCAAGCAGCGACTGGTGGAGGTTGTGGTGCAACCAGACCTTCCTGCTGTTTACGGCGATCATCGCCGCATTGCCGAGGCGTTGCAGAACCTGGTGGAAAACGCCGTAAAATATATGGGCGATCAACCTGTGCCACGTGTTGAGATCGGCTGCCGACAAAACGATACCGAGGTGGTGTTTTTTGTCGGTGATAACGGCCAAGGCATTGACCTGCGCCACCACGAAGATATCTTTGGCCTGTTCAACAAGTTGGATGCCAAAAGCGAAGGTACAGGTGTCGGTCTGACGCTGGTAAAACGGATCATAGAACTGCATGGCGGCAGGGTCTGGGTTGAGTCGGAAGGGGGCGGGATGGGGAGCAGGTTCTGCTTTACGTTACCATTGCATGCCTGAAAGGGAGTGATGAATGAGCCTTAAAATGAATGCAACCTTTGGTGAAAAAATTCGTCACTTCATTCGGCAGGCCGCGTTACCGGTTATGGCCATGGTTATTGTAGCGGTGACCCTCCAATATGCCATATCTGCTTTCTTCATAAACGACGCCGAGGACAAAGTACATAACCTTCTGCTTTCTCACCGCGGACTTCACCAATATATCCAGAGGGTCATGCACCCTGAATTTTACAAGGCCAGGAAGCAGGGCGCTATCGCCTCTGATTATTATTCTCCCGAATTGTTTTCATCCACTTTCATAGTTCGTGTCGATCACGAACTTTACAACGAGGAACGAAAAAAAGCCGGGCTTCCGGAAATATATTACAAGATGGCCTCAAACAACCCGCGCAATCCGGTCAACAGGGCCGACAAAACCGAGGCTTCGCTAATCCGGATGTTCAATGAGAACCGAAATGTTAAAGAGTACCGGAGCATTGTTACCCTTGGTGGCCAAAAGTATCTTTATTACGCTATTCCCTTTATCAAAACCAATAAGGACTGTCTCAGATGTCATGGCAAAAGGGAAGACGCACCGCCAGGACTGCAAGCGCTTTACCCCGGTCAGGGCGGTTTTAATGAGAAAGCCGGTGTTTTCCGTGCAATTGAATCCATTCGAATGCCGATCAGCCAAGAGATATCTACCGCCTATATTTTAACCTGTTCCATTCTGGTTGGAATCGCTGCGCTGCTGATGCTGTTCTTCTTCAATACCCGACTCAAATCGCTGGTGCAGGCCAAGACAGCAACACTTGAAAAAGAGGCTGAGGAACGGAAAAAACGGGAAGCCGACCTCGAAATTAAAAACGCCGAACTGGAGCGCTTCACCTACACTGTTTCTCATGATCTCAAAAGCCCGATCATCACGATCAAAGGGTTTACCGGCTCGCTGGAAAAAGACCTGGAAAATGGTAACTATGGGCGGATGGCTGGTGATCTGAAACGGGTCAGCGCAGCAGCGGACAAGATGGATAACCTGTTGCGCGACCTGCTGGAACTCTCAACCATCGGCCGTATTATCCAATCACCCGGTCCGGTAGATATGAATCTGTTAGTGCATGATGTGCTGGAACAGTTGGCCGGGTCTTTAAAAAACAATGCCATTACTGTTACCGTGCAGTCCGATCTTCCCACGGTTTTCTGCGACCGGCAGCGCCTGGCCGAGGTAGTGCAAAACCTGGTTGAAAATGCGATCCGTTACCGGGGGGATCGGATTGATCCGCAGATACGTTTCGGCATGAGGGAAGGCGACGGTAAACATATTTTCTTTGTGCAGGACAACGGTATTGGCATTGATAAAAAATATCATCACAATATCTTCGGTCTGTTCAACAAACTTGACCCAAAAAGTAACGGGACCGGCATCGGGCTGGCGCTGGTCAAGCGCATTGTCGAGGTGCATGGCGGCAAGGTCTGGGTAGAGTCGGATGGGGAAGGCAGAGGTAGTACGTTCTGTTTTACGTTAGCTCAACAAAATGACGCTATAAGGAAGGATAGTACATCATGAATGGAGAACCGTTGACGATTTTACTGGTAGAGGACAACCCCGACCATGCCGAATTGGTGATGCGCAATATGGAGGATTTTCAGGTGGCTAACAAGATCATCCATGTGGAAGATGGCGAGGCTGCGCTTGATTATCTGTGGGGCCGTGGCGAGTATGCAGATCGTAGATCCTTCCCCATACCCCACCTGATGCTGCTGGATCTGCGCCTCCCCAAGGTGGACGGCCTGGAAGTGTTAAAAGAGGTCAAAAGCAATGCTGATCTGCGGGCTATGCCAGTGGTGATTTTGACCACCTCTGATGCCGAACGGGACATGGCGAAAGCGTACAAATTTCACGCCAACAGCTACGTAACCAAGCCGGTGAATTTTGGGGAGTTCAGCAGATTGTTGAAAGATCTGGGTTTCTACTGGCTGGCCTGGAATAAAAGGCCGTGGTGATATTTCGACTCCACCAGGGACCGGAGTTTATTTTTTAATGGGCAGAGTTGAACCGTAACATCAACGTTTTAATCAACATAAAAGGATTCGCCTATGCTGACAGATAACCCGGCTACTACATCAATTCTGGTTGTCGAAGACGAAGTCAATCATGCCGACCTGATTCAAAGATCTTTTGAAGAGATTCCGGGAGTGTATATCCTGGAGATTGTCTCTTCACTGGCGGAAGCCCGCACGGCCATGGAACGATGCATACCACATCTTGTCCTGACTGACTATCGGTTGCCGGATGGAGATGGTTGTGAATTGATAGTGGCATCAAAAGGCGCGTGCCCGGTTATCATGATGACGTCGCAGGGTAACGAGCAGATAGCCGTTGAAGTGCTGAAGACCGGAGCGCAGGATTATATCGTAAAGTCTGTGGAAACATTCCTGACGTTGCCGCGAATCGCACAACGCACCTTGCGTGAATGGGAGATGATACAGGAACGGAAAAAGACGGAAGACAAGTTGAAAAAAAGCGAGGCACGTTTTCGGGCGTTGTTTTCCGATGCAAGTGACGGTATTTTAATCATAGATTCCAGCGGCAGGTTGCATGATGTCAACGAATCGTTTGCCCGAATGCACGGTTACAGTACACAGGAAATGCAGCATTTTAACCTGAAAGATCTGGATACACCTGATACGTTTCGACTATTTCCCGAAAGAATGCGCCGCATTTTGTCAGGAGAAAAGCTGGTTTTTGAACTGGAACATTTTCATAAGGACGGTCATGCTGTTCCGTTTGAGGTCTCCTCCAGACTAGTCTCGTTCGATGGAGATATATATATTCAGAGCTTTTACCGCGACATTGCCGAGCGCAGAAAGACCGAAGAAGAACGCTATAATTTGGAACGGCAGTTTCAGGAAGCACAAAAGTTGGAAAGCCTTGGGATTTTAGCTGGTGGTATTGCCCATGACTTTAACAACATCCTGACAATTATTCTCGGTCATTGCTATATGGCCAACGCTGATATTATTTCAGGAGATGAATATAAAGCGTCTTTTAAACAGATTGAAATCGCCAGTAGTCGTGCCTCCGACTTGTGTCAGCAAATGCTGACATATGCCGGCAAAAACCAGTTGGTACAGACGAATGTAAATACGCGGCTGCTGATGGATGAGGTTGTGAAAATGCTGCAAGCGGCGATCAAAAAAAACGTGACCATCGAGCTTCGCTTGGAATGTGACGTTCCTGAGATTAAAGCCGACAGCAGTCAGATCCAGCAGATAATCATGAACCTGATCATAAATGCCGCCGAGTCAATCGGCGATAACAACGGTACTGTCAGAGTCGTTCTTGAAAAATCTATTATTGATGAAGATCTAACGGATACTGATCTGTTTGGTACAAAAATAAAGAGTGGCAGTTATGCCTGTGTGGAGGTTACGGATACCGGCTGCGGCATGGATGAAAATACACAACAGCGTCTTTTTGAACCATTTTTTACGACTAAATTCACCGGGCGCGGTTTGGGTATGTCGGCAGTACTCGGCATCATAAAATCTCACCAGGGCTTTATTCAAATGATGAGTAAACCGGGTATGGGGACTACTTTTAAAGTATTTTTCCCATTAATCACATCTACAGATTGTTTTAAGACAATAGAAACTGAGCCAATCCCATTTGCCCAAACAAATGGCACTATATTGTTGGTGGATGATGAGGAAGTACTTCGTAGCATCGGAGTAACCTTGCTGAAGGCGATAGGCTTTTCCGCCATGACCGCACAGCATGGCAGCGAAGCACTTGAGATTTACAGTGAGCGCGGTCATGAAATCGATGCGATTTTGCTGGATCTTGTTATGCCAAAGATGGGGGGTATTGAAGCTTATCATGAGGTCCGAAAAATTAATTTGACTGTCCCAATTATCATCTGTAGCGGTTACAGTGTTGATTCGGTTGAAAACCTCATTGCCAACGATGAATACTTGTTTTTTTTACATAAGCCCTACAAGCCTGAGAAGTTACGAAATATCTTGGTGAGGATTATGAATTAATGGTAATCGAGCACAACGTGATTGTGGGGAGTCTGACTAACCTTCAAGAGGTATCAAAAACTCTGACATTTCCTCTTTATGTTGGAAAAAGTGTATAATACTTCAGTTGGGTGTCAACAGATGAGCGGCACATCATCAAGGAGAAAACTGCATGGTAACATCGCCCGGCTCAATGCTGATCACCGGTGCCACTGGCTTCATTGGCAAACGTTTGGCCCAAAGACTTGTTAAGGACGGTTTTTCCG